>JBQNBL010000019.1:0-43957 GCA_052169955.1 Treponema sp.
ACCCCCAAACTGTACAGTTTAGGGGCAGTACATTAGCTAATGTACAACCATAACACTAGCTAATGTACAGTTATAACATTAGCTAAGGTACGATGATAACACTAGTTAATGTATCTATAATTTTAGTTTGTGGGTTGATAGAAGTCTTAGGTCTATTAGAGAATGAGGATCTAAGAAGAAAAATAAATCGTTCTTTCATAATTTTACCTTTATGAAATGGTGGTGAAAATTTTAATATTATTCAAGTATGTAGTTTTGTTTTGGATAAGAGATTTTGTTTAAAAGCCATAATCATCGGCAATAGCTTTAAAAAAGTTTAGAAAATATTTCAAAAAACTATCATTATGTCTTGAATTTAAAATGATATTATTGTAGAGTTACTAGAGGTCAACTCTACACATGAGGGGAATTAGCTCAGTTGGCTAGAGCGATTGGTTCGCAATCAATAGGTCGTGGGTTCAAGTCCCATATTCTCCATTATCGGTTCTTTTAATGGATTCTTTAATGGTTTTAATTGGTTTTTATGCAAGGCATGGAAGCTTTGCGTTATTATATGCTATTCCAAGGAGGAATTTATGGTTATTAATCACAACATGAGTGCAATGTTTGCACAAAGAACACAAGGAATTACAACTCGTGCAATTGGTAAGGATATTGAGAAGCTTTCTGCAGGTTATCGCATTAATCGTGCAGGTGATGATGCTTCTGGTTTGGCTGTGTCAGAAAAAATGAGAAGTCAAATTAGAGGTTTAAATCAAGCTTCTGCAAACGCTTCAAATGGCATAAACTTTATTCAAGTTAGTGAAGCTTATTTGCAAGAAACTACTGATATTATGCAACGTATTAGAGAGCTTGCTGTTCAAGCTGCTAACGGTATTTATTCTGCTGAAGATAGAATGCAAATTCAAGTTGAGGTTTCTCAGCTTGTTGCTGAAGTTGATAGAGTTGCAAGTTCTGCACAATTCAATGGTATGAACATGCTCACAGGACGTTTTGCAAGAGCAGAAGGTGAGAATGTTGTTACAGGTTCTATGTGGTTCCATATTGGTGCTAACATGGATCAAAGAATGAGAGTTTACATTGGAACAATGACTGCAACTTCTTTAGGTATTAGAAACATTGCTGATGGCTCTATCATCACAATGGAAACTATGGACGAAGCAAACAAGAATATCGGTGTTATTGACTCTGCATTAAAACTTATCAACAAGCAAAGAGCAGATCTTGGAGCTTATCAAAATAGAATGGAACTTTCTGTTATTGGTATTGATGTTGCTGCAGAAAACTTGCAGGCTTCAGAATCAAGAATTCGCGATGTTGATATGGCAAAGCAAATGGTTGAATACACAAAGAACCAAGTTCTTTCACAGAGTGGAACTGCTATGTTGGCACAGGCAAATGCTAATAGCCAGTTGGTATTGTCATTGTTGAGGTAGGTAGCAAAAAAATGTAATTGCTATAGCAAGTGGTGTTTTAATAAACATCACTTGTTAGCTATTTGTGGCCTTTAAGCTATTTAATTTCATAATTACTTATGGAAGTTTACTCTTTTCAATCTGTAGTGCATAGTATTATCACCAACTTGTTTGGTGATAATGATGTGCTAGGTATTTTTATACACTAAAGTGGTTTTTGTGAAATATTGTAGTTTTAAGTTGCAAGTGGCATGATCTGGGAGGGGAACTATGGTAATAAATCATAACATGAGTGCAATGTTTGCACAAAGAACAACTGGAATAGTAGGGACTGGTCTAGTAAGGAATATTGAAAAACTTTCTAGTTCCATAAGAATTAATCGTGCAGGTGATGATGCTTCTGGTTTGGCTGTGTCAGAAAAGATGAGGAGTCAGATTAGAGGATTGAACAAGGCAGGAGAGAATATTCAAAATGGGGTTTCCTTTATCCAAACAACAGAGGGTTATCTTGCAGAGACAACTGATATAATCCAACGTTTGAGAGAGCTTTCTGTTCAGGCGGCAAATGGTATTTATTCTTCGGAAGATAGGATGCAAATACAAGTTGAAGTTTCTCAACTTGTATCTGAGGTGGATAGAATTGCTAGTGTGGCTCAATTTAACGGAATGAATATGTTGACTGGACGCTTTGCTCAAGATTCTGCCCTTGATACAATGCAACTCCATGTCGGTGCTAACATGGATCAAAATGCTAAAATATTTATTGGCACAATGACAGCAACGGCACTTGGACTTGTGGGTGAGCAAGTAGAAGGAAAGAGTAATATCGTTTCTGTTGCAACTGCAGAGTCTGCAAACCTTGCTATTGGAACACTTGATAATGCGTTGCAAATTGTTAACAAGCAAAGAGCAGATCTTGGGGCTTATCAGAATAGGTTTGAAACTGCTTATAATGGCATAATGATTGCATCTGAGAACTTGCAAGCGGCAGAGTCAAGGATTCGTGATGTTGATATGGCAAAAGAAATGGTTGAATATACAAAGAACCAAATTCTTATTCAATCTGGGACTGCTATGTTGGCACAAGCAAATGCACAGCCACAAGCTGTTGTTAAATTGTTACAGTAGGAAGTAATAAAAAGAGAAAACCGGATGTCGTCTTTTTTTATTGTAGTAAGTGGTGGGAGTGACTTCCATTTTGAGGAACGGGGAGTATTGTGGGTTAATCTATTTCTACTTCCCGATTTTCTCTTTTGGTAAGTTTTGTTATGATATGGAGGGCTTTTTATGCAGATAACTAATATAGCTCGACTTTCACCTATAAAAGAAAAAAAATATACTGATGTTAATGCTTCTTCAAAAGTTGTGGTTCAAAGTATAGAAGATATGACAGGCGATAATGAGCCTGCTATTAGTGCTAGGGCTTTTGATCCTACTTTGTTGCGTAGGGTAGTAGACCAAATCCGAAGTACTTTTAACATGTTTGATAAACGTCTTCATTTTCGTGTAAATATGGAAGCTAATACTGTTGTGGTGGAAGTGGTTGATTCAAGAACAAATACCGTTATTCGAGAGATTCCATCCGAAGAAATACAAGAACTAAAACAGAAAATAAAATCTAGTACAGGTGCTTTTGTCGATACTAATGCTTAAATATTAGTGTCTTAGTTTATTTATTGTCTATCTATCGTTTCTCAATATGTTTTCAAATTTAGCCGATATCTAGGCGGTCGATGTTTCCATTTTATTATTTATTTGTTGTGTTGATTGACAAAAACTGTTAGGTTTTTGTGATCTTTCATAAGAGACTTGAGGGTGTTATGGCTGATTTGAGTATTCCGGGCGTTAATAACCAATATGAAAAGCTAGTTGAAGCTATAATGAAGGCTGAAAGACTTCCACGTGAAAAGGTTGCAACTGAGCTTGAAAAATATAAAGGCTTTCTTTCTTTTTGGCAATCTCTTAATCAATTTTCTAGCCAAGTGAAAGATGTTTCTAGATCGTTTTACTCATTTAATAACCCTTTCAACGAGCATATTGCTACATCTTCTAACGAATCTAGTATTACAGCCGTAGCTACTAGGGATGCAAAAGAGCAGGTTGCGAAGATAGCTGTTAAGCAGATTGCAAGTGCCGATAGCTTCTTATCTGATGAAGTCTCAAAAGATATGAAAGTTGAGGCTGGCACTTATATTTTTCGTGTTGGGGAAAAAACACTTGAATTAAAGTGGAACGGTGGTAATTACAAAAGTTTTATGCAAGCAATTAATAGGCGAGGGAAAGGACTTATTAGTGCTTCTGAAATGAAAGTAACGCCTAAAACAACGTCAATATTACTTACTTCTTCTCTTCTAGGCGAAAAAAATAAACTCATCTTTGAAGGAGATGCTCTTAACTGGGCGTTAAAGATGGGATTTATTAAAAAGGGAGAAAGTGGGAAAACTATTCTTGAATATTCTAATGTTAAAATTTCTTCTAATTCTTCTACTAGCTTAAAGCTAGAAAAACTACCTGAGACAAAAAATGCTGAGTTGTTGGAGATTGTTTTTTCATTTCAAGATAAAGAATCTGATGTTAAACTTGCAGAAAATGAAGTCAATAGCAAACCTAAAGATGAAATTTTGAATAAAGGGGAACAAGACAATTCTAATGCTGTAGCTACTCTTTTTGAAGCTGTGGGCTCTGTCTCTTATAAAGGTATCATTTTGAAAAACAATCCTTCAAAGGTTTTTGATGAAGGGGATGCTTCTCTAGCTCCAAAAGATGAAGTTTCTAATGGAGAAAATGAGAGTGAAGAAGTAAAAGAATCTTTTGAAGGTGATGAGCAAAGAATAGATGAGGATGTTAAAGCTAAGGATTTAGATATTTTTACGCTCAAATTCGAAAATGGTGAGTTTTTGAAGTTGACATCTGTCAAAGATACTCAGGAAAAACAAGTGCTTCATTTTCCTCTTTCTGAAGACAAAAAAGTTGGAGCTGTTTTGTTAGATAATGACAATGATTTTCCATTAAAAATCGAAAGCATCAAGGTTTTTACAAAAGATTTATCTGGTGAATATATTCCCACTAATCCTGCATCTACTGCGGCGGATGCTATAATTTCATATCAAGGAATTGAGATGAAACGGGATAGTAATAAAATTGATGATATCATTCCATCTGTAACACTTGACCTTCATAGTAAAACAGAAAAAGCAGAAGATATAACCATTAAACCAGATGTTGAGTTGGTTAAATCTTCCATTATCGAGTTTGTTGCTAAGTATAATAGACTTATGGCAGAAATAAATATTTTGACAACAAATAAAAATGAAGTTGTTGAAGAACTTTCGTATTTTTCTGATGATGAGAAGGAGAGTGCATTAAAAAGACTAGGCAGTTTTTATGGAGACACTACGCTTTCTTCCCTCAAAAGCAATTTGCAACAAAGGATGAGTAATGCTTATGGTGCTAGCGAAGATCTTCCTATAAAACTGTTATCTGAGATGGGGATTTCTACTAATGCAAATTCTGGACAAGGAATAGATGCTTCACGTCTTCGAGGATATCTTGAAATAGATGAAAAAGTTTTGGAAAAAGCTTTAACCGATAATATGGAAGGGGTAAAAGATTTTTTTGGGTATGATTCTGATGGGGATATTATTATAGATTCAGGACTTGCATATGCAATTTATGAATATTTAAACCCATATACCCAACGTGGAGGAATTTTTTTTAATCGCATTGCTTCTGTGCAAGACAAGATTAAAACTTCCGAGAAAAGGATTGTAGATTATGATAAAAAACTTGCACAAAAAGAGGCTGATTTAAAGCGAAAATATGGTATGATGGAAGGCACATTAAAGGACTTAAAAAAACAATCTGATGCAATATCAAATTTTAATAAAAGCTTAGAAAAATAAGGATGAACTTATGAAAGTGTTTGTTGATGGACAAATATTAGAATGTGTTATAGAAAACGAAAAGACTATTGGAGAAGTATTAGGCAACATAGAAGAGTATTGCATGAAGCGTAATGCTACAGTTATAACTGTTATGCTTGATGGGAAAGTTATTCCTGCAAATCAATTGGATGATATGTTTCTAAAACCAATATCTGATGTTGAGACAATTGAGCTTTCTACAGTTAGTGGGTTAGAAGTAAAGAAAAATCTTGTAGAATTAGGGGATAAATTTGTTTTAGTGGCTGAAAAACTAACTGATATTGCTATATTATTAAATGAAGGGAAAGAAGGACAGGCATTGTCAATTATACAAGAATTCTCTATTATGTTGAAAGACCTGTATATGTTATACTCGCTCTTTGATATAGCTGGCATTGACTATGATTTTATGTTTGAAGGTAAAACAATAGATGCTTACAAAAATGAGTTTTCTGAGTTACTTCAGAATATTATAGAAGGTTTTGAACAAAAAGATACTGTTGCAATTTCTGATATAGCAGAATATGAATTATCTCCACTTGTTTTGGCTTTGGGTAATGGCTTAAAACATTTGGTTTAGGTAGGTTTTAGAATTATGGTTGTTTCAAAATTGGTAGATATTGAAAGAAAAGAATCGCACATATATTACATGCAGGATTTTACTGCGACAATGATGTATTATATTGCAGGTAAAGAGAAAAAGGCTCGTATTGCATTTTCTATTGAACACAAGCCTACAGGTGAAATGGTGATTACTGTGGGATTTAACGATGATGTTGAATATCCACTTTTGCCGGTGATTATTGACTTAAAGAGTACGATCAAAAGATTAATTGAAACTAACGAATTACTTCTTGACTAATTTATGCAATTTATAACAGATACATGTGAAAGGACGATAGAGCTAGGAAAGGTTTTAGGAAAAAGCCTTAAAAAAGGTGATGTAGTAGCTTTTACTGGAACACTTGCTGCAGGGAAAACGTATTTCACAAAAGGTATAGCATTGGCTCTTCAAATTGAAGAAGAAATTACGAGTCCAACTTTTACAATTGTTTCAGAGTATTCAGGTGCTTTGCCTTTATATCATTTTGATCTATATAGATTAACTTCATATGATGATTTTTCTGACATGGGTGGAGAAGAATATCTTTATGGAGATGGTGTTTGTGTTATAGAATGGAGTGAAAAGATTTTAAACGAATTGCCAAAGAATACTATATTTGTTGACATTCAAATTAAAGATGAAACAACGAGAGAAATCACTATAAACAATTGTCCCTATGCTATTTCGTCTACAAAAAGCATTTTTGGAGAAAACTAAGAGTGAACATTATTGTTATAGATGCTACATTTCAAGCAATTTCAGTGTTAGCTTCTGGAGAAAAGGGTGTGTATTCGTCTCATTTTTATCCAGTTGGACGTAGTAAAGATCTTGTAACACAGATTGATATTGCAACAAAGTATGCAGGTTTTAGTGTTGTAGAAACTGATATTGTAGCCTTACCTGAAGGGCCTGGTGGTTTTACAGGCTTGAGGCTAGGCTATGCTTCGGCTAAAGCTATTAGCTTAGCAAGTGGAGCTATTGTTTTAGCTATTCCTACTCTTACAATTTTTGATTTTGCTTTTAATTTTTGGAATGGAACTTTGTTAGCTATTATTGATGCAAAACGAGAGTGTTTTTATGCTCAAGTTTTTGATAAGCACAAGGCTATAACAGAGATTTATGATGCTTCGTTAGATGTTATTACTTCTAAGATTGATAGAAGTAAACCATGTTTGGTAGTTGGCGTAGGCATTTCCAGATTTATTCAAGCTATAAGAGAAAAAGGGGATGGTGAAAATATGACTTTTGTAGAACTATCTCAGACATCTTTTCCTTATTACATTTTAGAATATGTTGTTACCAATCGCTCTTTATGCAAGGAAGTTAAAGACTCAGAAGGACCTTTATATGTTAGAAAAAGTGATGCTGAAATGTAAAAATAATTGCGTTTATATAAACCTTGAATAAGGCTATCTTATATTCTATAATGCTATGCAGATTTGAAATGTTAGCGAGTAATGGAGAATATCTTGTGAAAAAATCTTTGTTTTTTATCTACCTATTATGTGGTGTTTTATCTTTATCAGCACAAGGAAAACCTGATGCACTAAAGCTATTTAGAGATGGTAGGAGCTTAGATGAAAGAGGTAGAACAGAAGAAGCAAAAGATGCTTATACAGCCTCTGTTGTTATTTGCCTTGCAGAATTATCTCAAAATCCAAGAAATTTAGATTCATATACTGTTTGCACATGGTCTTTATTGAAATTAAAACGTTATGATGAAGTGATTAAATATTGTAAAGATGCGTTAAATATAGCTCAAGATTTACGCATAATAGAAACAGCTGGGGAAGCTTATTTTTATCTTGGTAAATATGGGCTTGCTTTGCAATATCTTGAGCAATATGTAGGTTCTGATCAGGCCGGAGATAGACTTGGGGATGCCTATTTTTTTATTGGAGAAATATATGATAGGCAAAAAAAGTATAACAAAGCTGATATTGCCTACTCCATTGCTGTTCGTTTTAATTCGAGAAGACCTCTTTGGTTGTATCGTCTAGCTGTTGCTAAAGAGAACAATATGGACAAAACAAATCAGCAAGATAGACAAGGTGTTATTAATGCCTACCGAGCTGTGTTGCGTCTATCGCCAGACTATCCAGGGGTTCAAGAGAAAATAAGAATTTTGCAAATGTCTTAAAATCAGATAATGAGGAGGTCTCTAAAAAACTAATAAAGTTTTTGGAGAATAACCAAAAGGTTAGGAGGAAAAAATGGATTTATGTTATAAACCTAAGTCGGCATGGGAAGGTTTAAATGATTCCCAAATGCAAGAATTAAATGAGCTTTCTAATGATTATTTAAATTTCTTGAATCATGGAAAAACTGAACGTGAGTGTGCAAAGCAAATAATTGAATTGGCTAAGTCACATGGATTTAAGGATTTATCCGAAGTTGTTAAAAAAGGACATGTTGTCCCGGGTACAAAGGTATATCTTAACAACAAAGATAAGTCTGTTGTGATGATGGTTATTGGTAAAGACATGACTCATGGAATGAATATTATTGGTGCTCATATAGATAGTCCTCGCCTTGATGTAAGGCAAAATCCTCTTTTTGAAGAAGCCGGAGTAGCTTTTTTGAAAACTCATTATTATGGAGGAGTTAAAAAATATCAATGGACAACTATACCTCTTGCAATTCATGGTGTGATTTTTAATAAGGCTGGTAAAAAGATTGAAGTTTGCATTGGTGAAGATGAGGATGATCCTGTCTTTTTTATTAATGACTTATTGATTCACCTTTCAAAAAAGCAATTGCAAGAGACAATGGCAGAAGCAATTACTGGGGAGCAACTAAATGTGGTTATAGGACACATGAAGGTTGAAGCTGAAGGTAAGAAAGCTGATAAAGACAAGAAAAAAGAAAATGTTATTAAAGAAAATGTGCTAAAACTTCTTCACGAAAAATATGGCATTATTGAGGAAGATTTTAGAGTTGCAGAACTTGAGATTGTGCCTGCTGGAAAAGCTAGGAGTGTAGGTATTGACGGTTCAATGATTGCAGCTCACGGACATGATGATAGAATTTGTGCATATACAACTTTACGTGCAATTCTAGAAATTGAAAATCCAGTTGTTACTGCAGTGGCTATTTTTGCTGACAAAGAAGAGATTGGCTCTGTTGGAAACACTGGTATGCAAGCATATTATTTTGAAAATATGGTGGCAGATTTGTTGTCAACCAAAAAAGACTATTCTGATGTGGACGTTAGACATGCTTTAGCTCGCTCAAAAATGCTTTCTGCTGATGTTTCTGCAGGTTTTGACCCTGCATTCCCTTCAGTGTTTGAAAAAATGAATGCTGCGTATATGGGGAATGGTATTTGCATTAACAAATATACAGGTTCTGGTGGAAAAGGTGGCTCTAATGATGCAAATCCAGAGTTTTTGCAATATGTTAGAGAAGTTTTTGATAACAATGATGTTGTTTGGCAAACTGCAGAGCTTGGTATGATTGACGCAGGAGGGGGTGGCACTATTGCCTACATTTTGGCAAAGTACGGAACAGAAGTTGTAGACTGTGGTGTTCCAGTTCTTTCTATGCATGGCCCTTATGAGCTTGCAAGCAAGGCTGACCTTTACATGGCATATAAGGCATACAAGGCTTTCTATAAATAGAAATTAGTGCGTTGTGTGAAATGAAAAAAGCCCTCTGAACCATAAAGGTTAAAGAGGGCTTTTTTGTTATATCTTAATACTTTTTTGTAGCTTTAATTTCTGCAACAGTGGGGCTATAAATGAATAAAAGCAAAAAAATAACAATAGGTGGAAATGGAATAACTCGAAAACTGGAAATAGGTGGCAATGCTCCTGTTTCTATTCAAACTATGTGGAAAGAAAGCCTTATTGGAATAGAGTTGGAAAATATTGTTTTAAGATTAGAAAAATTAAATATGCTAGGTTGTGACGTTGTACGCTTTGCGGTTCCTGATGAAGCTTCTGCTAATCTTTTAGTTAAACTCTCTTATTTAACGCCAATGCCTTTAGTTGCCGATATTCATTTTGACTATCGCCTTGCTCTTCTTTGCATGGAAGGCAATGTCGCAAAAATTAGAATAAATCCTGGCAACATTGGACTTGAGAAAAATATAGTTGAAGTGGTAAAAAAAGCAGCTGATAAAGGTGTAGCCATTCGTATAGGAGTAAATTCAGGTTCACTTCCAAAAGATTTGGCAAAAAAATTGCAAGAGGCGAAGGCATCTAATAGTGAAGATTTTTCACACTTAAAGGCTAACTTGATGGCAGAAGTTGCCTTTAGAGAGTTAGAAATATTGGATAGGCTAGATTTTGCTACAGCTTTGGTTTCGATTAAGGCTTCTAATGTAAAAGAAACTATATTGGCTAATGAAGCATTTAGAGCAAAAAGGAGTGAGCCACTTCATCTAGGGGTAACAGAGGCAGGACCTTTGGTTTCAGGAATTGTTAAAAGTACAATTGCTTTTAGTAAGTTGCTTGATGAAGATATTGGAGAGACTATTAGAGTGAGCCTTTCTGATGCGATGGAAAACGAGGTGCTTGCGGCAAGAGAAATATTGAGTGAGTGTGGTAAGCGTGAAAATTCCGTAAAACTCATTTCTTGTCCAAGATGTGGAAGACGAGGCTTTGATGTGCATAGTTTTGTTGCTAGATGGCAACATAGACTTTTTGCAATTAAAAAAGATGTTACAGTGGCTATTATGGGTTGTGTTGTAAATGGACCTGGAGAAGCTAGTATGGCAGATTTAGGCATTACAGGTTCACCTGAAATGGTGGTTATCTTTAAAAAAGGTGTGCCTATTCATACAATCAGATTAAAAGATGTTTCCATAGAAATGAGAAACAACATAATAGATGAGGCTTTTGAGAAGGAGCTTAATGAGCTATGAAAAAAATAATTGTGTTAGTTTTAGTGAATGTTTTTTGTTTTAATCTTTTCGCAATTGAATATCTTCAAGGAAGTAAAGATAAGGCATGGCATTTAATAGAAACTGCTAAAATTGCAATTGAAAGAAAGGAATTTGGTAATGCTCTTTTATATGTGGAGCGTGCTGTGGAAGTGCATACAAAGGAATATAAGCAAAACTATGAATATCTAAAAAATGCTCTAAAGCCACGTCAGGTGAAAAGAGTAGGTGATGATATTCAAGAAGTATACAAAGCTCTAAAAGAGAGGGAAGACTATGATGCTTGTAAAATCATGGATACTATCTTTTTATTGCGTCCTCCAGTTTTTTTTGATTTTTCTGTGTCTCGTTTTATGTCATATCTTAATGAGAAGGTTGCTTTTCCAGAAGCTGATTATATAACGGGAAATATCTATTCAATTCAAGGTGAATATAAGCAAGCTATGTTTTATTTTGAAAGAGCTTATTCGAAAGTTCATCTTTTAGAAATACCTGATGAACGCTTTAGTATAATCTATTCAATTGCAGATGTTGCAGGATTGCTAGGTCAGCATGACATGCAAGAAAAATATCTTTTGCTAGTTTTAACAGAAGATCCGACTTTTGGTTCTACAGTGTTAGAAAGTAGTAAGTTAAAAGCAATGTTAAACACCATTATAAAGGAAAAAACAACAGATAAGTTCTTTAAGCTTTATCGTGTTAATAAAGAAATTGCTCTTAAAGCGTATATAGATTTGAGCAAGATATATCTTGAAGCAGGTAATGCAAAAAGATCTCTGACAACCTCTGCACTTGCAGCAAGTATTGCTCTTACTTATTTGTCTGAGATGCTAGAAAAGGCGGATTTTAGTTATGTTTATTCTGATTTTAAGGATGTTCTTTCTCGCACAGGAAAAAATGCAAGTATTAGAAAATGGGCAGAAGATAAAAATCTTTGGGATGTATTTATTAATTTTGCTAATGCTATGGAAGTAAACGGTTGTACTGCTCAAGCTATAGATATGTATCATAAAATTGCTGAGAGTATTCCTTCTGTAGATTATGCACAAAGGGCAATGTACAAAGCTTCTAGCATAGTGCCTACTGTTTCTGTGGATCAGGATGTCTCTTCGTTAGTGAAAGCTTTAGAAGAAGCTTTTAATCAATAGCTTTTTAGTGAGGTGGGGTGAGTGAGTGTGGAACTTTTGGCTCCTGCAGGGAGCGTTGAGGCATTGGATGCTGCCGTTTATGAAGGGGCAGACGCTGTTTATTTGGGGTTGAAAAGTTTTAATGCAAGATTAAGAGGTGCAAACTTTGCATGGAATCAGGTGCAAGCTGCAGTTGAAGCATTGCATAAGAAAGGAAAAAAAATATACATCACAGTCAATACTGTGGTTCAAGAAAGTGAGTGTGAAAGGTTATATCGCTTTCTAACTTTTCTTTCAAAGGTTAATCCTGATGCTTTAATAGTTCAAGATTTAGGTGTTTTGAAGATGTTAAGGATGTATTTTCCACATCTCAAGATACATGCTTCAACACAAATGAACATTGCTTCTAGTAAGGGAGCAAATATTGCAAGTCGCTCGGGAGTTTCTAGGGTTGTTCTTGCAAGAGAGCTATCGTTAAAAGAGATAGAAAAGATACATTGTAACACCAATTGTGAGCTTGAAGTGTTTGTACATGGAGCATTGTGCGTTTCAGAATCTGGGCTTTGCATGTTTTCTTCATATCTTGGAGGAAAATCAGCGAACAGAGGTATGTGTACACAAGCTTGTAGAAGATATTATGAAGCTGATTGTCAAGGTGGAAAAAGATCAGGTTATTTTTTTTCTCCTTATGATTTACAATTAATTGATGTTGTTCCCGATCTCATAAAAGCAGGGGTATCTTCCTTTAAGATTGAGGGAAGAATGAAAAGTGCAGAATATGTAGGTCAAGTGGTGAGAGCTTATAGGTATGTAATTGATCATGCGGATGATGAAGACATAGAGAAAGTTCTTGTTGAAGGCAAGAATATGTTATTGCATGACTTTTCTCGAGAAAAAACTCATTACCATATTTTTTCTCCTAGTCTTGAGAAAGTTTTGCAACCTAATCAAGCTGGAGGAACAGGTATTTTTTTAGGAAAAATATTAGAAGTTATTGTTGATTCTACGCCTGATTCACCGCATTCTTTTATATGTTTTTCTTCTAAAAATATCTTAAATGTTGGAGATAGTATTAGAATACACGAAAAAAATGACAAGACTAGAGAGAGCTTTAAAATTACTGAAGTGAAAAACAAGGGTGAAAAGCAATTTGTTAAAATTACAGGGACAGCAAGAGTTGGGGACTTTGTATATTTGATCCAAGAAAAAAACACCAAACGCTATCCTCATATATTACCAAACAATTTAGATAAGTATAGGCTTAGTCCACGTGATGAAAAATTACCTACTTTAATTTTAGATTCTGAAGTACATTCAAAAGAAAAAAACAAAAAAAACATGGATAAAGTAGATAAAAAGAAGCAAAAAGATTTTTTTCCAAAAGGTTTATATGTGCAAGTTTCATCTTTCAATAATATAAATGTTTTAATTTCTGGTAACTTGCGTCCTGCTAAATTGGTAGTTAATTTAAATGAAGAAACAAAAGAGTCTATAGAAAACTATGAAATGCGTAATGGAATAAATCCTTTTTCTAAAAAAGATACGATAATATCATTAGATCCCTTTTTGCAAGAAAGTGTGTTAAAAGAAATGGAAGATACATTGACTTTTTTAGTGGAAAGTGGGTATTTTTCTTTTATTTTGAATAACCTAGCTCAGTTTAAAATATTAAAGGAAATATTGGAAAAAATTAAAAATGTTCACTTAAATTTAATTGCTGGTCCTTATTTATATACATTCAACCGCTATGCAATAAAATATTTGGAAGAAATGGGAATAACAAAGATTATCTGCCCAATAGAGAATTCATATAGTAATGTTGAAAATTGCTATACAAATAAAGGTACTCGTCAAAATGTTTTATTAACTGTTTTTGCTTATCCAGCTCTTTTTAGAATTAGCTCCCCTTTACCAGCTTATTATGATTTCTTCTATATTAAAGATAAAGAAAAAATGACATTCAAAGCTTTTTCAACTTCTTCTCAGTCTTTTGTGTTGCCTGAAAAACCTTTTTCTATTACACATAGAGTGGGGCATCTTAGAAAGAATGGTTTTGAACACTTCTTACTTGATTTTTCTCATACTGCAATTAATGCAAAAGAATATAAGTTTATTCTCAATGCGTTTAATAGGGAAGAGTATATACAAGATACTTCATATTTTAATTGGAAAGAAGGTTTTTACAAGGAAAGATAGATTTTATCATCTCTTGTAAAATGATAATGAATCAGTAAAATAAGAGGGAGCTGAGGAAAAATAAAAATGCAGAAAAAAGTGTTAATAACCGTTGGTATAATACTTGGTATGATTTGTCTTATTTGTATGTTTGTAGTGTTAAAAGATTTGGTCATGCCTATAGTTTATACAATTGGTTGGATTGTACTCTTTGTGCTGATTGGAGCAGGTTTATTTTTTATAGTTAAAAACATTATTAGGCTTCTCAATAAATGAGCTTATTTTCTATTATATAATATGATGGAATACTTGGTTTATAAATTACTTAGGCTTTATACTTTTAATATCGGCAAAATTGTACATGTTTTGCTCATAAGTGTGTATGTGTTCCAATAAACTTCCTTTGGTAACGTTTCATCTTTGTTGTTAATAGTTATTCTATTTTATACTCGACTTTTTGTGTCTTTTTGTGTAATATCTATCTTTGACATTTTGCAAAGTAGCTTTTTGTAAATTTTTGAACCTTTTTCGGTGAAAAAGCTATACTCTTAAAATACACTAACGAAATGGAGCCTTTATGAGTGAAGATAAAGACAAGAAAGATGATGATGTTTTTCCTTTTTTAAATAATGATGAAAAAGATTTTTCTAAAAATCAACCTAAAAAATCTAAAACATCAATATTTTTGATCCTTGCTTTAATTGTCATAACATTTATTGTTTTTGGGCAAGTGCTTTTGCAAGGTAATAGAAATCTAATACCATTTTCTGAGTTTAAGGCTCGTATAATGTCTAACGAGATTAAGCGTGTAGAAATGGATTCGACATATTTTAAGGGTTATGTAAAAAAGAATGCAAGCAAAACAAGAGATGGAAACGGATTATTAAATATACTTGGTGGAAAGCAAGAAGAAGATGAATATTATGAAACAGTTGGAATTTATAATGATGAATTTGTGAAATTGCTTGATCGAAAGAAGGTTGTTTATTCTGTTAAAGCAAGAGAAAAAAGCTATTTTATAGATTTTGTTATTCAATGGGCTTTGCCACTTTTGTTAATTTTCTTTGTTTGGCGTCTCATAATGAAGAATATTACAAAAAATTTTACAGGCGGGCTTGGTGGAAGCTTGTTTAACCCAGGTCAAACAAGGAATATAGCTGTTGAAGAAGGTAAAGTTGAAACACGCTTTAAGGATGTTGCAGGTGTTGATGAAGCAAAGGAAGAATTAGTTGAAGTTGTGGACTTCTTAAAATTTCCGAAACGCTATACTGACATTGGTGGAAAGATTCCACGTGGGGTTTTGCTTGTAGGACCGCCTGGTACTGGAAAAACATTGCTTGCACGAGCTGTTGCAGGAGAAGCTGGTGTTGCATTTTTTAGAATTAGTGGCTCTGATTTTATTGAAATGTTTGTCGGTGTTGGGGCTTCTCGTGTTAGAGACCTTTTTAGACAGGCAAGAGCTAAAGCTCCTTGCATTGTTTTTATTGATGAGCTAGATGCTATAGGAAAATCAAGACTTAACACCACTAATTCAAACGATGAACGTGAGCAAACGCTTAACCAACTTCTTGTGGAAATGGATGGTTTTGATAGTACCACTGGGTTGATATTGCTTGCTGCAACTAACCGTCCAGATGTTTTGGATCCAGCTTTGTTGCGTCCAGGTCGATTTGATAGACAAGTAGTTGTAGATAAGCCTGACCTAAAAGGAAGAGAGCAAATATTGCAGATTCATGCAAAAAATGTGAAGTTTGACGAAAGTGCTAATCTTTTATCAATTGCAAAAATTACTAGTGGATGTTCTGGGGCTGATCTTGCAAATATCATAAACGAAGCTGCTCTATTGGCTGTTCGTTCCAAAAGAGAAAGAGTTAGCATGACTGATTTGGACGAAGCAGTTGAGAAAACAATGATTGGTTTACAAAAAAAGTCTCGAGTGATTCGTGAAGAAGAAAAAAGAATTATTGCTTTTCACGAAACAGGACACGCTGTTGTTGGTACTTTTACAGAAGGAGCAGATAAAGTTCATAAGGTTACTATTGTGCCACGTGGTACAGGTACATTGGGTTATACTTTTCATATTCCAGAAGATGATAAACATATTGTTACTGAAAGACAGCTATTAGCTGAAATTGATGTATTGCTAGGTGGACGAGCAGCTGAAGAGGTTGTGTTTAACATGATTTCAACAGGAGCTGCAAATGATTTGGCTCGTGCGACAGACATAGCAAGGAGTATTATCACAGATTATGGCATGAGCTCCAAATTTAAAAATGTTGCATTGAATAAGCGTGGTGCAGGGTATGTGGGTAACGTAGAGCCTCAACTTGTTAGAGAATATGCAGAGACGACACAACAATATATAGATGAACAAGTGGCTAAAATTATAGCAGAAAGATATGAAAGAGCTTGTAATCTCTTAAGAGAAAAAGAAAAGCTTGTTAATTATATTGCTGAAACATTGTTAGAAAAAGAAACAATTGAAAATGATGAATTTGAGGCGATTATTGCAAATGAAAACAGTCTTGATTCTTTAAAAGAAGCTAAGAAAGAAGAAATTAATATTGGGTAAGATTGTCAAAAATATTACAATAAATGGATGGTGAATGTTATGGGATATATTCTAGGGACTTCTGGTCATGTGGATCATGGAAAGACAACATTAGTTGAAAGTTTAACTGGGATATATACAAGCCGTTTGCCTGAAGAAAAAAAAAGAGGTATGACAATTGAGTTAGGGTTTGCCTCTTTTTCTGATGAACGTGTTGGTGTTGTTGGGATAGTTGATGTGCCAGGGCATGAAAGGTTTATCAGGAATATGGTTCAAGGGGCTTGGGGGCTTGATGCATCTCTTTTAGTTGTGGCGGCAGATGATGGTTGGATGAATATGAGTGAAAATCATTTACGTATTCTAAAAGCCATGCAAATCAAAAATATACTTGTGGTTATCACAAAAAAAGATTTAGTTAATAAAGAAACACTGGAATTAGTTAAAGAAGATGTGCTTAGTCATTGCTTTTCTATCTTAGGTTATGAAGTACCTTGTGTTGCAGTTTCAGCTACAGAAAAAGAAGGAATGGAAGAACTTAAAGAGGCTATAGTTCATCTTTTACTTCGTTGTCACCTAAATAATAATTCAAAACCATTCTTATATATTGACCGTGTTTTTACATTAAAAGGCATAGGTCTTACTATTACAGGAACATTACGAAGTGGGAAAATATCTGTAGGAGACACTCTTTCTATATATCCTGTTAACGTAGAATGTAGAGTGAAATCAATACAAAATCACCATAAGAATGTGGAAAATATCCTAGCTCCTGCTAGAACTGCTTTAAACTTAAAGTTGCCTGACAAAGTGGAAGTTTCTAAGGGAATGCTTATTTCAAATGATGAAGGAGAGCCTATTCTTCAAGGAACGGAGCTATTAATTCGAATCGATGAAATTTTTGACGATAAGAGTGAAAGTATTAAAAATCATTGTGAACTAGAGATTGCACTTGGTAGCACCCATTCAATTGGAGCTCTACACATAAATAGTTATGACTCATCACTTGCTCGCCTCTCCTTAAAAGAAGCTATTGCATGTTCATGGAATCAAAGTGCTGTTTTGATAAGGCATGGTGGAAGTGATATTTTGGCTTCTTGCAGAGTTTTAGCAGCTTTCTCTTCCTATAATAGGATTAACTTTAGAGATGCTTTTAAGGTATATAATGGAAGAGAGCTTACTTCATGGCAAAGCTATTTATTCAATCTCTATGGCTATGCAACAAAAGGACTTGATGTAGGAAAAGAAGGGGATATCATTACTCTTTCAGGCTTTCATTTTGCTCCAGCTAAGTTTATTGCATGGAAAAATAAAATTATAAATATTGCACATACTAGAAATACAGGTTTTACCGTTGACGAGATTGATCTATCTCCACTACCACTAAAGGCTAAAATTGCGATATTTAATCACCTTTGTGATGAAGGTGTTTTGACTATGTCAGGTAATATATATATAGAAAAAGGAAAGTCAAATCAAAATATATCGCCAATAGCAAAATCAATATTAAAGTCTGCAATAGAAGCAAAAGATAAGGGAATTGATGTTTCGCGCCTCAATGTGCCTCAATACAAAAAAGAAGTAAGAGATTTAGTGAAGCTTAATTTGCTTATTTGTATTGAAGATTTACTCTACTATCACAAAGATGTTTTTGACGATGTTGTAAAAAAAATCTTGAAGAACAAAAAGAAGGGAGAAAGAATGTCAATAGGAGAAGTGCGTGATGCCACTGGACTATCTCGTAAATATGTAATCCCAATTTTAAACATCATGGAAAAAATGAAGATGGTTAGTCGTGATGGTAATGATAGGGTGGTTTTATAGACCTTATATGAAAACTAAGATTTGTCTAGCTTTAACAGAAGAAACACTTGAGAAAGATTTAAAAGTATTCAATAAATATAAAGATGAAGTTGATATTTTAGAACTCAGGGTAGATTACCTTTCTAAAGATGAACTTTTTAATGTCCATAGTTTTCCATCTCTTGTTGATGTGCCAGTTATTTTGACAGTTAGACGAGAAAAAGACGGTGGAAAGTTTGCCTATAATGAAGTTGTGAGAACTATGGTATTTTCCTTATCTTTGAATTTTACTGATAGTGATATAAAAAGATTTGAGTTTGTAGATTTAGAAAGTGATTTTTTTGCTCCACGTTTAGAATGTGCTTGCAAGATGTATGGAATAAAGATTATCCGTAGCTTGCATTCTATTACCTCTCCTATCAAAGATTTTGATCTTGCGTTAAAAGAAGTAAAAAAGAATACTTATGATATTATTAAGATTGCAAGTTATTCATCTTCTTTGCATGATACAATGAAACTTTTTCAAGCTAAAGCAAAGATGAAAAACGAAGATTTTGTTTTAGTGGCTCTTGGAAGTTATGGTCTTAGCTCTCGTATTTTGGCTAATTTGATAGGTTCTTATTTTGTTTACACTTTTTCAGAGGATTTTATAAAAAAACAAGGGATGACGGAAGAATTTTTAGATCCACATACACTTTTCTCAACGTATAATTTTAACAAAATAAACACTGATACGCATATTTTTGGTGTTGTAGGGACTAAAGTTAATTCAAGTTTGAGTCCTAGTCTACATAATGCTAGCTTTAAAAAGAATGAAATTAATAGTGTGTATATACCAATTTCTGCAAAAAATATTGATGAAGTTTGCGAATTTGTTAAAGGGCTTGGGATAAAAGCTATTTCTGTTACTGCTCCGTTCAAAGAAGATATTATTCCATATGTTGATGAACTAGAAGGCAATAGCAATATTATAAAATCAATTAACACTGTTTGTTGTTTTGGTAAAAAGAGTGTGGGTTATAATACCGATGTTTGTGGTTTTGAAAAAGCTTTGCGTGAGTTTTTGAAAGATAAACTTACCTCATCTCTTAAAGTGTCTTTGCTTGGAGCAGGTGGTGCTAGCAGGGCAGTGTGCTATGTGCTTAAAAAACTGAAGTTTAAAGATGTAGTGGTTTTTAATAGAACTTTAGAAAAAGCTAAGATTGTTGCATCCTTGTATGATTATGATTTTGCTTTATTAGATGTTTCTAGTTTGGGAGTATTAAAAGAATATTCTGATTTAATAATAAATGCGACATCTATTGGTATGTTAGAAGGTGAAGAAGTGCTACCATTTTATGAGTTTTCAGGTTCTGAATCTGTTTTTGATCTTATATATAAACCTGAAAAAACAAAGCTTTTACAAAGTGCAGAAGAAAAAGGTTGCAGAATATGCAACGGTTATAGTATGTTAAAATATCAGGCAGAGGAGCAGTTTAAGATTTTTATGGGGGATAAAAATGATAAATACTGAAGAACAAAAACGTCTTGCAGGTGAGTATGCAATAAAAAGTCTTATATCAGAAAAAAAAATTGTATCTGGTAGTAAAATAGGGATGGGGACGGGAACTACTGTAGAGTATGTTATTGATGTTTTAGCTAGTTTTGTAAAATCAGGTGAGCTTAAAGATATAGCAATAGTGCCTACAAGTAGTGCAACATTGTTAAGGTGTGAAGAATTAGAGCTTCCTATTTTCTCTCTCAATTCAAAAAGAATTAATGGTAAACTTGATATTAGTATTGATGGAGCTGATAGAATTGATGAAAAAAAGAATTTGATAAAAGGTGGTGGGGCAGCCTTATTGCAAGAAAAGATAATTGCTTATAATTCAAATGAGTTTGTTGTGGTGGCAGATGAGAGCAAAGAAGTGAAAAGTTTAGTATGTGATTTTCCTATTCCTATAGAGATAATTCCATCGGCTTATTTTCCTATAGTTTTGGCTTTAGAGAAAAAAGGACTTTCTGTGAAGCTTAGAGAAGGAAAGGGTAAGATTGGTCCTGTTGTAACTGATAGTGGGCATCATATTTTGGATGTGAGCTATCCTTCTAATTTTCTTATTGAGCCAAAAGTTGAAGAGCAAGAGCTTAATAAGATTGTTGGAATTGTTGAAAATGGTGTTTTTACAAAGACTGATATTGTTTTTGTTGCTAAAAAAGATGGTAGGCTGAGTTGCTACTAGGAGGTTATTATGTCTGTACAAAAGATTTGTGCTTTGATTGTGATTTTTATTGGAACATCTATTGCTTGGGTGATTTTGGGAAGTGCCAATTTGGCTAGGACATCGGATGCGTCTTCTTCACTGAAGTCTTCAATGCAGGCTATGTATGGAGATGAGCTTGTTATAAATGCCCCAACTGTTTATAAAGAAGAATCAATAAAGGTTAAAAATGCTACGCCAGTAGATGAAGATGATATTGATGTTCCTCGAAAGGTTTCGGGAGATTATGTTTATGTATATGCAAAATTGGAATCTTCAGATATAAAAATGGATGTAAAATTGGACAGGAGAAAGAAAGGCTATTTATGGTTTCCTACCTTTAAAACACATTTTATTGCAACCTATAAGTTTAGGATTGATGATTTTAACGAAGCTGATGAATACTACATGAGTACTATATTTGCATCCTCAGATAACATTTATAACAATGTAAAGGTGAGTGTGAATGGCAAAGAGATGGAAGATTTTGTAAAGCTATTAGTGAATAGAGAGCTTCCTATTGAGCCAAACGAAAAAGGTGAAGTGTTGCTTAATATAGAGTATGATGCTACGGGTATGGAGAGATTGCAATATAATGTGACTTCGGATAGTAATGATTTAGTTCAAGTGAATAATTTTAATTGCGTTATTACTACAGACTTTGATGATTATGACTTTCCTAGAAATATGTTTTCTCCAACCACGAAGGAAGATACTTCTACAGGTGCCGTCTTAACATGGAATTTTATAAATACAATTACAGGTAAGAGTATTGGTTTAATAATTCCGAACAAATTAACACAAGGCTACATTACGGCTCGTGTTTCTTTCTTTGCACCTATTCCTTTGTTGTTTTTCTTTATTGTTCTTATGATGATAAGCACTGTTGCAAAACAAAATATTCATCCAATGCACTTTTTCTTTTTAGCTTTGTCTTTCTTTTCTTTCCATTTAATGTTTTCTTACTTTTCAGATCAGATGCATATTTATTTAAGTTTTGCTATTGCTGCTATAGTATCTTTAATTTTGACAGTAACATATGTTATGCACTTTCTGTCTAAAAAGATGAGTTTTATTATTATTCCAATAACACAAATCATATACTTATTTGTGTTTTCATTTTCTTTTTTATTCGATGGAATTACTGGTTTGATTGTTACAATTTGTGCTGTAACTACTCTTTTTGTTTTAATGCAATTAACTGCAAAACAAAACTGGCACGAAGTTTTTAATCCTATCAAAAAGACAGAGTAGGCATAGGATATGTTTTCCTTTATTAAAAGGTTAATTTTTGGTCTTCTTATAGGTTTATCCAACGTTGTTCCAGGTGTTTCGGGTGGGACTATAGCTTGTGTTTTAGGCGTTTATGAAGACCTTTTGCTTTTGCCGGCTGTTGATGTAAAAAAGTTAAAAGATAGATGGCAAAATATATTACCCCTTTTTGTTGGAATGGGCTTAGGTATTTTACTTTTTGCTAAATTGGTTACTTACCTTTATGCTAAATATCCAATTTATACAAGCTATTTTTTTGTAGGTATGATTTTTGCAAGTATTCCTCTTTTATTTGATGTAGTTTCATATAAAGATGATGCTTCAATAGCTGGAAAAAGTGGAGAGAGTAGGATTCAAAAACTAAAACTAAAACTAAAACTTTTGCAGTTATGTTTATGCTTATTAGCTCTTTTTATCATGACTTTCTTTTATGTTCTAAAAAGGAAAGGCGTGGTAGCAACAGTTTTTTCTTTTGATGGAATTGAAAAAAATCTAATATTTTATCTAGTTTTAATTCTTTATTGTGCTATAGCTTCAGCTGGTATGATAATTCCCGGTATTTCTGGTTCCTTTTTGTTATTGCTACTAGGAGCCTATCAAGTTGTTATGGAGGCTATTGCAAGTTTTGATGTTAAATTGCTTTTATGTATTGCACTAGGTGTTTTATTGGGTGCTGTTTCCATGGCTCGTATTATAAAATTTTTAGTAACTAGATTTGAAAAACAGACGTATTCATTTATATTGGGTTTGATACTTGGTTCTATATTACATATATTTCCTGTAGTATGTCAGCCATTTAAACAAAGATTTATTTCTGTTTTAATTTTGTTATCTGGTTATGTATTAGTTAGTATTTTTATTAGAAAGTCAAATAAGGAGCTTTTAAATGAATAATTTTGTAAAGCATGAAGCTAATATTGAAAAATTAGATAGCTTGATCAAACCTTTTTCTGCTTGTGCTGATGACTGGTTTTTAGCGACAGCTGGTAGTGGAATTGAAGATAAAAAATGGAATACAATGACATGTGCGTGGGGTGGTTTTGGTTATTTGTGGGAAAAACCTGTTGCATACGTGTATATTCGGCCGACACGGCATACAGCACTTTTCACAGAAGAAGAAGATATGATGACAATTTCTTTTTTTGATAGTAATGATAAGATTATGAAAGAAAAGCTTAAAATATGCGGAACTATTTCGGGAAGAGATTTTAACAAAGCGGAAAAAGCAGGACTTACACCAGTATTGTTAGATCATTCTGTTATAGCTTTTAATGAAGCTAAACTTGTTTTAGAGTGTCGTAAATTATATAAAACAGAGTTTGATCCTGACAACTTTTTAGCAGCTCACATAATACTTTCGTGCTATCCAAAACGTGATTTTCATTATGTATATATTTGCGAGATTCTTTCTATTTATACAAAAGAATAAAGTGGAGATGTTATCATAGAGAAGTATAGTTTCTAGCTTAATTTTTGTTTGATATAAAAGGTTATGAAAGAAAAGACTGTAAAAGCAAATAGAGAATATAAAGATTCTGTTTTTGTGGATTTATTCTCAGGGCAGGGTGAATTTTCTGAAGGTAATATAGTGTCATTGTATAATGCCCTACATGATGAAAAAATAGACAAAGAAACCAGTGTTGAATTTGTACGCCTTGTAAATGTTTTATATCATAAATTAAGAAATGATGTTTCTTGTATTGTCAATGGTAAGGCATTAGTTTTGATAGAACATCAGTCAACAATCAATGAAAACATGCCTTTGCGTTGCTTAGAATATGTTGTGGAGCTATACAAAAAGATATTGGATGCTAAAAGTAAATATGGTAAGACATTAATAAAAATACCAACTCCTGAGTTTTATGTTTTTTATAATGGGTTTGTATCATATAAAGCAAGGGATGTGCTATACCTTTCAACAGCTTTTATGCAAAAACAGGAAAAGTTTCAATTAGAGTTAAAAGTCAATGTAATCAACATAAATCATCCTGATAATGAGGATTTTCTAAAATCATGTAAAATACTGGAAGAATATAAAATGTTTGTTGACAAGGTGGTAGAATTTAGAAAAGAATATGGAGATGAAGGATATGATAAGGCGATAGATTATTGTATTGTACATGGTATATTAGGAACATATCTAAAGGAAAATAGCAAGGTGGTGAGAAATATGCTTACAGCGGAATATGATTATAATACAGAATTAAGTGTGGCAAGACGTGAGGCGAGAGAGAAAGGAAGAGAAGAAGGAAGAGAAGAAAGAACTTCTTATCTTGCCAAATCTTTTCGTGATATGGGAGTGTCTCTTGATAAGATATCTAAAGCTACAGGTTTTTCTATTGACGAAATAGAAAGACTATAATTATCTTTAATTTTCAAAAGATATAGATTCTTAAGTTGTTGGTTAGTATATATAGAGGACACTATAGCTTAGGGATAAAAATGATGAAAACTATTCGAGTGTTACATGCTGTTCCCAAAATGGATAGGGAAGGGATACAAACATATTTGATGAATGTCTACCGCAATATCGATAGAGAAAAAGTTCAGTTTGATTTTTTGATTCACTCAAAAGAAAAAGGTTCGTTTGATGATGAAATTATTTCTTTAGGTGGAAAGATTTACTATTTAAATAAATTATCTTCTAAATATTTTTTCTCTTATCAGAATGATTTATTAGATTTACTTAAAAAAAATGAATATGCTGTTTTGCATTCTCACTTAAATCTATTGAGTAGTTTTACACTTTCTATTGCAAAAAAAGCTTGCATTCCAACTAGAATTGCACATTCTCATTCGTCTTCAATCTCTGATGTAGGATTAAAAAAACTGATTAAACTTTTCGCCAAGACACAAATTAATAAATATGCAACTCATAAGTTTGCTTGTTCAAAAAAAGCTGGAATTTGGGAATTCGGGAAAAAGGAGTGGGAAGTTGGGAATGTAAAAATCATTCCCAATGGGATAGAGATAGAAAAGTTTTTGTTTAATGAACTAGACAGGAAAAGGATAAGAGATGAATATAGTATAGAAGAGAATGCCTTTGTTATAGGTCATGTTGGAGGCTTTAGAAAGGTTAAAAACCATAAGTTTTTATTGAAAATCTTTGAAAAAATAAAAAAGATTAATAAAGAAGCAATTCTCATGCTTGTAGGTTCAGGTGATCTTGAAGGAGAAATTAGAGAACTTGCTAATAGGCTAGATATTTTGGATTCTATTGTATTTACTGGAAGTGTAGGGAATGTAGCTGAGTGTTATTCTAGTATGGATGCTTTTGTTTTTCCTTCCATATATGAAGGTTTAGGCATTGTGTTAGTTGAGGCTCAAACTAATGGTTTAGCCTGTTTTGCATCCGATGTAGTTCCTGATGAAGCAAATTTGAGTGAAGCGTTCTTTTCGCTACCGCTTAATGCTAATGTGGATGAATGGGCTATTTTCATTATATCCAATTCTAAACTTTATAATAGGCAATGTCCTGAAGATATAAAAAAATATGATATAAAGATGGTAGCTAAGTCTTTAGAAAATTTTTATGTTAATGGAAAATTGATTTTGTGATTTTAAACTTACTATTTTAAGGAGTTTATTAGTCTTTACTTATATGGCTTGAAAAGAAAGTCAAAATGTAGATACAATGTTTTAGTTAGGGGGCGAGTAGATGAGAAAAGGTTTAATATCTTTGTTGTTTATTTGTGTTGTGGTTCTTTTCTTAAATGCAGAAGATGAACCAGAAAAAAAGCTTGGTACTTTTTGGGGAGTACCTTGGAGAACAAGTATAAATGATGTGAAAGGGTTGTTAAAAAATAAAGATTGTAAGTTGATAGAAGAAGGAACAACAAAAGATGGTTGTTATGGACTTATTTGCGATGGGACGTTTGCTGGTAGCAAAGCTGAGATACGATTTTTCTTTTATAAGGATCGTCTCTTCTCAGGGAGAATCTACTATCCATACAAGGAAGGTGAAGTATTAAATACTTATATGGAAGTGAAGCGTCTTCTAGAAAAAAAATATGGGAATGCAACTTATGTTGAAGAAGCAAAACTTAGTGTATATAACGAAAATAGTACTTCAGGTGAGCTTTTAATCAAGAGTGAAGGATTAAAATTTGCAGCAAAGTGGGAATTTACTGATGAAAATTATATTATCATCAATGTTACAAAAGATTTAGGAACTCTTGTTACTTATACAAGTAACTCTTTAAGAAATAAAGCTTTGAAAGAACAAGAAGAAGTAAAGTTAAATGACTTTTAGCTTATAAAATATTGAAAAGTTTAAGATTTAACATGAATATACCGACTCATTAAGGTTATTTTCCACTTTTTGCGGATAATGTTTTTTGGTATTTCTAAGGAGGCAATATGAAAAAAACTGTTTTCTTATCTCTATTACTTCTAAATATAGTTGCAATCTATGCGGGAGATATTGCTAGTTTTGTGAATTTAGGCTTTTCAGACGATGGAAGTAAGTTTGCTTTTGGAATTCATGGAGTTAAAGATAAAACCTATCAGGCTTACGCACAGATCTATTTGATTGATGCAAATACAAATAATTTCTTGGAAAATGGTGTTTTTAAAACATCCCCAACAAAATCAACTTATGCTTTGGATAGCAAAATAGTTTTTCTAGATCTTCAGCACAGAGCTATTCCATATCTCAAAAAATATGGAATTACACAAGATAGAGAAGGAAGACCTATATATTCACAGACTGAGGAGACAAAAGAGGATAACGTTTTAATGTTTAGAGATTTTGAAACAGGTTCTGAGTATACTGTTGTGTTGCATTCAAAAGTAGTTAGTAATACAGAAAGTTCTTTTCATATAACGTGTGATGTAATTGGCACGAATGGAAATAAACGTTCATATAGAGTCGGTCATCCTGAAATAGTTAGAAGTGGCACAAAGTCGTATTCAATCAAAAAAGTCATAGTAGATAATTCAACTCTTGTCTTTGTAATTGAAAAAAGAGAAATTGAAAAAGGCGGTGACTCTGTTAGATACATGGCAGAAGTAGTTAGGATGTAGATAGTTTATTTAAATTCCCCTATGGATTATTATTAAACTTTGGTGTAATATCTCGAGGATGAAAGTAGTTATTATTGGTGCTGGTATTACAGGATCGGAGTTGGCTTACAGGCTAATAGCAAAACAACATGATGTTACTTTGATAGAACGGAATGAAGAAATTTCCAGACATGCAGCTAATAGACTTGATTGCATGGTTATTCATGCTGAAGGGAATGATACTGATATTTTGAGAGATGCTAACATCTCAAAGGCAGATGTTTTAATAGCTGTTACGGATTCTGATGAGCTTAATATGATTATCTGTGGTATTGCAGATAGCTTAGCTCCTAATGTGTTAAAAATTGCACGAGTTAGAAACGAGAATTATGTTACTAGTCTTGCTTCAAGCAAGGAAAAAACGCTTGGAATTCATTCATTGGTCTATCCTGATGAGGAAGGTGCTTTAGCAATTCAAAAGATTATTGAACATGGAGCTATAAGCGACATACTTTCGTTCAATGATTCCCCTTATGAAATCACTCAATTCAATGTGGAAGAGAATAGTAATCTTGATGGCATTATGGTCAAGGATTTACGTAATTTAGTTGATGCGGAGTTTATTGTGGTGGCGATGGAAAAAAATAATGATTATATGGTGCCATCGGGAAATACTGTATTGACTACAGGTTCTCGACTTTCAATACTGACTCGCCCTGAACACATAGAAAAATTTTATAATCTTGCAGGTCTTGAACTCTTTAGCTTTAAGAAAATTGCCATAGCAGGAATGAGTCGTATTGGAAAACTTCTTTTAGATTTTTTACTAAAGAAGATGAAAACTGATACATGGAGAGCTTTTTTTGAAAAGTTTACAAAAACTAGGAATATAACAGTTATTGAAGCAAACGAAAAAATCGCAAAATCAATTGCAAAGCAATTCCCAGACATAAAGGTGTACAATGCTGATATCACAGACGAAGCTTTTGCTGAAGAGGTAGGACTTTCTAGTTTTGATCTTGTGGTTTCAACAACAGAAAATTATGAGTTTAACATGATTGCCTCAACCTACTTAAAAACTATGGGGGTAAAAAAGACAATAGCACTGGTTCAAAGTAGAATAATGAAAAATATTGCGTATAAGATTGGTATTGATGTGGCTATTTCTTTTAAAGATGTTGTGGTTGATAGCATTATGGCAAAACTTCTTGGAGCTAATGTTTTGGGTTATCATACTATGTGTGATGGAACCTTGGAGATTATGGAACTAGAAGTGAAACCTACTTCGCATGTTGTTGGAAAAATGTTAAAAGATATTGCAAAGCATGGGGTGTTTCTCATTTTACTACTAAGTAAAAATGGAAGTTATCAAATTCCAAAGGGAGATACTATTCTTGATGCTCTAAATAAGATTATTTTCATTGTGGATGCAAAACATAGTACGGAGATCATTGGATTATTTAGCGGTAAAAAATGAAAATACTTCAATATGTAAAAATAATATTTATGATTCTTGCAATAGTTGCAGGTAGTTTTATTCTCCCAATTGCTACAGCATGGTATAGAGGTGAAACATATTTAATTTCTCCATTTTTGATACCTATGTTGGTCGTTTTACTGATTGCTACAATCTTATTTTTTTTAGATAGGAGTAAGATTGTGCTTTCCACACGTGGAGGTATTATTTTAGTTGCTCTTGCATGGATTGCAACAGGACTACTTGGTGCATTGCCACTTTTTTTCTCCCATGTTATACCTTCTTTTAGTGATGCAGTTTTTGAATCAGTTTCAGGCTTTACAACAACAGGTTCTACTATCTTGCAAGATGTTGATTCTTGCCCTATGACAATTCATGTTTGGAGATGTCAAATGCATTGGCTAGGTGGTATGGGAATTGTAGCTTTAACTGTTGCTCTTTTTCCTCTTCTGGGTGTTGGTGGTTTTCGTCTTATTAAAAGTGAAACTACGGGACCAAATAAAGGAAAGGTTACTGCAAAAATCACTCAAACTGCTAAGATATTGTGGTTTATATATTTTGGTTTGACATGTTTACAACTAGTTTTATTGCTTTTTGCAGGCATGGGTTTTTTTGAAGCTCTTTGCCATACATTTGCAACACTTGGAACAGGCGGTTTTTCTACACGAGGAGCTAGTGTTGGTGCTTTTTCTTCAGTGTGGATTGATATTATCTGCTCTGTATTCATGCTTCTTGCAGGGGTAAACTTTAGTCTTTACTTTATGCTTTTTACGGGACACATTAAGGATATCATAAGCAATTCGGAATTTAAGGCATATTTAAAGATTATTTTAATTGCAACTCTGGCTATAGCTTTTTCAATATCAAGTAGGTATGGTTTTTGGAATTCACTTCGTCATAGTTTTTTTCAAGTAACTTCCATAATAACTACAACAGGTTTTGCAACAGTAGATTATGATAGTTGGCCACATCTTGCAAAATTGGTGCTTTTGACTCTTATGTTGGTTGGTGGGTGTTCTGGTTCTACTGCTGGTGGCATTAAAGTTATACGTTGGTTGATTTTGAAAAAACAAGCAAAAAATGAAATGTATCGCTTATTATTTCCACATGGCATCTTTAGCATTCAGCTTGATGGAAGACCTGGTAGAAAAGACATTGTCTATAGTATTGCAGGTTTTATCTATTGCTATCTTATACTTTGCCTAATAACTAGTGTTGTAGCAGTGATTGATGGGGCAGACTTAACTACAGGAATTACAACAGCTCTTTCTTTAGTTGGAAACATAGGTCCAGGTTTTGGAAAAGTTGGACCAGCTGGCAATTTTGCTTTTTTTTCCCCTTGGGTGAAGTGGTTTTTCTCATTTGCTATGCTTGCAGGACGACTTGAACTCTATACAATGATTATATATTTTTTGCCAATGTTTTGGAAAAAGTAAAGTCAATCTGTTAAACTAATAAAAATAATTTATACCTTTAATTTTTTGGGAATATGTAGTACTATTGCAGTCTCATATTAACCATATACAAACAGGGGATGGAGATGATTAAATCACAAAAATATATTGCTAGTATTCTGCTTAGCATTACTCTGAGTGGTATATTTGCATTTTTTATGATCTTTTTAAGTCCGAGATTCTTGTTTTTGGGAGAATTTTATTCTGCTAGAGACATGTCTGTTTCTTCAATTCACTCTTATAAAATTCCTGAAATAACTTCTATGCATAGACTTTTGCTGGGTTCTGCATTGTTTTTGATAGAAGTTTTATTTTCTTCTATGATCTTGAAATATCTTTATAGTGTTATAAGAAAGATGGAATATCGAAAAACATATAACAAACTTTTTAATTCTTTCATAGAAAACATGAGGTTTTGTTATACTCGTCAAGATTTAATAAAAGCAATAGTGGATATTCTTGAGAATAAAGCTGATGCTTCAGTTATGTTTTTTGATAACTTCGGTCAAATGTTATATAATAGTCCTGCATCTTTTGCGTCTAATCCAGAGACTTTTGATTTGTTGAAAGACATAACCAAAGAACTAACTGTTGGTATTCATTTCTTTGATGAAGGCCTAAATGCTACTCGCCAGAAGAATGCTCGCATGGTTGATTTTGTTTTGGATGAGATTCATCTTTTCGTTGTTTGGCCAGCAATAAAAGACGTTGATGAAGAAATATTTCCTTTAGCGTTATCTGAGTTTAGCACTTTTTTAACTAGATCTGGTATTCTTTCAAAGTTGATATATCTTTCAGAACTTTCACAAGAATGGAAGCAAGTTTCTCAGACACAGCTTTCTTTTTTGCCTAGTAGCATACCTGATATTCCTTATCTTGATATAGGTGCTTATTTTAAACCTTTAGTAAATGTTTCAGGGGATTATTACAACTTCATTCAGGTAACAGAAAATAAAACACTTTTTGTTTTAGGCGATGTTTCAGGTAAGGGGTTGGCTGCAGCTTTAGTTATGGGTGTCATTGTTAATACAATCAAAATAACTAAAGATAAAGAAGATTTAAGGGCTTTGATTCGATTAATTGATACAGCTATAAAAAGGATGAATCTGCTTGATAAATACACAGTTCTTTTTTTAGGTTTGATTGATACTGAGGCGATGACGCTCAAATATGTTAATGCATCAATTGAAAATCCAATGATTTTAACAAAAACCCATGATGGTTTAAAAATTAAAACTCTCGATTCTACTTGTAGTATTGTTGGCATAATTGATCTTGATGAAATAGAGGTTATGGAAAAACCTCTATATAATGGAGATGTTCTTCTAATTTATTCAGATGGTGTACCTGAAGCTATGAATAGTGAAGGAGTTGAGTTAGGAGAAACTGATTTTTATCTTGATAATATTAAAAACTTTGTCCAAACAAAAAATGCACAAGGAATAGTGGATTCTATAGCCGATATGGCTATGCAATATGTACATGGGGAGAAAATGAGAGATGATGTAACTATTGTTGCTTGCAGGATCAAAGGGGATCAGGTGTAGGGGGCTTGCAATGGGATTAATTGTTTTTGTTTGGTTCTTTGTTATTATTCTTTTTGTTTCTTCTCTTTATTGTATTTTTGTGAAAAATTCCTTTACCATGTCTTTATTGAGATGTTCTGTTACAGCTTTCCTCGCAATATTTTCATTGGCTATAATGTTACATATTTTGTATTCATTTCATAATGTAGATACATTAATTTTTACTAAAGTTTATATAACATTTCTTTTGTTGTCTTCGTTGTTCATGTTGCAATTTGCTTTTGATTTTCCACTTTTTGAAAAGCCAAAAAAAGGTGAGTTGGCTTTTAACATTTTATACCACTTGTTTGGTTTAGCTATAATTGTACTTTTTGTTGGAGAATTTTATTGGAATGCTCTTTATGGCTTTAAAATTGCTTCTGCACATATTGCAGGTTTTGCTACAATACGTGTTCTAATTTTTATTTTTGTGTTTATAACGCCCATTATTATGGCTGTTGTTTTTTTGCATAAAATTTTTTCACTTCACAACTTAATTTTTAGACAACAGTCTTTTTTAATGCTAGTATCTGTACTTTTTGTGTTAGCATATTGGCTTTTTGTTTATAGATTATTTGATATTTATTCATGGGCAATTATAATTCAGCCATTAGGATATGCAATGTTTGTTGTGCTGGCTATTAAGGCATGTTCTCTTGGCATGACATTTGATAAAAAGCAAGTGTTTTTCAGTGTTTTAAGATTTTTAATTTTTAGTGCTGTTCCTGCAGCTATTGTTGGAGCTATAAGTGCATATGTTTTGACAAATGTTCGCTCTTTTTATTATCAAGTTCTTCTGTTAGTTATTATTGCTAGTGTTGCTTTAACATTAGGTAATTTGCTTTTTTATCGTTTTAGGAGATTATTGGGGGACACTAGGGAATATCAAGATCTTTTGTTTAACGCTTTACAAAAAATTGATTATACATTAGGAAGAAGAGAGACTGCAAAAGAATTTTCAGAAATTATCGAAAAATATGTAGGAACTTCTAGTATTGATATAATGGTTGCGAATGATGATAACATCTTAGAAACAATATATTCAACATTTGATAATGGCTACTCTTATGATGCACGTACCCGAATGTTTGATTTTATTTTGGAAGAGAATATTTCAATGATTGTTAAAAGTAGTGTATTGGTTGATAGCCAATTCCAAGAGTATCGAACTGAGCTTTTAAGCTTTTTTAACAAGACTCTTTCAGAAGTAATTCTATTTTTGAGAGAAGGAAATAAATTGATTGGGCTTGTTGCTCTTGCTAGGAAGACAATGCATGCTGACTATACTGTTTATGATCTTAATATGTTAGAAGAAACGTATTCTTATTTCTTTTTAATTGTGTATTATTTAAAAAACATAGCAAAAGAAGATGTTGTTATTACAGTTGATAAAGAGATAGAAATGTCTGACCAAATTATAGGTTCAATCCAAAAGAACATGGACGTAATACGAGATAGAAATATTGAGGTTGCAAATATTTCGTATTCTGCACACCAGCTTGGTGGCGACTTTATAGATTTTATAAAACTGACAGAAGATAAGTATTTCTTTTTAATTGGTGATGTTTCAGGTAAGGGCTTGTCTGCAAATATGTCTATGGTTATCTTAAAGTCTATGTTACGTACATTTTTAGTAGGAACGCATGATTTTAAGGATTTGATTGTGAAGGTTAATCATTTTATAAAAACAAATTTACCCAGAAGTACTTTTTTTGCAGGGCTTTTTGCAATATTAGATTTAGCTACTAATACCATTTATTATGTAAATTGTGGTATTCCTTTAATGTCCATGTTTGTTGATTCTTATAAAAATGTTATTGAAATTCAAGGAGAGGGAAGGGTGTTAGGCTTTGTTAAAAATATATTACCATACATAAAGGTAAGAAAAGTTACACTTAATCCTAGTGATGTGATTTTCCTAACAACTGATGGACTTTTGGATTCTCAAAACTTGCGCGATGTTAAATTTGGTGCTGAACGTGCAAATAGATTATTACTTTCGCTTAAAAATAAAAATGCAGCGACTATTATTGATGGTATATATAAGAACTTAACGTCTTTTATTTCTACTGAAATAGAAGATGATGTTACTATGTTAGTGTTTAAACGTAAAGCATAATAGGTGGAGGGGTATGGATAATTTAAAAATTGTTGGAACAAATAGTGCAAAATTACAACTTTTTCATATTTCAGGTGCAATAAATTCTTATACATTTTCTGAATTTGAAACAAAAATATTTGAAGCTATTAAGATATCAGATGTTGTTTTAGATATGTCAGCTGTTTCTCACCTTTCTTCGTCAGGCTTAGGTGTTTTAATGAGTGCAAACGAAGAAGGTGAAGAGATTGGTCATAAGGTTTATATTATGCAACCTTCTAATGCTGTGAAATTAGCAATAGATTTTACAGGCTTTTCTGACATGTTCAACTTTATACATTCCATTGAAGAGGTTAATCATTAAGTGTATCGTTTTATATTATTGTTTCTCTTTAATAGTATTCTTTTTGCAGAAGGACATTTACATCTTCCCAAAAATATTGGGCATATTCCAGCTAAAATATTAAAAGATATAGAAGAACATGAAGAACAATTTATTAATGATTTGAACGATGTGTTTAATGAAGGCTCAGATGAGCTTTTTATACTAGTGGATAAAGGACACCTTCTTTCAAATACCTTTGTCCCTTATAAGTTGATAGAATTGAAAAGTAACTCTCAATATTTGGTTAATAAAAAAGGTCTACTACTTACCCCACTTGCAGAAAATTCATTGTCTATTATGGCAAAAGCTGCAAAATTAGATGGTGTTACGCTTTTAGTGAGTTCTGCTTATCGCTCTTATGAATATCAAAATAACTTATTTGATAGATATGCTCGGCAATATGGAGAAAAAGAGGCAGATCGTTTTTCAGCTCGTCCCAATGCTTCACAACATCGTTTGGGAACAGTTATTGATTTTGGTTCAATAGATGATGCTTATGCAGAAACAAAACCGGGCAAGTGGCTAGCTATGCACGCGGAGGACTATGGTTGGTCTCTTTCATATCCAAAAGGATATGAAAATATTACAGGTTATAAGTGGGAATGTTGGCATTATAGATATTTAGGCATTAAAGCGTGCAAGTTGCAAAAAAAATATTTTGGAAATATTCAGCAGTATATGCTGGAATTCATTCATTATTGGAAAAATAAAAGCATTTAGTTTTGAGGAGATGGTATGGAAAAGGCTATTGTAGTTATTATTATGGGATCAATAAGAGATAAAGAACATGCTGAAAAGATTAGGTGCCAATTGGAAGAGTTTGGAGTGATCTCTCATTTGCGTGTTGCATCTGCGCATAAAACTTCGGACTATCTTTCACGTCTTGTATCTCATTATGAAAAGATGACTTGTCCTAAAGTATATATTACAATTGCAGGAAGAAGTAATGGACTTTCAGGTGTTGTTGATGGTCTTACTTCTTCTCCAACTATTGCTTGCCCACCATACTCTGATTCGTTTTCAGGTGCTGATGTTTTTTCTTCACTTAGAATGCCTTTAGGTATTACTCCTGCTGTTGTATTGGAACCACAAAATGCTGCTTTTCTTGCTATTCGTATTCTTTCTTTAAGTGATATGAGTTTAAAAGAAAAAGTTGTAAATTATATGCTAAAACAACAAAAAACAGTCTTAGAAGCAGATGTAGCTTTGAATAATGATACAAGTCTTTTGACTGAAGACGAAATTAGCCTTTTAAAATAATGAAAGATTATTTCGGATATCATACTCAAGTATCAAAACTTTTGAATAAAGATTCTTTTTATGATGAGTTATATTTTCACTTTTGCAAAGAACTCATTTCTTATGATGCTACATGCAAAGACTTGGTTGAGGCTTTTGCTTCTCATTATTTTATTGAAAACACAAGACTAGAAAAAAAGTATGCTATTGAAGTTTCTACTAATTTTTTTGCATTGATTACTTCAGACTTTACTGACGAAATGGATTTTTCATCTGAGAATTGGGATTTTATCAAAGAACTGATTTTGTCATACCAAAATGAACTTTCTGTAGAAGTGTTGAATACTGTCTTAGGTGTTTTAATAATGAGGAAAAAGATTGTATTTTAGTGAATATGACTCTTGCATTTTATGCCCAAGAGATTGTCATGTAAACAGAAACATGGGGAAGCATGGATTTTGCAAACAAGATGCAAATCTTTATGTTGCATGGGCAGGGCTTCATTTTGGAGAGGAGCCTCCAATTACAGCTAGAGGTGGTTCTGGTATAATCTTTATTACAGGTTGCAATTTGGCTTGTGCCTTTTGTCAGAACTATCAAATCTCACAAGATGGGATGGGCTTTGTTGTTGACTCAAATACTTTTGCAAGTATTTGCCTTGCATTGCAAAAAGAAGGAGCTGAAAACATTAATATTGTTACAGGCTCTCACCACACATTACCTATATTAGAGGGACTTAATCTTGCAAGAAAAAAGGGACTTTTACTGCCAATTCTTTGGAACACATCTTCTTATGAAAAAAAAACTGAAATTGAACGTCTTTCACATCAGATTGACATTTGGTTGCCTGATTTAAAAACTCTTGATTCATCTTTTTCTCATTCACTCTTTAATGCAAGTAATTACCCCCAAATTGCAACTGATGCTATACTGACTATGACACAAAACTCACCTTTATTGTATGAAAGCAAAGAGAAGGAAAAGCTAATTTCTGGAGTGATTGTTCGGCATCTTGCATTGCCCAATAGAATTAGCGACACAGAAAGTGTGATTAGATGGTTTAGTAGAAATTTAAAAGATAGGGCATTGCTTTCTATTATGACTCAGTATACTCCTATAAATAGAAAAGAAGCAACAAAAGCCCCTACCAGATATATTTCAGATGAAGAAAATGATAGACTTAGAGAATTACTTTCAAAGTATGATGTGGAAGAGGGCTTTTACCAAGAACTAGTGCAAGATTCTTCATGGTTACCTGATTTTAATAAAATGCAACCTTTTTCTTCGAGCCTTGCACGTCCTGTATGGCATTGGTTATATGGATTTGTGTAACTATTTTGTTTTTAGAGTATTTAGCCTTGCTATTTCTATATTTTATTATTATACTCGTCCTATGATTTTTTAACTATAGGAGAGTTATATGAAAAAAAGAGTTATTTGCATTTTATTACTATTTTTACCATTTGTGACATTTTCTGAGTCTATCTTTACATTTTATATGGGAACAGATATACAAAAGGTCTCAAATATTGATGCTCTTGATAATCTTTTCAAAAATATGGTTGGTGGCAGGTATTCACAAGATTCCAATCAAGTTCCATATCCTAATTCAAAGATTCTTATTCCTATGCTTTCATTAGGCATTGATATGCAGTTTGTCTCCCAAAAGAATGGCTTTACGTTTTTTTGGAATAATGCTTTCTTATACGCTGATCATGTTGTAGGATATGAGGCTCTTGGTTTTACATATACTGATAAACTAAATGCAGAGAATATTAAAAAGAGAGATACTTTTAAGATTAAAAAATTTTATGTGTATTCTACAGAAATGCTTTTTGGTGGCACTTTTAGAAGAGAAAATGCTTTTAATATTTATTTTGGAGTTGGTTTTAAAACACAATTTAATCCCAGTATGATATGGGACATTATTGGTATTGTTCAAAGAATAATTCCTAATTCTGTGCAAATGTATGCAATGCTTGCAGGTTTTGGTGGTACGTTTGGCTTTAGCTATTATTTTAACAATGTAGTAGGCTTGACCTTTTCTATAAATGACTTTGTGGGTCTAGGAGCTGCAGTCGTGGCACGTTTTGATGGATTTGAAAATGATGGTTATCCAAGATCTGGAAAAGCTATGTTTAGCTTAGGTATAAATAATAACTTTGCGATGAAATTTGGACTTTCTCTTCGTGTTAATGGAACGAGGGGAGATTCTTTATAGTATTTTATAAACTACTAATTAAACTCTTTCAGTATCAGGAAGACGTAGCAAGATATATTATAGAGAAGGTAGTGAAAAAAGTTGTTTGATTGATATTTTAGTAATTTTAGATTTAGCCCTAGTGTTAGGTAGATTTTTCTATCTTAATACTAGGGCTTTTTTTGTACTTACTGCACGACCGCAACATGTTAGAGGCTTACGCCTCTGCGATTGATGTGGAAATTCATTGGGTTGCAACCTCATTCGAGGTTGCAACATGTGCTATTTCGCATATGCAAACTGTACAGTTTACGATCCCTAAATAATACAGTTTTGCATATGTAAACTGTACAGTTTGTGATGGCTAAATAGTACAGTTTTGCCCCTGTACATTAGCTAAGGTACAACTATAACATTAGCTAATGTACAAACATAACATTAGCTAATGTATGATATTGACATTTAGTAGTGTAGGTGTATGTTAGAGGGAAGTGATTTTTTGAAGATGAAAACTGAAAGATTATTAACATCATGAAGTTATTTTATCAATTTTTACTCCATATAGCAATAAAAAGAGGCTCTTTTTTTTTCTCTAATGGGCTTATGGTTTTTGTGTCTATTGCATAACTTATTTCAATAATATATAATGAAGTATCTATATAATAATATAGAAATACCTGCAAGGAGGGTATAAATGAAAGGTATGGTGTTTTTGGTGAATATTTTCATGTAAACGATGCAGATGGCAATTTAGCTCTTATTCCCGAAGGTGTGAAAATAGAACATGCTCCAATGCTTTCAGATATGGTGCCTACAGGTTTTCATGGTGCAGAGTTAGCAGATGTACAGTATGGAGACACAGTTTTAGTTATTGGAATTGGTCCTGTTGGTTTGATGTCAGTAGCTGGAGCAGAGTTAAGGGGAGCTTCTCGTATTTATGCTGTTGGAACTCGTCCAGCTTGCATTAAAGCTGCAAAGTTTTACGGTGCAACCGATATAATAAGCTATAAAAATGGTACTATAGATAAGCAAGTGCTTGATTTAACTCATGGTAAGGGAGTTGATAAAGTGATTATTGCAGGTGGTACCGTAGATACTTTTGATGAAGCTGTTAAATCTCTTAAAGCTGGTGGAAAGATAGGAAACGTTAATTATCTTGGTTCCGGCGTTTCTGTAAAGATTCCACGTGTTGAATGGGGAGTTGGTATGGGACATAAACAGATTAATGGAGGTCTTATGCCCGGTGGAAGACTACGCATGGAAAAATTAAGTAGCTTGGTTTCTGTTGGGAAACTTGATCTTTCTCACCTCATTACTCATAAATTTAATGGTTTTGAGAACGTTGAAAAAGCTCTTTACCTTATGAAGGATAAACCAGCTGACTTAATTAAGCCTGTAGTCATTATATAAGTTTTTAATCTTAAATGGTTAGCTCAAAGCTGTTTACTATTTTTTAGTAAACAGCTTATTAATTAGTCATATTTTCATTGAGTTTTTTATAGAAGATTGATTTATGAAAATCTTAGTTATTTCGGGCTTTTTAGGAGCAGGTAAAACAACTTTTATTAGCACTCTTTCAAAAAAATGTAAAAAAGAATTCGTTGTGATGGAAAATGAATATGGGGATGTTGGAATAGATGGCTCTATATTAGAAGAGGAGCGATTGAAAGTGTGGGAGCTAACCGAAGGATGTATTTGTTGCTCCTTAAAGTCTGACTTTGCAAGCTCTATCTTGACAATTGCAAACACACTCTCTCCACAATATTTGGTTGTAGAACCTACAGGTGTTGGTCTTCTTAGTGCTGTTATGCGTAATATTAGTAAGATTGAATATGAAAACATTCAATTGCTAGGGGCAATTACAATAGTTGATGTGCATTCTGTCAAAGATTATATAGATAAATTTGGTGATATTTATATTGATCAGATTAAAAATGCCAATCTTATATTGCTTTCAAAGATAGAAGATGTTTCATCACAGGAAATACTTGATGTGGCTAGTGTTCTTAAAACTATTAATCCAGAGGCTCAAATATTGGATAAAGCATATCAAAAACAAAAATCAGAATGGTGGGAAGGACTTTTTGAAAAGCTACATAAAAAAATATCTATTGCTAATACAACGCCAGTGAAGACAACAAAAGACGTTTTAGACTCAGAACACATTCAATCTATAGAAAATGTATGTTTTAATGACATAAATTTTGATAGTCTAAATGAACTTCTTGAATTTTTAGTTGCAGTGTTGCGAGAGTTTTTTGGAGTTATATATAGAGCAAAAGGTTATGTTTTGATTGATAATGCTTGGACAAAATTTGATGTTGTAGATAAGCGTTATACTGTTAGTCTTTGCCAAAATCTTCAAGAGGCTAAGGCTGTTTTTATTGGTGAAAAACTAGAAAAAGAAAAATTAGGATTAGCTCTCCATTCATATAATGACTAATTTTAGATATTGCCTACACTCCAGATGCTATGTAAATAGGATTTTTACTTGAAAAACTTTGCATTTCTTCTCCAACAATATCACAGATAAAGTGAAACAAGAAATTTTTTAATAAAAAGTAAGCTTCGTTTGAAAGTTTTGTCTCTCTTGCTTTTTTGGGGTTACAATAAGACGTTTTATAAAGATATTCTAAAGCTTCAGGCGAAAGATAACTTGCTCTATTTAACTTAGACTCTTCACTTATAAATTGCCCTCTAGCATGGTCAAAATAAAAGGCATTTTTGTTGTTTTCAAAAAACGAAAGAGATGGAGCTACCCCCGAATATGAGGCAACACGCCATATAAAACGTAAAATAGCAACTTTGCATTCTTTATCACTAGAAGCGTTAATTCCATCAAGAAAAGCATTTACAAGAAGCCAATCTATACATCCTTTTAACTTAATGCAAAGCTCACTAACAAAGGATGAAGTCCAAATGTGAGTTAAGCTATTTCTTAGACTATAGCGAGAATGTGTAGTTTCAAAGTCAACAATTTTATTTGAAGAATTGGTCGGATTTGTATATACCCATAAATTACCAGTGTTGTAAGGAATAATAGAGCCAGATAAGCGATTTTTTGCTCCCCCGAAAAGCATTGCTTTTAGAATGAGGCAAGAAGAGTTTTCAGGGATTAAAAATGTTGCAACTTTATGGGATGAAGCTAGTTCGTCTAAAGAAAGAACAAGAGCTTTCGTTTGCCAGTTTCTATTCTCTGCCATATTATTTTTTGTGAGTTGTTATAATTTTTTTAAATCTTATAGGAAGTTTTGATTGAAACATCTTGTGGACTCCTTTTCTTATGTCTAATTCAATTCTATAAGCATGTAAAGCTAAGGAAAAAGTTTTTGAAGCACTTCCATAGATACTATCTCCTAAAACAGGGCAGCCTATATATTTTGCATGTACTCTAATTTGATGAGTGCGTCCTGTGAATATTCTAAACTTAACTAGTGAAATGCTTCCATAAGTTTTTAAAACTTTGTATTTAGAAATTGCAAGCCTTCCTTTTTCTAAATTTGATGAGGCAATAAACTTTCCATTTTTATTTCTAAAAATTGACGTTTTAATTAAACCTTCTTTTTCCTTTGGAATGCCTTCAAGAATTGCAATGTAAGTTTTTTTAACAAGTCTATTTCTGAATTGTTTTTTCAAAAAAGCTTGTGTTTTTATATTTCGAGCAGTTACTATAAGCCCAGAAGTGTCTTTATCTAGCCTATGAACTATGCCTAATCTTAATAAGTCGTCCATAGAAGAGGGGAGGGGAATGTTTTGCAAAAGAAGTGAAGAAAATTCATCTTTTATTTGAGATACATTTAATCTATAGTGATTTAAGGCATTAACTAATGTTCCTTGTGTATTTGAACTTGACGGATGAACTACCATTTCTTGTTTTTTGTTGACTACAATGACATTTTCATCTTCATACAGAATATCTATAGGGATATTCTCTGCTTTGTGTGTTGGGATTTTTAAGTCGTTATAAGAAAAAAATACTTTGTCCCCTTTCTTTAAGTTATATGACATTTTTACTTTTTTCCCATTAACTAGTATTGAAACGCTGAGCATTTTTAACTGGGAGCGACTAAAAGAACTAAGCTGTTTTGCACAAGCTGAGTCTAGGCGACACGGTTTGTCATCATTAAATATAAATTTAAGTTGATTCAATAGCTTCCTCTTTTAGCATACCTTTTTCATCAATCATTTCATCATCTAGTGGAATAAGTTCGATGGCACTGGCTTCTTCTTGCATTTCTGCTTCTAGTTTTTTTTGCTTAATGCGTCTCATAATGGCTCGTGCAGTGTAGTCAATTAATGCTACACCAACTGATAAGCCCATAGCGGTAAAAAAAACATTTTTCTGTTCTTTTTCTGTTAGAGGAGCTGCAATATCCGCTCTTTTTAATGGCCATGGATAGTAAGCTACATTTCCGGGATTTTTTGCTGCTCTTATCATGTCATATCCCCAAAAAGAAAGCAAAGAAACAAAGGGTAATGCACCAAACGAAAGAATTTCAAAACGTCTTAAATCTTTTTGCCATGTGGTAAATTCATCGATTCCATAAGGCTCAGGGGTTCTATCTACTTTTTGGGCAAAAATAGTCGACGTAAATAACATAAAAAGAAAGAGATAAAAAAGTTTATTTACTAAATATTTCATTATTTCCTCTGGAATACATAATGTGTTGTGTATAAAATTGTTGCATATAAAATTTCAATAATCAAGATATTCACTTCTATTTTATTCTATTGCATTAATTAATTTTATAAAATCATCTAGTGCTAAATCTTCAGCTCGTGATGATGGGTCTATTTTAGCTTTTTTCAAAATAGAATCAAGCAATGTTTCTTTTTGCGATTCTAATTGGGTTTGTTGCTGCCTTGCTTCTAACCATTTTGAGAAATTATTTTTGATTGTTCTTCGCCTAGAAGAAAATAAAGCATTTATGCAGGAGATAAATAGTTTTTCATTCATACATTCTCTTTTTTCTTTTTTTGTGAGTGTTAAACAAGTTGAAGTAACATGAGGTTGTGGCCAAAAACTTGAAGGAGCAATATTTAGAACACGCTTAACATCATAAAAATAAGAAGAAAAAATTGAAATAGGCGAATATGTCTTCTCTCCTTCTTTACTGAGTATTTTGTCTGCTACTTCTTTTTGAACCGTGATAACCATTTTATCAAAAATAGCGAGTTCTTTAAAAAAACTTGATAGCAAATCAATTGAAATATTATATGGTAGACAACTAAAAAAAAGAGATGGTATTCCATTTTTTTTCATCTCTATCTTCCATGTTTTTAACACATCACCTTGAATTATTTTTGCATCCTTGAATTGTTGACTTAAAAAAGTAATGAAACCTTTGTCGATTTCAAATAGAGTTAAACTAGCTCCTTTTTCCTTTAGTGAGATTGTCATAGCACCTAGTCCTGGTCCTACTTCCCAAACTGTTTTTCCTTCAATGTTTCCCGTTGCAAGAGCTATAGCTTTCCTAACTTTTTCATCAATGAGAAAATTCTGCCCCCACCTTTTTTGCATGGCAAAATTAAAAGTCTTTAAGTGTAATTTAATAGAAGATGGTGAACTATAATCTATCATGGAATTGAATTATAACTTAAGCGATAAAAGTAATAAACAAGATTTAATATAAGAATTAAAATTGCAACTATAAAAAATAACCTATTAAAATATTGTGGAAAAGCTAAAACAACAATACTAAATAGAACAGGAAGTGCAAGTGCATTGTAATAAAAATATGCTGATAAATTTAATCTTAACAAAGAAACTATAGCCCTGCTCATTCCGCAGGTAGGGCAAGGAAAGTGAAAAAAACACCTAACTACACAACCAAAACGATATACAAACAAGCCCAAAATACACAAAAGTACGAGGAGCATCGCAGTTAAGTTCTTTTTTATTTTTTGATGTTGCATATTAGAAATAGAAGCTTCCGCTAATTTTGAACGGAAGCTTGATTTTGATTTTACAATGCTAACATAACAGCATTGTAATTTGCCTCTTTTGTTTTTCCCATTATCAAAAACCAATCGATTAAAGTTAACACACCGCAAAGACCTGCTGTTAGGAGCTTTAATATTCCCATTCCAATGTCTCCTAGCATAAAACGGTCAACGCCTAAGCCACCGACAAAAAAAGAAATTAAAAACATCATTACAGGGTCTTTCAGGTCAATAGCAGAAAGAACTTCAAATCTTGAATTGTCTGCAGCCTTTAATTTCTCCCTCATTATGATGATTTTATCAGCTGGAAAATACTTTGCTTTAGAAGCAAAAAACACATCAATTTTTTGATCATCCATAAGATCTCTCCTTAAAATAAAAGATTAAGAAATTGCGTTCTGCGATTTTAATATATAAAATATAAAATTGTCTACAAGGTAAATAATTCTGAAATCGGGGATTTTGCATTATTGGAATTCATCTATCTATTTGCAATTTATTGCAGATAAATAGAGCTACTGTAATAGGGCAATGCCCCCTAAATCAAAAAAAGTGTTGAACACTACAGAAAAATCTAATATATTACTTAGCGATGATGAATAG
>JBQNBL010000020.1:0-41760 GCA_052169955.1 Treponema sp.
AATCCATTGCACCAGCACTTGTTCAGACAAAGCACTCCGTTGCTGCATACACAACTTCTGCACCCGCAGACTCTGCACAAAGCTTGATAGCTTCCCCTGGAACACCGTCACGGTCACCGATAATGATGACCTTTTTGCCTTTAAGTTCCATAAGTAACCTCCTCAACTATTAAAAAATGACTAAAGAACACCATGCCCTTTAGTCACCCAACCTATCACTTCTCCCCTTTAGAGAAGTAATAATTAAAAACAAAATTAAGAAATATATTTAAGGAGAGTGTCTTCAATTTCTTTAATTGTTAGAGTATCTCCTGTCAAATGCTCTTTCTTTTGTCCATCAACATAAATAAGAATTGAAGGTAAGCCTAAAACTTGCTCTTTCATTGCAACACGTCTTGCTCCCCCAATGTCGAAAGAACAAAACTTTGCCTTTCCTTCATGCTTATCCGCCATTGCATGAACATCTGGCATTAATTGCTTGCAAGGAACACAAGACTGTGACCAAAAGTCCACCAATGTTACACCTTTAGAACCATGCACTTCTTCTTCAAAATTATCTTTGTTTAATTCAATCATACTAAACTCCTTATTTTTTCATTGCTCTTTTAGCTTTGATATCGTCAACATAATGACCAGCCCAAATACCAGCTATAGCACCGTCTGCAGCTGCTGTTACAACTTGGCGAGACTCTTTTTGAATCACATCACCTACACCATAGATACCGGGAACATTTGTTTCCATCTTTCCGTTTGTAAGAATATAGCCTGCATCATCAAGTTTAACTTGTCCTTCCAAGAATGCAGTTTGTGGGTTGTGTCCGATGAAGACAAAAACACCCTCAGTATCAAAGCGTGTCTCTTCACCAGTCTTAGTATCCTTCAATATAACACCATCAACCAAGCCATCACCCAACACTTCTTGAACTACAGCATTCCATTTAAACGCCATCTTAGGATTTGCAAAAGCCTTTTCTTGAATTGACTTTGCTGCACGCAATTCTTCACGTCTATGCACTATAGTAACCTTTGAAGCAAACTTTGTAAGATACATAGCCTCTTCAATAGCAGAATCTCCGCCACCTACAACTATAATTTCAGCATCCTCAAAGAAAGCACCATCACAAGTAGCACAATAAGAAACACCTTTTCCCCAATGTTCTTTTTCGCCCTTACAACCAAGTTCTCTTGCACTAGCACCTGTTGAAACTACAACAGCCAAACACTCATAAGATGCGCCATCTGCAGTATGTACAATCCTCTCAGGTCTATCAGAAGGAACTTCAATTCTTTCAACTTTAGCTCTCTTAAACTCAACACCAAACTTCTCAGCATGCTTTTGGAAAGCCTCTGTTAAAGCAGGTCCTGAAGATTCTGGAAAACCAGGATAGTTTTCTATCTCTTCTGTTATATAACACTGCCCACCTTGATTTGGTTTTTCTTCAAGGATTATTGTCTTTAACTTTGAACGAGCTGCATAAATACCTGCAGCCATACCGCCAGGTCCACCGCCTACTATAACTAAATCATACTTCTCAGCCATACACACCCCCTAATACGAAGTCGCAATAAGTATACTAATTTAACTCAGTTTATTCAACTCTTTATATATTTATCCAATTAAAAGCAAAAAAAAACACAAGAAAGCAAACTTTCTTGTGTTCTATGCAATCTCTAAAACAACTAATTAAGCCTGAAACTCTACTACGGAAAGTAATTTTCTCCCTCTTCTTTCATGAAAGCACACCTTTCCAGCCATTTTTGCATATAATGTATAATCAGAGCCACATCCCACATTCTTACCGGGATGTATTTTAGTTCCACGTTGCCTAACCAATATAGAACCCGCTTTAACAACCTCTCCACCATATGCCTTAACACCTAAATACTTTGGGTTTGAATCTCTTCCATTTTTAGCACCACTACCGCCTCTTTTTCTAGCCATAGTACACCTCCTAAAAAACTATTTATTATTAATCAAATACTCTAAACTTACAGACTCAGGATATTCGCCAGACAAACTAGACAATCCTATACTCAAAAACTCAAAAAGAAAAGTAAGATAAGTAAAAGACTCCTCTCCATATCCTAAAACTCTTATTTCGATATTTCCTCTTTCATGATAGGATAAATCAACTTTCAATGCTTCATCATTTTTGCACTTTTCTTCTAAAGCCAAAGCTGTAGTTCTAAACAACACACTCACTGCAGCACAGACAATATCTTTTCCTTCTTTTGCAAAACCTGAATGTCCCTTTGCACTGCATGAAGCAAGTTCACCTTTCTCACCACTACAAATAGTGATGTAGATCACCTTAAGCTCCTACAATGTCTTCAATAACTATAGAAGTATAAGGCTGCCTATGTCCCTTGAGCTTATGATAATTCTTTTTAGATTTTTCTTTATAAACCAATACTTTTTTGTCTCTTATATCATTACCTTTTTTTGCAACAATCTGGCAACCACTAACATAAGGCGTTCCAACTTTAACATTGCCTTCATTACTAATCAATAAAACTGTTTCTATCACAATCTTATCTTCGTTAGTATCTAGCTTATCCACCAAGATCTCAAGCCCTTTTTCTGCCTTATATTGCTTACCCTTATATTCAAAAAGTGCGTACATCGCTTTTCTCCTTCCCAAACAATTAGGCAAAACAAACTCGTATTCCCCAATTGCTAAAATTATAGATGGGCATTATATCACCATTAAAAAGAAACTGTCAACGCCTTAAATGGCATAAGTTTTAAGATAGTCATCAGGTAAACACTAATCAAATGTTTCCCCAATACCTCTCACTGACAATAACCTAAGTTTAATTCATGCCTCAAAACATCTTGCTAATTATCTACCCTTTCCTCTCAATTCTTTTTCTTTTTCATATACTTTTATAATCTCATCAACTTCGTCTGTTCTATCCATTTCGTTGATAAGTTCTTCAAATAGCTTATCATTATTCTTTTTATCTTTAACCGTATCCCATTTTGACTCAAAAAACATACTATTTTTGATAAACAATTTAAGAGCCTTAAAAAAACCTTTTTCTAAGAAAACAAACTGTAAATATCTTCTAGTACCTTCTTCAAATTCTGATGTGTAAAATTGAGTTTTTGGCATACTACGGTCATAAAGAAACAAAAGAAGCTCTTCATTATCATGTCTTAAAGCTTCTGTAAATACATAATTTGGTAGACTAGTGTTACTTTTTAATTCAGCCCTATAGTATGATAGGATATCTCCAAATAAATTCAAATCTTTTCTTAAATCATCATGTCTTAAATATTGATTCATAGGATTAGGATTTGTATGATGAGGACTCATAAGGTTTTCTATTAAGTGTCCTGTTATTCCTGTAGGGTTTTTGTTATATTCTAAAAGTTTTCGTATAACAATAGGGTTATCATTTTCAATAGCACAATGCAAATAATCTGCATATTTATTGCTACGTTTTATTCTATTCATATCAGTCAAAGAAAATATTGCATTAAACAAATATTCATTTCTTTGCTCTATAGCAATATGCAAGGCATACAATTCTGGTTCACCTTTGACTCTTTCATAGCCACATTCTAGCAAAAAAGGATTTTCTTTAATTAGTTCCTTTATTACATCTATATCTCTTTCATTCATGTTATTTTTAATGAGCAAAGCAAAAAAATCATTCTTTTTATTTTTATAATTTTCGTCAACCAAATCTTCTGGATCTTCCACCATGTGTTCTTTATCTGCAAATCTACGATATGTCAAATCAAAATGGTCGCCTTTAAGAGTTCGTCTAAGTCTTTTAGAATAATCCTCTAATGCCACTTTTAGCTCATTATCAGTTCTTGAATAAGTATAAGTGAAAGGCTTTTTTGCCTCCTTTTTACGTTCTTCTCTTTCTTTTATGTGAAAACGAAGACGAGCTTTCATTATTTCAAGATATGTTTCATAGTCTCCTTTACCATCATCAAATGCCAATATAGAAAGGCTCCTTCCTTCCCTATCCCTAATGAGTATGTCTGCCCCTTTTTCTATTAAAATCCTAACCATCTCAGGATGCTTCTCTTTAACTGCAAGCATTAAAGGGCTTTCTCCGCTAGAGTTTTCTGCATTTATAAATTTAGTAAAATCATCTTTTAACACAGGTTTTAATTTTTGCAAAAATAAATCTAGATAATCAACCACTCCTGACCTTACAACTTTGTGCAAAACATTTTCTTGCAACATGTCTTCTTTTGTTAAAAGTGTTGGTTTTTTGTTAAATTTCTCCTCGTTTTCAAGAAGAAGATTAATACATTCAATTGTATTAGGCACTTGCATTCCATGAGCCATTAAAAGAGAAAAAAGAGGATTATATTTTGGTTTACTCTCAGTACTATATTCCAAAAGATGAATATACCTTTTTTTCTTTTTGTTGTTTTTAGTCTTTTCCCTAATATCCTTATCAAACTCAAGCAAACATTTTACAACTTCATCACTCCCCTGCCATGCTGCCCACATAAGTGCTGACTGCCCTATTCTATCTGAAGCATTGATATTTGCATGACGAATTAATTGTTCTTTACAAGTTATGGCGTCGCCTGACTTTGCAGCATTAAAAAATTTGATGTTTACATCTCCCGGATACTTTACCGTATCACAATCCAAAAGATTATCACTTATAAGAGGAGGTGCAGAACAACATGATGTGAAAAGAAAAGCAGAGTGTAGTAATCCAAAAATTAAAAATAAGCTATTCTTCATAAGAATCCTCATTAGCATTTTCATTTGATTCGATAAAAAACTCAACACGGCGATTTTTCCAATTATCTTCACTATTAGGAGCAACAACAAAAGAATCCCCTCCCTCACCTTCAATTTTTATCTTTCTTTCAGGTACTCCATAAAACATAAATAGCTGTTTTATTGCGTTAGCTCTTTTTAGTGAAATATCCTTTAATGCATCTTTTTCATAAAACATTTTTTGTATATTGGGATATGTTGTGTAGTTTGCATGCCCAACTATTACAAGGGTATCTTGAGGTTTTAATGCTCTCAATATTACTTCAGTAATTTTTTTCATAGTCTGCCCATTAGGTGCAAAATATTGGTCTTGTTTTAATGCATCCACCTCATAGCCAGAAAAATATATTGAAGAAGCAACAATCTGCTTTCTGCCATTGTCTAATTTTTTAAATATCAAAGGAGCCTTTAGTTTGCTATAAAACTCATTCTCCGAAAGCCCTTCAACACTTGCTTCATATTCATCTCCTGTAGAAAGCAAATAATTTCCATCTTCATCAAATCCATCCCAGACTATATCTTGAGCATTCAAAATATCAGTAGAAAAAATTATTTTATCATCTTTTTTAATATTAAGTTTAGCTCCATCAAGTTTGCCATAATAGTCTCTCATTTTTAAATGAAAAGTATCATCTCTAAAAGAAACAGAAATAGGCGGTATATTACTAACATTTTTTACTATATACTCAACTTTTGTTTTTTCTTCACTCACAGCAAATTGATCACTTTGCGTATATGTTGAACCTTCAGCGTCTTTGCAAGTAAGAAATATAGTGTAAAAACCTTCATTCACTTTTTTATTTAGATTTTCAGAAAAACCATCCCACTCAAAAACCTTAGAATGTTCATTTTTTCCTAAATCCACTTCTTCACTATAATGAACTATACCATTAGAATCTTTAATAGTTGCTTTCCAAAAATTAGATTGCACTCCAATACCACAATATTGTAAAGGTTTAACACTTCCATCCTTTTTAAAAACCACTTCTTTATTTGAAAATATAGAAAAATCATGTGGATTTTTTTTCAATTCAAAATCCAAATAAACTTCTCTTCTATTCATAGCAGTGTCTTTTGCTATAATCATTATCTCATGCCTTCCATATGGCAAATATCCATAATCTTCATAAGAAAATTGCCTTAAAGATATAGGCATCCTTCTTTCTTCACCATAAGGAAAGTTTTCTTCTCCTTTAAATTGCCCATCTATAAAAACACGCCACGAATTTGCCACGCTACTTTCGTTCACGAAAAGTGAAAACTTCTCCATGTCATTTTTATAAACTTCATCTTGAGATAATTTCACATCTCTTACACCCAAAGAAGGGGCAAGAGTGTCTAGCACTATATAATAGATGTATTCCTGTGTTATGCTTTTTTGAAACTTCTTTGTTTCAATTAAATGAAGTTCATAAGTTCCATCTCGCATAACATCTTTTTCTTCACTTTCCTTGTCATCTTTATAGTCCCACTTCATCTTAACCCTTTTTGACTTTCTGTAGTCTTCTACAGAAGTAAAAAACTTTTCTCTTATAAAGTCTTCATCTACAGCTTTTGGATTTTTTTTACTTCCATAGATAGGGTTCATCCATGCATCTAATATATAGTATGAATAGTTATAATAATCCAAATCTGCATTTCGTGTTATCACAATTGGCAAAGCAGAATGTGGATTTACATAATAAGTAGTCCTTTCAGCTACAAGGAAAGATATAGAAAAAAATAAGATAAAAGAAAGAAGGGCTTTACGCATCATTAAAACTCTCTCCTCATTTTTAAGAAGCTCTTTTCATATCTTTTAGCTTTTGTTTTGCAAAGCTTGAATTATAAGTTTTGATATACCAATATATGTCATGTCCATTAGTATCTCTTAAATTTACTAATTCACGATATTTATAGTCGTCCATTAACATTTCTATAATTTGCGTATAACACTCATTTTTTATTGCCCAAAAAATACAAGGAAGATGATTTATATATGTATTTTTAGCCCATATTTTAGCCAACAATGACCTTACAACAATTGTATTATAACTTAATATGGCTATAGAAAGAGAATTGTTTCCATAGTCATTGGTAATACTCCAATTAACTTCAGAAGCATCAAAGAAGGCTTTCACTATGTTGTGATTACTTTGCATCGCAGCAAGCATAAAAGCAGTATTACCTTTTGAATCTTTTATATTATAGTCAATATTTCTAGCTTTTAATATAACATTTAGATTTTTTAAATCTTCATTTGAAACAGCATGCATTAGTGCAGTTTTCCCACTTGCATCTTTTTCGTTTACGTTAGCATAGGCATTTATAAGAACTTCAATTCCCTCTTTCCATTTTAGTTGGGTTGCTACAATTAATGGTGTTGCCCCACTTCTATCTTTCTTATTTACATCTGCAGAACCATCGATTAGAGCCTTAAGCCCTTCTAGCCACATCATATTGCAGGCAATCATAACAAAGGTTCTACCTTCTTCATCTGTAGCATTAACATTAGCACCATAAGAAATTAGGTCTCTAACCTCTCTTAAATCTCTATCTTTAACTGCTTGAGGCAATCTTTCATCATCACGCCTTGCAGAAAAAATTTGAGTCATTGTTAAAAACAAAAATAATAAAACGCAAACTTTTTTCATACCTATTCCTCATACCTTTTTGCTAATCTTTTTCCTAATTCACGAAGATTTGAATTTTTTGATAATTTCATCATTTGAACAGGTGTTACATCATCATTATTTGGTGCATAAGCATCACAATCTTTCTTTAAAAGAAAGGAGACAATGTTGTAATCTTCATTTTGAACTGCAATGTGAAGAAGTGTGTTTCCTCTTCCATCTCTAACGCTTAAATCAGCATTTTGTCTATATAAACTCTGTAACGTACTTAGATATTTCCTGTACACTGCAATTAACACAGCACAAAAGCCTTGGCTATCTTGAGCATCTATATTGACACCAGAATCTAAAAAAGCTTTGATCACGTTAATATCTGCTTTGTCCACAGCATATAAAAATGGTAATTTCCCTGCATTATTAGCACGATCAACATTGATTCTATGGGCAAGTAAAAGCTTTAAGATAGCAGTATCTCCATTTAAAAGAGCATAAAAAAGAGCATTATTCCCAAGTGAATCTGTCTCATTTATATTTTGATTAGTATTAAGCAAAGCAAGTACTGCGTTGTAATCTTGATTTTTAACTGCCTTTAAGAATTTGGATGATGTTGAGCCTAACATAACGTCATAAGAATAGACAAAAGAATCTATAGTGACAGGCACAGAAGAAAGGCTACCTCCTTTTTCTTCTTTTTCAACTTCAACAATTTCTTTTTTTACAAGACCAAAGAGGTCTTTTATAGCTTCACTTCTAGCTTGCCCTGCATAATCCTTTGCAGTTTTTTTATAGTCATCTTTAATTTTTTCATTTACTTTTGCATCTAATAAGAGTTTTACAAGCTCAACGTTTTCTAGTAACACTGCCCTATGTAGCAAAGTGCGTCCAACCTTGTTCTTCCTATCAAGCACACGCTTTAAGTCTTTTGGCAATGTCTCTTCAATTATAGAAGAAAAAGATGAAACATCTTCTGATGTCAAATAAACTTCAAGCTTTGCAAACAATGCATCATCCAATTCAGCCTGCGTCATCTTAGGTTCTTCTATTTTTTGTAATTCTTCTTTTATTTTTCTCTTTCCTATAGTTTTACACGAAATAACTAAAAAGAAAACTAAGAGTAAACATAAAATTTTTTGAATATACTTCATGTTTTTAATCCTCACCTTCTTCAATCATTTTTTCTGCAAGTTTTACTTTTTTATCTATTATCTTTCTAGCATTTGGATGTCTTTTGGCATAATATTTAATCCCATTTCCAAATTCATCTGTTGTAGAAAGTAAAATTTCAGGACGATAGCAATTTATTAGATATTCTATTAGCTCTACTGAAGCTTTTCGGTCTATTGCCCAAAAAAGAGGGGGTTGCCCATTAGGTAGCTTTTTGTCTATATCAAAACCAGGAATATTGTTTATTAAAACTCTCACTATATCTATATTACGAGTTTTAATCGCGAGAGTAAGAACATTATCTCCCTCATCATTTGTTGTTGTCCACTCAGCACCGGGACATTTACGTAAAAATAGTTCCAAAAGTCTTGGTCTATTTTCCTTTGCAATGTACATTAGTGCAGTCATTCCATTATTATCTACATGATTATAATTTGCAACTGAATTCGAATAATTATCTAGAAAGCTAGCTGCTACATTACGATCTGGATTTTGTACAACATACATCAAGACTGTTTTTCCAGTACCATCTTTAGCATTTATATTTGCATGCCCATCTATTATCAACATCTTAATAATATCAGTATTTTTACATTCCTTGGAAGCAATCATAATAGCAGTTTGATCACTACTATTCCTGTATGATGCATTTGCTCCTTTATTTAGAAGGAGCCTTACAATCTCCTTGTTTTCATTTTTGCATGCAAGCATTAACAAACTCTCATCATTTTTAACATAACTAGGATCAGCACCATGTTCAAGTTGATATTCCACCTCATTAACATCATTGTCACGAACTGCTTTAAACAATGCTTCCTCCCTACTAGCCGAAAAGATGCTTACCCCAAAAGCCAAAACGACAAAAGACACCAATAGTTTTTTCATAACAAACCTCCAATGTGAGAAAAAAATAAAATATGTTTTTTGATTTTATGCTCAAAAGAAACTGAGCTTTTAAGAGAAGTAAAAAAGAATGATTTAGATGGATTCTCTAAAAGAACACAATACAGGCGTAAGTAAGTAAGTAAGTAAGTAAGTAAGTAAGTAAGTAAGTAGCGGATTCATACTAAACTTTTTATCTACTCCTTGCAATGTTTAAATATTCTTACATTATATAAAAAACTACATAATGCGTCAACTATAAAATCCTATTTTTATGTGTAACCTTTTTCTATCTCAAAAGTGATAAATATTCTATATAAGTGGATTTTGCAACATAATCTTTTTTTTCTTGCCTTAAATAAATAAAAATGATAGAGTGAAACAACGATATCTCCGTCATTTTCAATTTATTGTACTTATATTTTAAAAGCCTTTTCAAAATAGAGGGTATGGATACTAGGAACGACTTAAAAGTAAGGGCGAAGTCGTATCTTTAATACGTCGAGCCCTTACTTTTAATAAAGTGACGACGTAGACATGCTCTATATTTTGAAAAGATAGTACATTAGCTAATGTTAGAGTTGTACATTAGCTAGTGTTATAGTTGTACCTTAGCTAATGTACTGCCCCCAAACTGTACAGTTTAGGGGTCGCAAACTGCACTATTTAGGCATCGCAAACTGTACAGTTTATAGATGCGAAATAGTGCTATTTCGCATAACGAAGTTGCTCGGTTTCGGCATGTCGTTGCAGACAACAATTTAAATTGAGATAAATTGCCAATTCAAGTGATTTTGTGAAAAAGAACTTGAACTATAAACTGGGTAGCCTGTTATAAGTTCAAAAAGCACTATAGATTTTTATAGTTTGATTAACGATGTCTCAAAAGAGCAACCAAAAAATATTTAATTATTGTTATTAATTATTAACATGTAGCTATGCTAAAAACCTCATAAAAAACTAATTTGTTCGCTTGCTATTGAAAGAATTTTATTGTAGACTTTTTAGGATTAGTTTATTTTCTTCCATATATATATAGTTTTAACAATGAGGGTAATAAATGAAACTATTAGTTATTTCCGACGGTCATGGGGCAATAGATAACCTTTCAGCTCTTTCAACTATTGCTAAGGATGTTGATTTAATTCTTTTTGCGGGCGACTTTGCAGCATTTAATCAAGCACATACAGGTCTACCTTTTCTTAAGAAACTATGTAGCCTGCATAAGAATATATATTCAGTTTTAGGAAACTGTGACCATCCTTCATTCATAGAAGAGCTAAAAATCCACAACATTAACATGCAAGCAACTAACACTCATTTTGAAGAGTTTATTTTGTTAGGCTCAGGAGGAGCTTCAAAATTTACAGGCACTACTCCCAACGAAAGGACTGACGAAGAATTAGCAAGCGATATAACTAGTCATTACAACGAAAATCAAGGTGATAACATAATTCTTGTAACACATAATCCTCCACACGGAGCAAAAACAGACAAGGTAGCACCTTTAGTTCATGTAGGTTCAAAATTGATCCGCAAATTTATAGAAGAAAAAAAACCAATTATTGCGATTTCGGGGCATATTCACGAAGCTTTTGGAGTTGACAATATAGGACAAACATTGCTATTAAATCCTGGTGCCTTATGTGATGGAAGATTTGCAATAGCAGAAATCACAAAAGAAAATGGAAAATACAAGGCAAATGCAGTCTTAAAAACCATTTAGACACACCAAAAATATTATTTTTTTAAAGCAGTTTTAAACTTTTTCCGAATATGTAGGGTAAGGAAGGGTGGACATGCCGGGACTAAAAGAACTTAACAATTTTCGAAATAATTTACAAAATATAGCAAAAGAAGCCGATGTTGTGACTCAATGGAAAGAAAGATATGAAGATTATCCATATCCTGAAAATCCTCCTTTGCCAGATGTTGATGTTGACGATCTACTTGACGGTATAGAAACTCCACCTACGTCTAACCAAGAAACGCAAGGTGCTGATGAGACGTTTTCATCTACCTCTTCTACTGAAAATGATGATAGTTTAAACTCTCTAATAGATGGCACAAATGATTTTGGTAAGTCTTTGCCACCAGACGATCTAGGAAGCATAGATCTGCCACATCCTGATATTTTTTCAATGCCAACAGATTTAGACTTTGCTAATTTACCTTCTAGTGATGACTTTCAAGCTGAAAACACTTCATTTGACAGTGTTCCAATAGACGACGAAGTTCAAGACACTTCTGCGGAGTCTTCCAGCCTTTCACAATTGCAAGAAGAACCAGAGCGAAAAACTAGAAAAGGAGAGATTGATTTAGATAAATGGAATAAAAGCCAAGATGAAGAACCTATATCGAACATTGAGAAATTATTGTCTGATGATTTTTTACCACCTTTTGACGAGTCAATAGAAGATGACAGTAACGAAACAAACTTTTTAGATGAAAATAACGAAGAGCCTATGGTCAGTGACATAGATCTTTCTCAGTTTGACTTTGGAGATGATGCAACAGAACTAGATTCAAGCTTTTCTATCCCTTCCATGGAAGATTCTAGTATAGAAGAACCTGTTGTAGAAGAAAATATAGCACCTTCAATTGATGAAATAGAAGTGCCTTCTCTTGATGAAGAGGAAGGCATAACCACAGAAAATGATGACTATCCTAAAGATGAAATAACAAATGATTTAAGTGCCGATGAGATATCTTCAATAGATAATATACAAGATGATGATAAATCTATTGATCTTTCTGAATTTGATCCTGATGAGTTTGGAAAAATTGAGGGCGATGAAGAAATTAAAGATGCTGACGTCAATAATTCTGATGTCTTTTCTACAACTGAACCTGATGAAGAAATAGAAGATGTTCAAGCTACAGAGCCTGAAATTGATTTAAGCGGTTTTGATTTTGATGCACCTAACAGTGAAAATATTGCAGACAATGAAGATATTCCAGAAGTGCCAGCTCTTGATGAATCAAAAGATGAAAATGAACCTTTGGAAGAGTTTGAAAATGATGATAACCCAATTTCTCCTGACATATCTTCTGACGAAGAGATCCCTTCATTGGACGAGGTGGATGACGCAGAACAGATTCCAATGTTAGAAGATGATGGAATAGAAGAAATTGAAGATGCAGAACCTGTTGATGAACTAGACGAACTTTCAGAACATACTGAACAAGGTGAAAACATTGGAGATCTGAGTGTAGAGGATGTTGGAGAATCTTTAACTCCTGCAGAAGATGATTCTGATAATATGCTTCCACTTTCTAATGCAGAACTTGATGCTATGGATGCATTAGGGATTCAAGATGAGCCAGAAACAGAACTTGATTCTGAATCTGAAGACATTAACTTATACACAGAACCAGAAGATGAGTTAGAAGAATTAGACAATTCTACAGCTCTTGGAGTAGCAAAGCCCAAACAAGACGTTCCTTCTGAATTTGATTCTTTTGCCAATATTGATATTTCTCCAAGTGGTGAAGAAGCTAATATTGACGAACACTCATCTTTTACAATTAGTAATAACATTCTAGACGAAAGCATTTCTGACACTGTAGGAGGCTTCTCTGTTCCTGATGACTATAGCCAATTTAGTCAAGGTGGCTCTTCTTATTCAGGAACGCAATCTAAAGAAAAAAGTGAAGAGAACATTGCATTAAGTATAACAGAAGATGAATATCAACATTTACTAGATCGCATTTCTTCTTTTCCTTTAAATGTTAGACTCGAAATTGAAGACTACCTTGCACATAATGATGATACAACAATTTCAAAGATGGAATTTGTACATCTCATTATTTCAGGAGCTAAACTTAAAAAGATTGCCGCAAAACTCAGTGAGATATTGGAAAAACCAATTCCTGTTCCAAAAGGATTTGAGCGAAAAACAGCCGAAGAATACGAAGCTGAAAAGCAAAGCTTTAAATATAAATTAAGACATAAAATCATTCCTTTTACTACAATAGCTGGAATTATTTTACTTTTAACTAGTTGTATATGCTTTTTATTTTGGACGTTTGTATATATTCCAATTGTTTCAGAGACAATTTATAACAAAGGTTATACATTGCTAGAACAAAATAAATATTCTGAAGCTGTGCAAGAGTTTAACAGTGCAGGTGAATATAAGAAAAAGAAAAGATGGTATTTTAAGTATGCCAATGGATTTAGAAATAAAAAGCAATTCCAGCTTGCAGAAGATATCTATAGAAGGCTTCTTTTTGACTTTAACCATGATAAAAAAGGTGGCTTAGAGTATGTTTCTATGCTTAGAGATGATCTACATAATTATGAAAAAGCAGAAACTGTTTTGAAGCGAAGTGTCCTCGACTATCACGTTAATGATGAACAAGCTTTAGTTTCTTTGGGAGATACATATTTAGAATGGGCTAGAGAGAACCCTGAAAAGTATGAAAAAGCTAGGCAGACATATTCATCACTAATCAATATGTATGGAAGAAAAGACAGCTTTCTTTCAAGAATGATGAAATATTTTATTCGCACGGATAAACTCGTTGAAGTTTTACCACTCAAAGAATATTTTATGAAGCGTATGAAAAAATTAGATATTGAAGATTTAACAGAGTTGGGTTCATATTTAATTACAAAACGCTACGAAAATAATATAGAAGATGATGAAGCAATCAAAAATATTGATGATGTTAGGGAAGTGCTTGAAGCTCCTCTAAAGAAAGACAAAAATGATGCAAATGCAAACTATAATATGGGACGATTTTTCTTATATAATAGAAAGTTTGATGTTGCACAGCACTATCTTGCTAAATCTATAGATACTTACAAAAATACAAACAATCTTTCTTCGGGAAGTATTATGAATAGCATTGATGCAAGACGTCTTTATGGTGAGATTCTTTCAGAAAACAAAGAATATTTGCAAGCTCAAGAAATGTATGCAGACGCTTTGAGTAGCTATCAAGAATATTCTAGTAGTAGGCTCACCTCTCCTAATAAAACTGTTGGAAAACTTTATTCAGACTATGCAGATATCAACTATTTTATTTCTGGAGATTTGGGCAAAGCTTTGCAAGCCTACACTATGGCAATCAGTCATATGAATGATACCCCTTCTATAAAATATAAGGTTGGCTATATTTACTACCAAAATAAAAACTATGAAGATGCAATGAAGTATTTTTCATTGGTGCATACAGAAAAACAAGATGACAAAAACTTGCTTTATGGACTTGGAAACACTTTGTATAAACGTGGCTCTTATTATGTAGCACAAGCTTATTATGAACGCCTTATGGAAATGCTGGAAGCTGAAAAAATTAGGAAAAATGTTTTGTTGCCCCATAGTAGACCAAACCATAATGCCTTTATAAATGAATATATGCAAGCAACAAACAACTTAGCCGTTATATTGAATAAACTAGCTATGCAAGATGGTTCTTCAGAAAAAAATGGTAGGGCAATGGCACTATTTGGAGAGTCTTCTAGGGCTTGGGACGCATTAACACGTAACCCTGAAACGATGGTAGCTTCAAAAACAGTTAGCTTGGCATATCTTAATATTCAAAATATCATTAAGCCACAGACTGCTTTTGAAACAGAAATATATTCTGATATTCCAAAGACACTAGAGAATGAGAGAATATTGACTAAAGATGTAGATAGATAGATCAATAGAAATTGGCTATTTTTATATTGACATTCATAAGCCTATTGAGATATCATCCTAGCCATGTGTGATGTAGCTAATTCATGTTGTGTAAAGGATGAGGTTATTCCTCCAGAAAATGTTTTTTTCTAAAACACCGTCTAATATTTTGACGGTGTTTTTTTTTGCACATATGAAAAGTACAACACAAAGGAGTAAATATGGCAGGATATTTTAGTGGTAGATCATTAAGTATCATTGATGACCTTTCAATTGAAGAAAGAAAATATCTTTTTAGAAAAACCAAAGAATTAAAAAAGGCTATTCAAGAAAATGATAAAAAAAAGATGGATGAGTTTCGCATAAATGACAAAGATTTTGGTATTTATGAAGTCTTTTGGGAGTCTAGTACACGTACAAAAGAATCTTTTAGAAATGCTGCCAATTTTCATCAGGTTAAACTAAATGACCTACTCACATCAAACTCTTCTCTCAATAAAGGAGAAAGCTTTGCAGACACATTCAATACATTAATTGGATATAGAAATAACATTTTTATTATAAGAAGTACAATTGAAGGAGTCTGTAAATGGCTAGAAGTTGAATCTAAAGAATTTGCAAAACGTAATGGCATAAATAATTTTCCAAGCCTCATAAATGCAGGAGATGGTAAACATGAACACCCAACACAAGAACTTTTAGATGAGTTCACATTTTTAGAGGATAACGATTGGTCAACAAAAAAAATACACATAGCACTCGTTGGAGATTTATATCATGGACGCACAGTGCATTCAAAGGCAGATGGATTAAAGCTATTTGACTCAGTGAAAGTAGATTTAATTGCACCAAAAGAGTTAGCAATGCCTGAATATTACAAACTTAAAATGAAAGAAAATGGTTTTACTTTGAGGGAGTTTTCTTCCATAGAAGAGTATTTATCTCAAAAAGACGTAGCATTAATTTGGTATTTCACACGTCCTCAACTAGAACGCATGGGAGACGATGTTTTGCAAATGGCAGAACGTCTTCGTTCTGCAATAACTTTTAGAGAAGAGTTTATAGAAAAAATTTCTCCTAAAACTAAATTTTACCATCCACTGCCACGACACAGAGAACATCCAACAATTCCTACATTCTTAGATACAACTAGCTTTAATGGTTGGGAACGTCAATCAATCAATGGGATGTATGTTAGGATGACTCTTCTTTCTATGTTTGGTGGAAAAATTGGAGATGATTTTGAGCATAAAAATGAAATTATAGAAAAAGATGATTTTTCAAGTGAAGAGTATATTATCAAAGTTGAGTTAGACAAAAACTCTAAGAAAAGCTCTGATAGTTTTTCTGAAGGTGTTCGACCTATCAAAGAAGGTATTGTGATAGACCATATATGTAGAGGTCAATCTCCCCTAGCTATTCGCCGACATATTTCTACCATAATAAAGGTGATGCGCTTGGAAAGTGGAAAAGGAGGAGAATGGATTTCAACTTCCACAAAAGAGCCTAGCATATTTAAGGGAATTATCTTTAGACCTGGCACATATAATCTTGAAAGAAAAGACTTAAAAAGACTTGCAGCAGTTTCTCCAGGTTGCACTCTTAATATAATAAAAGATGGAAAAATTAACGAAAAATATAGAGTACATTTACCACCACGCATATATAACTTTGCAGACATTGCTTGCAAAAATGAATCATGTGTCTCTCATCCTTCTCATTGCGAAGGAGTTCCGCCTATGTTCTATAAGACAAAGAATGATATGTATGTTTGTAAGTATTGTGGATGTATTCATAGCTTTGCAGAAATATGGAAGTAAGGAGTTGTAAGTTTTGCGGTTTTCACTATTTTCATGCTTTGTAATCATTTTACTTTTAACGAGTTGTAGTAAAAAAGACGAAATCGAAAAAGTTGTGTTACCTAACGACACTGCACTCACCGATTCTATGCAATATGCTGTTGTTATAGAACCATACGTTTCTTTTAGAGATAAACCTTCTGACGATGGAATTACCTCAAGTCATGCAAGGAGTGGTGAGATATTTGAAGTGGAAGCTATAAAAGCAGAAATGAAAAATGGAAAACAGATTTTATGGATTAACTTGAAAAATGCAGGCTGGCTTACCTCTTCTTCTGTTAGGCTCTATCCAACAAAAGAAAAAGCTAGCACTGCTTCAAAAAAATTAAAATAAAATTGTTATTAAGTCGATAACAGAGGTTATGCCGTCCCTAGTCGCATTGTATTCAATTGGTATAACAAAATATGCTACAGATGTCTTTTTTGAAAAAAAATCTGTAATTCATATTGCTATAGAAAATGCTTTGTTGTTGCCTGAATGTAAAAAAGTTCTCATTTTAGTTGATAGTAAAGATCAACACGTGGTAAATGATTTGTTGAAGGATTTTTCCTCTCCTAATTCCATAAAAGTGCTTGCCTTAGAAAAAATGACTGCTAGTCTTTTTTTTAAGGCTTGTAGCAATGAAAAAATTGATTGCAACAATGTTTTTATTGCTCCATTAGAAGCTCCATTTATTGATATAAGTGCAACTAAAGAGCTCTATTTAATGCACACAAAATATAAGGCAGAATATTCTTTTGCAGAAGGCTATCCAGAATTTATTTTTCCACAAATATTAAATATAGGCTTATGTGATATTCTATCTCAATTTTCTAAAGATGAAAATGAAATAATTACCCATGATTTTATTTTTGACATCATAAAAAAAGATATAAATTCTTATGACATAGAAACTTACGTAGCACCAGTAGATGTGAGAATGCTGAAGCTGAAATTCATTGTAGAAACAAAAAGAGATAAAATGTTGTGTCAAAACTTCATAGGCATCAAAGCAGAAAATTACAATCAAATGATAGAAGCACTAAAGTTAAAAACTTTACCTTGTTATTACATGATTGAAATATCCTCTGCATCAAAATATGCACCAATATATAGACCATCAATTGAAGAAAAAATGTTTATGTCATATGAAGATTTTTCTTTAATAGTAGAAAAAATTGCAGAGTTTTCAGATGACGCAATTATTTCACTTTCTTTATATGGAGAACCTTTGGAACATACTGACTTTGAAGCAATGGTAAAAAAAGTTTTGTCTTATCCAAATTTGACAGTTTTAGTTGAAACAAATGGTTTGGTAGAAAATGCAAAAGAAAAACTAAACAACACAAAAGATATGGTACTTAATTCTTCTATGAGACCTAATCTTAGGCCACCGCTTTACTGGATCACCTTTATTGACGCAATAAATCCTAAAACTTATGCAAAGGTCTACAATGTGAGTGAAGAAAAAGCAGAAGAGCTATTAAAAAAAGCCAATGATGTAGCAGAGATTTCTCATACCTATTTTGGAAAAAATGCTTTTGTGCAGATTATGCGAATGAATGAAAACGAAGATGATTTAGAAGACTTTTATAGAAGTTGGAAAGCAAAAGATGTAGAAGTAATTATACAAAAATATGACCACTATTGCGATTTTTTGCCTGATAGAAGAGTTGCAGACTTATCTCCATTAAAAAGAATGCCATGTAGACATATAAATAGAGAAATGAGCATAAACTGTAATGGAGATGTTTTGATGTGCCGTGAAGATGTAAAACATAAAAATGTTATGGGCAATGCAAAACAAGAAAATCTTAAAGATATCTGGCAACGCTTTGATAAAAAATGTATCGAACAGTCTAATTTAGAATTCGGAGATTTATGTGAATCATGTGATGAATATTATACCTACAACTTTTAATGAGCATGCAATTTCCTATACTATTGTAGGTGGCAGGAACTTTGAAAGAAAAGAAAATGATATTGGTGCTATAGTGATGAGTCGCGGTGGCTGGTACAACTTTTCCTCTATTATAAAGAGTTTATTAGATATCGGTTGCACATCAATAATTTCTGTGGAACTTCCCAACAAATATATAGACTTAGAAAACATGATTAATGAATACCCTTTTGTGAAATTCCTATTGCTACCACCAGATGCTCTAACCATAGGAGATAGCATAAACATTGCAATATCAGAGCTAAAAACTGATTATGCAATTGTTTTATGGAACGATCAATCTATCTTAGATAGCAATCATCTTTCTAAAGCAATTGAAGAAGCAAAAAAAATGAACAAAATGTGCTTGAGTCCTGTTGCTATAACAAAAACAAATGATATGGTTAGTGTTCAAATGTTACCTATTTTGAAAAATGGTCATTTTTCCACTGAAGCCATTCCAATTATTCAAAATAATACACGCTCTATATACCCTTTTGATTTTACAGGAATATACAATTGCAAAAAGTTTATAGATTTTGGTGGATTTGATTACACATTAACAAATTCATATTGGCAAAACCTTGATTTTGGTTTTCGTACATTCTTATGGGGAGAAGAAATTGCAATAAACACACATTTCAAAGTGAAATACTTAAGTAATATTCCAATAGAAGATACCTCGCATGACGATTCATACACCAGATTTTATATAAAAAACTTACGTCCTACAGTTGCGAACGGGAAGGCTTATATGAAATTTGATGTATTTTTTTCTTATATGAAGGGCATGGGCTTTAATCCATTTATGGCATACAACTATTTTAAGGTAGGCTATGACTGGGTAAAGAAAAATCAAAAGAGATTTGTAACTCCTCCATATGAATTAATTAAGAATTGGAGAGAAATATAATGTCAAAAATAAAAAAAGGTGTTGCTGTAGTAGTCCAATGCAGGTTAGGTTCAAAACGCTTGCCGGGCAAGGCTCTTCTACCATTGAATGCGATTCCAATGGCACGCCACGTTATGCGTGTTGTCAAAAACATAGAAGCAGAACGTTATATACTAGCTTGTGATTTCTCTTCCTATGAAACTCTAAAGCCTCTTTCGATTTTTGAAGATTTTGAGTGTATCGAAGGTGATGAAGAAGATGTGCTTTCTAGATTTTGTAAAGTTATAAATGAAACTAGTGCTGAAAATCCTATCAAAGTTATAGTTAGAGTCACAGCAGACAATCCTTTCATCTTTGTTGATGCTGCAAATGCTTCTATTAGTCGCTACTTTGAGCTTTCAGAACCAGATTATTTTACATTCACAGGACTTCCCGTAGGTAGTGGTGTAGAGCTTTTAAATGCAAAAAGTCTTTTAGAGGCAGAAAAATTAACCCAAGAACCTTACGATAGAGAACACGTAGGCCCCTCATTATATTGTCATGGAGACAAGTTTAAGTGCATAAGAGAGCCTGCTCCTCATCTTTGGTATGCTCCAGAACTAAGAACCACAGTAGACACAAAAGAAGATTACGAGCGCACGCTAAATATGATTAAGTGGCTAAATCTAAAAGCTTCCACTAAACAATTCAACCTTTCAACTATTAAACAAGCTTATGAATACGCAACAAAATTACTGGTATTTTACCCATCAGTCAAAATTGGAGAAGGAACAGGACACTTAAGACGTGTAGTTGGCATTATACATCAAATATTAAAAGACATTCGCTGTGCAATTTACATCAAAAATAAAGAACAAATTAAAGAAGTGGCACACAATATTTTAGAAGAATTACCTGATGAAATGATTGTTGATACTTTTCCTAAGGATACTTCACTCATTATTCTGGATAACTTCAGAACTAGCCAAGACGAAATGCTAAACCTAAAATCAATAGCTCCTGTAGTTGCTATAGATGAAGGAGGTGCTAGAGAATATGCAGACTTCCTACTCGATATCCTTCCATCTCTAAAAGTCGAAAACAAAAAAGAAAGCCTAAAATATTTTGCAAACATCGAAGATGTTACTTTTATTCCACTTCCCCTAAACAGAAAGATAGATAAAAAAGCCAACAAAATTATTCCTTCAAAAACAAAGGTTCTTGTAGTCTGTGGAGGAGAAAACGCCTCAAACATGGCTATGCCTGTAGCAAAACACTTAGATAGAATTGGCTTTAATGTTTCTGTGGTTGCTCCTAATTTATCTTTTGAAGACATCACAAAATGCTCTCAAAACATTCAAACATATTCTGTCATAGAAAATTTGAGAGAAAGACTACATGAATGGGATGTCGTTGTCACTCACTATGGCTTTACAGCCTTTGAAGCATTAGTCGCAGGTTGTTTTGTCTTGCTTTTATCCCCTACCCCATATCATTATAAACTTGGAAAACAAGCAGGCTTTACAACTATAGAAAATCCAGAACCCACAAAAGAAGACTTAAAGAAAGCTTTTTTCTATGGACTTAAAGTTCCTAAAATAGTAAACCCCTTATCAAAAGAAAAAAGTCTACCAGATTTTATAAAACATCTTTTTGCAGCTAAAAAATGTAATTGCCCAATATGCGACAAAGACTTCTCTAACAATGTAGTTGTTAGAGTTCCTGACAAAACAGTTTCATACTGTGAAAAGTGCAACATATACTATCTTTCTTTCATCGTGAATAAACAAAGTGATTACAGTGCAAGCTATTTTTTTGATGAATATAAAGCACAATACGGAAAAACATACCTAGAAGACTTTGAAAACATAAAAAAACTAGGCTTAGAACGCATGAAACATATAAACGCCATATATGACGAGATTTTTCAAACTAAAGAAGTAAACATATTCAAAACCGAAAAGAAATTGCTAGACATAGGTTGTGCTTACGGCCCCTTTTTGGAAGCATCCAAACTAAGCCTATGGCAACCAATCGGTACTGACATTTGCCGTGAAGCTGTAGAATACGTAAATAACACACTACATACCCCAGCCTTCGTTTCAGCCTTCCCTGCAATGCCTGACTCCTTTGAATATACATACAAAAAGCAATTGACAGGTTCTGGTTATGAAAAGAAAGTCTTTCATATAAAAAATGAGTCTTTCATGGCAGTTACTATGTGGTATGTTATTGAACATTTCCAAGATTTAGATGCTGTATTACAAAAAGTAGCTTCCCTACTCATACCCGGCGGTATTTTTGCTTTCTCCACCCCAAACCTTTCAGGCATCACAGGAAAACAATCAATATACGAATTTGCCCAAAAAAGCCCTATAGACCATTATTCGATATGGGACTCTAGCAAAGTAATAAAAGTACTAGAAAAATATAACTTTAAGGTATGTCGAATTGTCTCAGTAGGCCATCACCCAGAGCGTTTTAAACTTCCCTTCAAGATTAAAAAAGGTGGACTTATGTGGAAGACGCTAGACCTAATAAGTAAAAAATATGGACTAGGAGACGGAATGGAAGTTTACTGCATGAAATGCGGAACTATAGACTAGGACTTCTAGCTGAATGAGCTATAATTGAGGGTGTCCTAGCGGGTGCTGGGGTTAACCTTGCTATAAATTGCAAGGTTGAAAGTGCTTTTTAGGAGAGGGGCAGGGACACTGTCCGAAGCAGTTTCCCCGCCCCTCTCCTAAGACCTCTCCCCACCTCTTCACGTCGCTTAGGGGCTTCCGCCCCTAAGAACCCCCCGACGGGGTTTCCAAAGGGGTGTCCCCTTTGGCAGCGTTGAGGAAAGGTGGGGGATCGTAAGGGGAGAGGAAAACCACTTGCTCTGATCAAGGGGTTTTCCTCCCCCTTACAAATAACGCCTTCATAAATGGCAATTTATATCAATTTGAAAATTGGGGTCTTAGGGGCGATGAGCCCATAATTAACCATTCCAAAATCTCAAAACTGTTGAACACTACACAAAAATCTAATATATTACCTAGTGATGATGAATAGAAGAATTGCTGAAAGTATACTTTCTCACAAAACAACACAACTTTCTTCTCTCATAACAAGCGTACCGAAAGGGTTTTCCATTTCAGGTACGCTTTTTTATTTTAGCTCATATCTTTATGAAGGAGGATTACTATGAAAAAAAGTAATTCAAAAGGCAAGGCACTAAGTGCCTTCAAAAAGTTGGGAGCCGTGGTGCTCATGGTAGCCACAATCTTCTTCGTTTCTTTCAAGCAGACAGGCGGGGGAAACTCAGGCACAGGCGGAGAAGGCGGAAAGCAGGGAGCTCCCTTTGTCAAAGGCGGTGCTGTACTCATATTGAGTCCCAACAAGCTTGCCATCAAGGTCAAGGCTAAGACGGAGGACGGCTCTGTCATAACGGTGGAAGGTTGCGACGAGACAATACTTGCAAGCGATGTGAAAACAACACTGAATGCAACAGGCACAAGGGTAGTCCTCAAAGGCAAAATCATCGAACTTGACTGCTCCGAAAATCAGCTCACTGAGCTTAACGTGCAAGGCTTAACTGCGTTGCAAGAACTGGACTGCTCATGGAATCAGCTCACTGAGTTCAACGTGCAAGGCTGTGCCTTTTTGCGACTGCTTTCCTGCTCCGGAAATCAGCTCACCGAGCTGAACGTGCAGGGGTTAACTGCTTTGCAAGAGCTTTACTGCGCCGGAGATCAGCTTACCGAGCTGAACGTGCAAGGCTTAACCGCTTTGCAAAAGCTTTCCTGCTTCAGCAACCAGCTTAACGCCAAAGCAATGACGGAGTTATTAAACGCATTGCCAGTTCGTGAGGCAGACGATAAGGCAGAGGCGGGGCTTTACACTGAGTATACAATCGTCACCGAAGGCAACCACAAAGACTTCACCAATCCGCCTAAACTGAAAGACGCCTTCGACGGTGCAAAGAAGAGGAACTGGAAGCTACAGAAGTACAATGCAAGCGGAAACTGGGAAGACATTTAAGAGAATTGGTAATGGATAACGAGCTCATAATTACCCATTACACATTACCCATTACACATTACCCATTACCCATTACACATTACACATTAAACATTACCCATTAAATACTAGGAAGAAAATATGCCAACTAAAAAGAAATCCGTTTGGGAAGTACACTTACGCCCAAACACACTCACCAAAGACAACGACCGCGACTGCATTGCGGACGTTTATCAACACGCTGAAACCCAGCGTAACAAAGACATCGCGGACATCATCGTCAAAGAGCGAACGGAGTTCCGCCCGGAGACAATAATGAACATCCTCACAATGCGGGACAAAGTCGTAACCCAGCTACTCGAAGAAGGCTTATCCGTGATGGACGGCGTTGTGCAGATTACGCCACGTGTCTCAGGCGTGTGGGAGACCGAAGGAGCCGAGTACGACGAGAAAATCCACAAACGCACTGTGGATATCGTGCCGACTGCCGACCTTCGCGACGTGCTCGACGCAATCAGTGTGAAAGTGCTGGGAGCAAAAGAGGCGAGTGCCCGCATAACCAGCATAACAGACACTGCAACAGGCTTAAAAGACGGCACAATCACAATAGGAGACGACATCATCATCGAAGGCGACAAGCTCAAAATCGATGAGAAAGACAACCAGCAAGGCGTCTACTTCGTGCGAGAAGACGGCTCGGCAATGAAAACCACCCGTCGCCTCTCAATCAACAAACCCAGCCAAATCATCGCCCGTGTGCCTTCAAACCTTCCTGTAGGCCCCATCACAGTAATGGTCAAAACGAAGTACACAAGCAGTCCTAAACCTCTAAAAGAGGTACGGGAGATTACTTACAACTACCCGTGCGAAGCGAAAATCTAGCGTTAGTCAGAATGAGGGTCTTATTCCGAGCGGAAGAGACACCTTATTCCGAACGAGAGGGACACCCTATTCCGAACGAGTGAGCCTGTCCCGCTTGCTCGGAGGTAGACCATTATAGAAGCTAGACTTCTTCTAGGAATTGACAGAAAAACTTGTACATTGTATATATCAATTTTAGGGGGTGTTCTATGAAGGCTACAGTTCAAGAATGGGGCAATGGTTTAGGCTTTAGAATTCCTGCACATTGGGCTAAGGAATATGATATCAAAAATGGTAGCAAAGTTGAGATAATTATAGAAAAAGCAAAGGTTGTTATTCTTCCAAAAAAGAAATCTCTTGATGATATGTTGGCATTAGTGAATGAAGAGAATATACATTCAGAGTTTTCTACAGGTTGTGCAGTAGGTAAAGAAGAATGGTAGCAAACTATGTTCCCGAAAAAGGAGATTTGGTCTGGCTTAATTTCGACCCGCAGATTGGACATGAGCAGAAAGGCTGTCGCCCTGCAATTTGTGTCTCTCATAAAATATATAATCAAAAGATTGGGCTTGCTTTATTTTGCCCTATCACCAGCCATATAAAAGGTTATCCTTTTGAGATTGTATTGAATAATCACTCGATAAATGGATGTATATTAAGTGATCAAATAAAGAATCTTGACTGGAGACAAAGAAATTGTAGTTTTATAGAGAAAGCTACAACTGAAGAAATTGATTCTGTAGTTGATAATATAAGATTGATGATTGAATAAGTGGGCAGGGGTTGTCCTAGCGGACGGCAGGGTTTAACCTTGCGATAAATTGCAAGGTTGTAAGTGCTTTTGTGGGGAAGGAAAGGCACAACTGTCCGAAGCAGTTTTTCCTTTCCTTCCCCACGCCCCAACCTATCCTTTTCACGTCGCTTAGGGGCTTGTGCCCCTAAGAACCCCGCAACCATCTTGCTATATATGTAGCATTAAAGATTGCAAAGCAATTTGGGGGTCTCGGGGGCTTGCCCCCGAGCAGCGTTTGAAAAGGGTAAGGGTTCGTAAGGGAAAGGGAAAAACTTTGCTCTGACCAAAGTTTGTCCCTTTCCCTTGCAAGAACGCTTTCAACCCGGCAATTTATTGACAAGTAAAATAAAGGGTTCATAAGGGGCTTCAAAAGTCGGCGTTGCCGACGTTTTGCTGAGAATTTGCCCTGAGGCAAATTCTCAAATAGGAATTTGGATTGCCCCTCCCCTTCAATCTTTCCATTAACTATTTCCCCCATAACTCCGATAAACTAAAATGAATTGTCTTAAAGTGCCTTTAGGAAACGCTGATTAAAGCTAGGAGAGCATTTAATCAGCGTTCCTCTCACTTTCTCAAGTTGCCATAAGTTACGCTTGGATGGCAACTTATCGAAAGGTTAAGGATTCATAGGATGCCACTGATTAATTCGCTTTCGAATTAATCAGTGGCTCCTTTAAGGTGCGTGCTTTGGAGTTAATATGAATGTGAAAACAGAAACTAGTCAAGAAATAATGGGGCTTTTAGAGGCTCAAATAACTGTGATTTCAAGGATTTATGATGTGCAGAAGGCTTTGCACGACAGGGTCATGGAAAGAGATTGGGACGAGATGAAAGGCGGGCTTCTTCAGATTAACGGGCTTGTTGCAGAGTTTTCGCATTTGGATAAGAAACTTGACGACTTTGTTGCCTCCTACGGGCAAGACAGTGTCTTTTCTTTGGTGCAATGTGCGGAACAAAATAGCGATAAGGAAAAGCTGAACTCGCTCTGTGCCACCTTGAAAAGAAAGCTCACGCTTTCAAAGTATGAGAATGAAGCGTTTAACAGTTACGTTATGCACGCACAAAATCTTGCAAGAGGTGTTGTGGATAGCTTGCAGGAAGCGACTGCGGGCAGTTCATATTCGTTCAACGGGTCGAGAAAACGCTCAAGCGGTTCATCAGGCGGTTTGGTGTTAGATCAAATATTATAGTTAAGTGCAAAGATAAGGAGATAAGCATGTCAACATTTGCTTCAATTGAGCTTGGAAAAAGGAGTTTGCAGGCTCATACACAGGCTGTTCAAACAGCAGGTCATAACATATCGAATTCTTCAACTAAGGGATTCACAAGGCAGAGGGTCAATCTTGACTCCTTTCATCCTCTTTATCGCCCAGACCTTTCTCGCGAGGAGCGTCCTGGTCAAATCGGTCAAGGCGTGGCAATTAGCTCTATTGTCAGGCTTAGGGACGAAATATTGGACGGCAGGATTATCGGGGCTGTGGATGATAAGGCCTTTTGGGAAACAAGGGATAAGTATATAGCAGGTTTGGAAAGCCTTTATAACGAGCCGGAAGAAACGTCGCTTAGGGCTCGCTTTGATGAGTTTTGGGACGCTTGGCAGGAGCTTTCGTTATATCCTGAGTCAACAGCGGCAAGGCAAGTGGTTAAGACTAGAGCCGAGACTTTGACGGACACAATGCACCTTCAGTATAAGGGCTTGAAAGACATAAAAGATATGCTTGAAAGTGATATTGTGGCAACAGTGAAAGAAGTGAATGATTTGAGCCGAAAGATTGCTTTGCTCAATCAAGAAATTACCAAAGTGAAGGCGATGGGGGATTCTCCTAATGATTTGCAGGACACAAGGGATGTTTATACGGAGAAGTTGGCTTCGTTGATTGATATAAGTGTGGATAAGCGAGATAGTGATGAGTCTTATGTGATTCACACGGCAGGCTTAGAGATTGTACAAGGTGGCGAATGGAGGGCTTTTGATGTTAAGTCTTCTCCAAACAGAGAAGGGTATTCGGATGTTGTGTGGCAGGACTCGGGCAATGGTGCTCATTTTTCTTCGGGTAGGCTTGCAGCTTTGATTGGCTTACTTGATGGGGACGTGCGAGATGAGATTAGAGCGTTGGACACAATCGCTGTCAACTTCTTAAACCTTGTAAATGATGTGCATAAGGTGGCAACAAGCCCCAACGGAAAGACAGGTATTAACTTCTTTACGGAAGAGTTTTTTATTGATAACACTTTGGGTAATTATGACGCTTCGGGCGATGGCGTTTATGATCATTCTTATATCTTCAAGATTACGGGCAACAATAAGCTGGACGCAAGGCAACAGGTAGGTTTGAAAGGTGTGATGACTTTGTCGGGGGCTGAGGGTAATGTTGAGATTGCGTATAATCCAACCGACAGAGTGGCTGATATAATTGAGCGTATCAATGCGTCGGGGGCAGAGGTTAAGGCTTCTTTGGATAATGAGGGACGTTTGAACCTCAAGGCTTCAACCAGTCAGAATATGGATAATCCTGATTTCGTGATTAGGCATGTTGCGGACAGTAGCTCGTTCTTGACGAGCTATGCAGGACTTCTTAACGGTTCCGGCGAAGAAAATGCTTATAAGTGGGATGTGGCGAATGCTGTGGAGGGTTTGAGAGCAAAGAACTATGATGTAGCTCCTATAGCTCACCCTTCTGCATGGATGGAAGTGAACCCTGTTATTTTAAGTGATGTGCAGAACATTGCAACGGGCTATGCAGGAAGAACAGGCTTGCCACATCCAGCTGATAACAGAGCTGCTGTTGCAATTGCAGGCATAAGGACGCAGTCTGTTATGGTGGCAGGATATCGCACTTTTGACGAGGCTTTTGCTCAGTCTGTGGTCAATATCGGGCTTAAAGGTGAGCAGGCTGAGATTGCTTTGGATGTGCAAGAGGCGATTGTCAAAGAATTGACTGATATGAGAGACAGTGTTTCGGGAGTCAACATTGACGAAGAACTTTCGGACATCGTTAAGTTCCAGCATGGTTATAACGCTTCTACTCGCTTTATTGCTGTTGTCAATGAAATGCTGGACACAGTGATTAATAAGATGGGCGTGTAAGTAGAAGTATATCGCTGATAGGAAAGGGCTTGCAGGAATTGCAAGCCCTTTTTTTATTGAGAGAAGCATTAGTCTTTGTACAGTTTTGCATGTAATTTCTTTACTGTTGTAAAAATAAAGCAAAAAACTAACTTGGATAGTTGTGTCTTTTTTCTTTTCACAAAACTACTATCTTTAATCAATTTATAACAATCTCAACAAACTGCTTGTAAGAACAGACCTAATCTTATCTTACATTTTTAAGTGTTTTCTGTATAATAAAAAAATCTTTACTAAAGATAGGTCAACTTTGACTTGTCTTGATTGTTTTGGAGGTCTGTTTTATGAAAAAAGACACTTTACCTTGGGATTTTCTCGATGAATTTAGAGGAAAGAAATTCGATGGCGAGTGGCCAACTCTACCTGAAATGCTATCAATCTCTGCTACAAGATATCCTAATAGAAATTGTCTTACAGTTTTTGAACCAAATAGAATCACATTAGCATATTCTGAAGCACTAGAAAAAATAAAAACTCTAGCTTTTTGGATGATTGAAAATGGAGTTAAAAAAGATGACCATGTTGCAGTTACAGGTAAAAACTCACCCGAATGGGCTGTAGTTTATTTCGCAACACTTTTTGCAGGAGCTGTGATTATCCCTATTGATGCAGGTCTTCGCGTTGAAGAGACTGAAACATTATTAAGAACAGCTCGCCCAGTCTTGCTGTTTTGTGATGAAGAGAAATATTCTCACTTTGTTGAAATGGAAAATGCAGAGTTTGGTAAAGTTTATGCTTTGCACTATCAAGAAAGCAAAAGGTATGTCTACAATCTAAAAAACAATGCAGAACATACTTTTCCAAAAATTTTTGAGACTGAAGTTGCGGCAATATTATTCACATCAGGAACAACAGGTAATCCAAAAGGTGTTATGTTAACACACAAAAACTTAGTTTCTGACTGTTATATAGCACAAACACATTTAACGCTTTATCCAACTGATGTTTTTTATGCACTCTTGCCTCTTCACCATTCATATACAATGCTTGCAGTCTTTATTGAAGCCTTGTCTTGTGGTGCAGAAGTTGTCTTTGGAAAAACACTATCAGTTTCAAAAATGATGCACGAATTAAAAGAAGGTAAAATTACAATGTTGCTTGGTGTGCCTCTTTTGTTTAATAAGCTCCTTGCAGGCATTTTTAAAGGTATAAGGTCAAAAAGTGTTATTATCTTCTATATAATAAGATTTTTGATGGGTATCTCATACTTTATAAAAAAACTTTTTGGTGTGAATATCGGAAAGAAAATATTTAAGTCAATCTTAGATAAGGCAAGTCTTGCTTCCATTAGAATAGCTATATCTGGTGGAGGGCCTTTATCACCTTCTGTGTTTAAAGCTTTTAATGAATTTGGAATTGACTTTGTACAAGGTTATGGACTTACAGAGACATCCCCAATTATTGCGTTAAATCCAAAAGAACACTTCAAAATTGAAAGTGTTGGGAAATATTTTTATCCCCACATGGATATGAAAATTGTAAATCCTGATGAAAATGGAATAGGTGAAATATATGTTAGAGGACCTATGGTTATGAAAGGTTATTACTTAATGTCTGAGGCAACAAGTGAAGTTATAACTGAAGATGGTTACTTAAAAACAGGAGATTTAGGGTATTTAGATAATGAAAAATATTTATATCTTTGTGGACGTGCAAAAAACATGATTGTTACATCAGGTGGAAAAAATGTCTTTCCTGAAGAAATTGAAAATATGTTCCAAATGTATTACAACCAAATTGATCAAATCACTGCACAAGGATACCATGCAAACAAAGATGATTTAGATGAGTCTGTTGAAGTGCTTGTCTACCCTAGTGAAGAGCTTTATAAGTCGCTAAGTCTTACAAGAGGTAAAGTAGAAGACGATGAAATAGTACAAAAAGAAATTACAAACATAATTAGAACTGTTAATAAAAAATTGCTCACGTATCAAAAAATTACAAAAACTACTTTTTTAAAAGAACCATTAGAAATGACCACTACTAAAAAGGTAAAAAGATATAAATAGCAAGCGATAACACCTCTAAAGACTAATGATTTTAGAGGTGTGTGCTTATTTCTAAGATAAAATAACAAAAAATGACGTTTATATGTGGGGGCATAGTGTGGTAAGCATAAAAGAAGAAAAAACAAAATTGAGAGCTGATATAAAAGCTATAATTAGTTCATCACAAGGCAAAGCTATTATGCAAAATGCTCATGTATTGCAAGAAGACGAAAAATATTGTTGTAGCTTTTTAAACCAAATGCATTCATATAAAGAAGCTAAAACAGTTTTTGCTTATGTTGCCATGAATGATGAGTTCCCAACAAATAATTTACTTAAAAGAATCATTAAAGACGGTAAAACACTTGCTCTTCCTGTAGTTGATGGAAAAAATCTAATTTTTAGAGAGGTAAGACTCCAAGAAGATGAGATTATACCTCTTAAAAAAGGAAGTTATGACATTTTAGAGCCAAGTGATGAAGCTCCAATATTGTTTCCAAATGAAAGCAAAAATCTTGCCAAACTTTTACCTTTACTTGTAATTGTTCCTGCAAGAGCTTTTTCTAACAAAGGAGAAAGGTTAGGCCATGGAGGTGGTTTTTACGATCGCTTCTTTGCTTCTCTTTTTTCTCTTTCTGATAAAGCTTTTATATCATTAGTAGGAGTGTGTTTTTCTTTTCAAATATTGCCCTCTATTCCATGTGGCAGGTATGATGTGTTAGTGGAACAAGTTTTAACAGAAAAAATCTAAATTATTGAATTATTGTATTGACATTGTTCAGTATTTTATATAAACTCTCAAGCGTTCTATTTTTGAACATATTCCCCTGTAGCTCAGTAGGCAGAGCAAGTGGCTGTTAACCACTGGGTCCGTGGTTCGAATCCGCGCGGGGGAGTTTATTTTTTTTATACACCTTTATGGAGGATAAGACTATGGCTAGGATTTGTGAAATATGTGGAAAAGGTACTGTGTCTGGTAATAGTGTAAGCAAGTCTATGAACCATAAAAGAAGAGTATGGAAGCCAAATCTCATAAGGATGAAGACAGAGATTGGTGGTAGTACTTTTAGTGTTCGTATCTGTGCTAGATGTCTTAGACGCGGTCTTTTATCTAAAAAAGTGTAAGTGTTTACATCTTAGAAAAAAGCTCGAAGTGAGTGTTCACTTTGAGCTTTTTTTTATTTAAAGCATTCTAGAAAGAAGATATATCATTTTTCCATTGAATATGGTAAACATTAATAATAGATACTTAATATACTATTCAATCAGTATTTTTATATCATAGATAGTAGTATTATTCAGCAAAGTTTAATTCACTCACTCGAAATAGTAGTGTTGTACCTCACAATTAATTACTATTTCTTTACAAATGACTTTTATTTTTACCGAGAATAATCAAATTTTTAAAAACTATGTAACTATTCATAGATTATCTTTGTCTAAGTGACATCAGTGTTCTTAATGTAGAGATGTTGAACACTGAAAAACTAATTTAACAATTATCCATGGTTTTAAAAATTATGGATTGTTGGCTTATGGAGGTTTCTTTATATGAAACAAGGAAAATTATTTAAGAGTTTTTTATTATTGGGAATGGCGGTTCTGTTATTTGCTGTATCATCTTGCGGTAATCCTAATAACTCTTCTGAAGACAAAACAGAGAGTGTAGTAATTACTAAGGTTACCATTAAAGATCAGGTATTTGATGTTTCTACTACAAAAACAATATCTCTTCCTAATGGAGTAGATAGCTTTACAGCAAATGAGGTGAAAAATATTAAGGGTAAGGTAAAAGGTCAAGGTGCTGAAATTGATTTGGCATTGGATAAAATAGATCCTACACCAGTTCAACCAACAGTTAAAGGGACAAATTTTACTCTTTATACAAAAGCAACTAAGGAGTATAAAGCAGGTAAAATAACATTAGTAGCTTTGAAAGGAACAAATCAAGGCAAAACATTTGCAGTTAATTTTGTGGTAACACCATCTGATGCTGCAGAAATTACAGCAACAGTTGCAGGCAATCCTATAACTTCAGGCACTTCTGTTTCTGAAAATGCAATAGTTACTTTTGCATTAGCGAATTTAAAGGATAATTTCAAAGTAGTAAGTTGGGCAGGTTCTAACCATTTAGTAGAAAAAGATGGCAAAATGGGAGCAACATTGACTGTTAAAGAAATTACCAAAATTACTGTAACTTTGGAAAAAGAACAGCAAGCTCCAAAAGGTACAGATGTTACTGTAACTTGGGAAGTTGAAGGGGATGATAGTACTCAACATGGTAGCATAGCTGTGTTTAAGGATAGTAATCCTTTATCAAATAAAACAAAAGTTAAAGTTGGAGAAAGCCTCACAGCAGTAGCATCACCTAAAGCAAGCTATAAAGTTGAATCATGGAAAATAAATGATGTTGTAGTACCAGATGCAACAGGAAGATTTTTTACTGTTAAAGTTTCAGATGAACATGTTGAAAAAGGACTCAAAATAACAGTAAAGTATAAAAAGTAATTGCCAACTTTTAGTCGGTAAAATTTTTATGGCTTTTGAGGTTTTTCAAACTTTAAAAGCCATTTTTGTTTTAAACCATTAATATTTTAAGTGATAAGCAAACATAGATTATTATCAATATCTTAGCTAAGACAATCAATTCTGAAAAAAAATTAAACTAATATCCAAAAATAATTTCACTCAAGTTATAACCCCCTCTAATAATATCCCCACGAGTTTTTCTTTTCAAGTTTTTCTCTTCTGAGCTTTTCAGTTCAATTTTTAGAGATTTATCTTACAATTCTTTTATACGTATTTAAACTTACTAAATATCTTAAAAAGATCAACAAAGGTTTTGTTTCTTTAGATAGCCTATATTTATATTCATCTATATAGGCTTATCAATTTAAAAGAATAATCAATAATTTTTTTTGGGATTGCTTCATCACTAATGTTTGCAAAACGTATAAAACTTAAATTTTCAAAAATAGATTTAATCAAACTTAAAATCTCTTTATTAGGATCGTTTATTGCTTCCACAATTTCACTATATGTAAATGAAACCCAATTCTCTTTAGTTTTGTACATAGAGGATAAAAATAGACGAAATGCAACTTCATATTTTTTTACCCATATATTTCTTTCTTCTAAAGAAAAAACATTCACCCTATGTTTTAATTTTCCTTTCAAATTTTTTAGTGTAAAATAAAAGATAAAGATCGCATACTTTTGTGAAAGTGTTTTTATAATTGATTTTCGTTTTTTTCTTATCCAAATTACAAAACTTGCAAGTAAAAAGCATAGAATAAAAAAACTAAAGACATAGCTATAAATTAAATATGTAGTTCCATGTAGTAATAAAGGAGGACGAGCTTCTTGTAAGGATATATTTTTGTCTAGTTCCAAAATAGAAGAAACATATATAGAAGGAAATTCAAAATTAATCCCTATATCTTTTAATGAAGGAAAGTTAATTTTGCCTGTTTCCCATGCAACAAAATCAAGCTTGATATAACTTTTATTATGTATTTTAATGATTGAAACATCATTGATTGTCATCGATGTGTTTTGTCTTATTTTGTCAATGGAGAATTCTTTGTATGTAAAACCTTCTGGTAGGCAGAAATAGAACTGTACAGGATCACCTACAAAAAACTCATTAGGCTCTAAAAAATATTCCACGTTTCTATTACTTCCTTATATTATTATTGTAGGAAACAAAAAAATTACACAATACTTTTATCACATCATCAGTAGCATTTATAAGAAGCGGATGTGCTTTATCTTTTAAACATTGTTTTTTCCAATATTCAATTTTTTGAATAGCCTGCTCCCTTCTATTTTTCATGTAATTTTTTGAAGATGTTGGAATTAACATATCAAAATTACTTTCATAATCTTTGCATATAATAGTGCCTACCTTTGGAAGTGAAAAGCTAGTCTCATTTATTACTTTTATGCACACTACATCATGTTTTGCTGTTAACCTTGCAATAACATCCTCATAACCAGACACATTAAAATCTGAAATAATAAAAACTATTGAGTGAGTTTTAAGCAAAGCAGAAGTATGTTTTATTGCTTGAACCAATGGCGTTCCCTTTTTTTTGCCTTCCATAAATTGATGAGTATCTTCTAGCATTTTAAAAATATTATTTTTATTGCTTGAAGGTTTGAAAATCTTAAAAAAGTCAGCATTAAAATATATTCCTCCTATTGGAATGAAAGAATATAATGCAGCAAGAGAAAGAGATAAAACAATAGTCTGTGCAACATCTTTTAACATTTTTCCATTGTACGAAAGATTCATAGAAAGAGAATAATCAACACAAAGAAATAGATTTAAGTTGCAATCTGCCTTATATGTTTTGACAAAAGGAGTTCCTGTTCTTGCAGTAACATTCCAGTCTATATTTTTTGCATCATCTTCTTGTGTGTATTTTCTAATAGAATCGAAATCTAAACCATTACCTAAAAAACGAGAGCGAAAAACACCAGTGGTCATTTTGTACGAAAGAAGCCTAGAAGAAAATTTAATGTGTCTTATTTTATTAGCAAAATCTTTATCCATAGCTTAAAAATTTTCAGTAATATCACTATTAGAATCATTTGGAATTTTCACATTTCCACTATAAATCTTGTTACCTATTGCTTTGACCTTAATAGTATATGAAGCAGGTAATAACCCTCTAAATTCAACTTTTCCATCACTTCGAGTTACTCCCAAAGCTACTAGAATATTTTTACTATCATAAATTGAGACTATATGCCCTGCTCTATAAGGTGAGACTGAAACTTCTAATCTTCCTAGGAAAAATTTATCGGCTGGTATGTTATTAGTTTCCAGTAGTTTTCTAGCTTCATAAACATTAATTCGACCATATCCTCTTTTTGTATTAAACTCTTCTTCCCCTTCTATTTTGTCAGCAGAAGCTTCTAAAATAGTTTTAACTTGTGATGGCGTAAGGTCATTATTAAATGTCATTAAATAAGCAATTGCACCTGTCACAAATGGGGCAGCCATAGAAGTCCCATGATTAGAATAATAATGTTGTCTATATTTTGCTCCTAAGCTCATTATGTTTTCCCCCGGTGCTACGAGTGAAATATGATTCCCTCTATCACTAAAAGCAGATACCTCATCTTTTTCATTAGAAGAACCCACGGCAATAACCCCTGGATAAGCTGCAGGATAGTTTACAAAATGCGAACCAGAGTTTCCCATAGCTACTACTGGTTGCACCCCTTCAGAAAGTGCCTTAAAAATTACCTCCAATGATAAGGCTGTAGGAATTCTACTACCAAAAGACATATTAAATGGCACTGTTTTTTGTTCTAATTCATAATTTTTTCTTTTTTCTTTTACATAGTCCACAAATTCTAAAATACTTCTATATGTATTAAAATTATCTGACATTTTTAATGGAATTAGATGAGTCTTTTTCCATGCAACCCCTGCAATTCCTTTTGCATTGTTTCCAACTCCTGCTATAATTCCTGCACAATGTGTTCCATGCCCCTTATAGTCTTCTATATCTTCATTCCCAACCATTTTTTTAATTATACTTTCGTGTGGACTTATAGAAAAATCTTCATGATTTTCATTTATTCCTGTATCCATAATACCAGCAATAACCTCATTATCACCAAAATCAAATTCCTTATAAGCTCGATATGCTTTTGTTATGTAAAGTGAATAGCAAGAAGATTTTAGAAGAGGATCATTCATATCGCTAGAGTAATACTTAACATCTTTCTCATTGCTAAAAGGAAATAAGTTGTTTTCTTCCATACCTTCAATAAGGCTTATAGCTACATCATGTTCTGCACTAAGTATTCCATTTCTTGCTAAAAGAGAATGTAAAATATCTTTTTCTCCAGATGTTTCAATCTTATAATATGTTTCATTTTTTTGCTCATCAACTTTCATTTTATCAACAACTCTTGCATTTAAGCTTTGAAGAAAGTCAAAAGAAAAATCATCAGGAGCCTTTACTATGTATGAGGTAGTTATAATGCCTGTACTTCCATCTCCATTGTCTAAATGAAAACTAAATGCCCCATTGGAAGAATATGCTGTTGGAATATATGGATTAACATTTGAACTAAGCATTATGCTGACATCTTCATTTTGTATATCTTTACCAAAACAACAAGTAGCAGTAGGATTTTTCGTGTATTTAGGCTGATATATACAAATATCCCAATAATAAGGAGTATATTTGTCATAAGCATTCCACATAGATACTATGTTTGTATGCAACAAACTATCTTTTTTTATGGTAATTTCTCCTGTTTCTTCATTTATTTGAACAAAATCTGAAATTGATTTATTTGCAAGACTTACATTTCCCTTTTTAAACTTTGCTAAAGAATCATATTCACCGTTTGTAGTTTGAATTTCTAACTTTTCATCACCTTTGTGTGCATCATCTAACCAATACTTAAAAGTATTCATAAATACTAATTCATTTCTATAAGAGCGAATCAAAAGTCCAAACAAAAAGTAATCTGCATTTTGTTTTGAAAAAAGTTTTTTAATATTGCCTTCACGAGAACTCATCTTAAAAGTAAATTTAGAAAGAGAATCTAATTTTGAATTATTAATTGGGCTAACAAGCTCAATATTAAATGGAAGAATGAGCCTAACATTTATTATTTTCGATTCAACATAAAAATGATTTTTGATTAACGCTCTAATCTTATATTCATATTCTTCTTCAAGTTTTAAACCTCCGTAAGTATCAACGATCAAATGAGGGGGTAGTCTTTCTTTTTCATATAAAACTTCAGAAACTTTTATAAAATCATCATTTTTTGTTTTATTCCTTCTAAAAAGCTCAATACCATAGATTTCCACAACAAATTTACCTTCAACTTCAAATTCGAAGTTTGGAAAATAATAAATATTCTGCTTTTCGTCTGACATTGAGTATAAATTGATATCAGAATAGGTAGTCTTTATGTTGCATAAAACATTCTTAATCTTGATATCTTGCTTTGGATATTTTTTATATTCTTTCATATTATTAAAGCGAATTTCTGTATGGTGTTCTAACCTATTACCTGCAACATCATAAAAAAGAAAAATAAAATCAACTTTTTCTTTAAGTCCCATATTATGTGTATTTAATTCAAACTCAAAAATGTTCTCCCATCCATCTTCTTTTTGAATGTTTTTTACATTACTTGGATTAATTCCTGACAAAAAAAGAGAATCTTTATGCGTTATAGAAGAAGGAGATATCTCTAAGCCAAGTTTTGCACTCATCCCTCCACGAAGAAGCTTTGTAATCTCTCCTCCATAAGAAAATACATGAACGTATATTTTTGTCTTCAAAGGCAAAGTTAAATATATGCCATCTTTTAGTTCTAAGTTTTTTCCTTGAATTTCTGCATATATTCTTGTAAGACTAGGAGCTTTTGCCGGCCTATCTGGTAATTTCTTATCAAGTTGAACAATGTTTATTTCATTCATTCCATCTCGTAAATAGAAATTTTTAATTTCTGACGAAGCTAGTGTTTCTGTACTAGAAAGGATAAAATCATAACGCTTGAATCTTTCAAGATTAACCAAAACAGTACTTCCTTCAAGCAAAATAGGAGGAAGATAAGGGGTGTTCTCACCTACTTTATAGATAGAAAGAGTAGAACCTTCCACAATTTTTGTTGAATTTCTTGCATTTAAAACATTTATTTTTACATCTACATTTATTTTCACTTCAGGCTTAGTTTGATTTTTGCAAGAACATACTAAACCTATAAAAAATATTGCAATAATAATTTTTTTGACTAACCTTTTAATCACAAAAACCTCTCTTAGTTTTAAAGTTTTTCACAAGGTATTGGTATTCATAATTATAACATCTTTTTTTTAAATTGGTTAGAGATAACTTTCTTAACCATGTTTATATAGACACTAATTTAATGTTCGCACAAAAAAGATTCAAAACCAACAACTCAAATCAAAAAAACTAGTATTCATCAATAGAACACACCTATACAATCTAAATGTTTTTTATTGTGAAAAAATGTTAATTATGCTAACATACAACAGTCTATAGCATTATAGATACGTTATTTCTTACAAGTTATTAATTTGTTAGGAAAGGTTGAGGTTTATATGAATAAAATTATTGAATGCGTTCCCAATTTTAGTAATGGGCGAGACGCAAAGGTATTGGAAAGCATTGTTGAAGTTTTTAGAGGAAAGCAAGACTTAAAGCTTTTAGACTATGAATCAGACAAAGACCATAATCGCTCTGTTGTGACGGTTATTGGTACACCAGAAGCTCTCATTCCTTCTGTAGTTGAAGCCGTAGGTGTTGCTACAAAACTAATTGATCTTACAAAACATGAAGGAGCTCACCCAAGAATGGGGGCTACGGATGTTATTCCATTTATTCCAATTAAAAATTCTAACATGGAGGAATGTATAGAACTTTCAAAAGTTGTTGGGAAAAAGATTGCTGAAACATACAACATTCCTGTTTTTTTATATGAAAAATCTGCTAGCTCCACAGAACGTGAAAATCTTTCAAACATACGAAAAGGTCAATTTGAAGGCATGAATGAGAAGATAAAATTGCCTGAATGGAAACCAGACTTTGGAAACACAGAAATACATCCAACCGCAGGTGTTACTGCAGTAGGTTGCCGTATGCCACTAGTTGCTTTTAATGTGAATCTTGCCACAAACAACAAAGATATTGCTGATAAAATTGCAAAGAAAGTCCGCTATATCGGTGGTGGTTTGCGTTATGTTAAAGCAATGGGAGTTGAATTAACAGAAAGAAACATTGTTCAAGTTTCTATGAACATGACAGATTATACAAAAACATCTTTATATCAAGCTTATGAGATGGTAAAAATGGAAGCATTGCGTTATGGAGTTAATGTAGTGGGAACAGAAGTTATTGGTTTAGCTCCTATGGCATCTCTTTTAGATGTAGCTTCGTACTATTTGCAAATTGAAAATTTTGATTATAGACAAATTATAGAATCAAGGCTCTTGGAATAGAATACTTTATAAAAAAAGCACCTAAAACTAGCTTTAGGTGCTTTTTTTTATATGAATAGAAAAACTATCCTTCCAAATTAAGCCCGTTAGTAAAATTCTCCTCTAACTTTTTACAAAGTATGGTCAATTCTGCTTCGTTTTGTATCTTAAACTTTTTCAGAAGGTCTTCTGGTATCTGATAGTACTCAATAATTCCCTCAGAAAAGCACTTCATAAAATCAGCAAAACAAATCGTCATCACAAGGTCTCTTGTTTCTTCAGGAGCATCATTATAATTATTTTTATATTTTATTGTATCAATTATAGGCTTTGGCAAATTCCACTTCGTTGCCAAGCTTGCCCCAATAGTTGCATATCCCATTCCTTGCATAATGTAGTCCATTGCTTGAATAGGAATGTTACGTTCTGCCTGAAGTTCTGTAAGCTTAACCATTGTCTCAGGATATACAGAACTAAATACAATTTTTCCTAAATAATGCAAAAGTCCACACACATAAGAATCTTCTATAATTGCTCTATCACTTTGCATCTTTGCAACATTTAAAGAATAAAAAGCAAGCTTATAAGCATCATCCCAGAGCTTTTTCTGGTCTTCTTCTGTACTTCCTAATATTTGCATACTAGTAAGCGAATATACCATGTTTTGAACTCCCCTAAGTCCCATAAGCTTTACTGCTTCTGCTATATTCATACATTTCTTAGAAAGTCCAAAAGCTGCGGAGTTTACACACTTCAATAAATCAGCTGCAAAACCAATATCTTCACTTATTAATGTTGCAATTTTTGATATTTTAACATCAGGGTCTCGCATAGCTTCCTGAATCTCAGACACTCTTTTTGGAAACTGAGGGACTTTATCAATATAGTCTGTAATCGTCTCAGCGAGATCTTCAATATCTTTCTTGAAATTTGTGTTCCTAGGGATTGTAATAACACTCTCAGTAATTCCATTTTCACTTGAAAATTCAAAAGCATCTACACCAAGTCCAATCTTTTTTAACATGAGAATCATAATTACAATGCCCAAACCTGCTCCTTCAGAGCTGTCTAATATTTGGGACATTGCATCATTTAAACTAGTGAATTGCTTTGCCCTTGCAACTTTATCAAACATACGTTTGAATTCTGTTCGAGTCATCTGAGAATTGTTCTGCACCTTTATTTTGATGACACTCTCAGAGGCATATAAGGTAACCTTAACATAAAGACGTGCATCTTTCTGTAATTGCAGATAATGAGCTTGATCGTTTAATGTGTCTTCTTTGAAGGTTTTCATTCCTTCTTCATACTCTGATTGTTTAATCAAGCTTAAACCTTTTTCAGTAAAATAAATACGTTTAGTATTCGCTTTCTTTGCGTTAGTAGTTAATTCTTTTAAGCAATAAGTTATACAATCAATTATGTCTTCACGATGCAATAACTGCAAAAAAGCAGAAGTAACATCCATAATAAACGCTTCTGTTGCACGCGGAAGCGTATAGGATGTTATCGAAACTGGAGCACCCATTTTAATAGCATTTAACAATTTCTGCTTATCTACAGCAAGTTTAGCCTGTTCCTTCATAATACCTCACATTATATGTCAAAAAAAGATATATTTCAATAGAAAAGATTATCGGCAATTTTCTTTTTTATCCTAGTGTATAGTAATGATTTTCTTCTTTACTGCATTAACATCAATTTTTTCTTGATGTAAAGAAGAAAAAATGCTAAAATAACGCATCGTACCTTTATCTTTTAAATATAAACATCTCAACATACATCTTAAAAAATACATCGGCTAGAAACATATCAAAAAATATTTTGAAATAAATGGAAGATAGCCAGTAGAAGTTTGATAAAAATAGAGTATAGATATACTTGTTACATGTTGTGCATTAGGTAAGTTTTAAAAATTAAAATCCATTATGTTGTACAAGAGATAACATAGATAGTCCCTATATTTTGAAAATAGAGTACATTAGCTAATGTTAGGATAGTACATTAGCTAATGTTACTATTGTACCTTAGCTAATGTACTCAGGCGAAACTGCACTATTTAGCCATCACAAACTGTACAGTTTGCATATGCGAAACTGTATTATTTAGAGATCGAAAACTGTACATGTTGCAACCTCGAATGAGGTTGCATTCCAACAAAATTTCCTCTCATCGCCACTCCAAAGGAGTGGACATGTTGCAACCTCGAATGAGGTTGCATTCCAATAAAATTTCCGCATCAATCGCCACTCCAAAGGAGTGGACATGTTGCAACCTCGAATGAGGTTGCATTCCAA
>JBQNBL010000021.1:0-41205 GCA_052169955.1 Treponema sp.
ATATGGTTAGAAGTTTATGGACAGCAGCAACAGGAATGAATACACAACAGACAAATATTGACACTGTTGCAAACAATTTGGCAAACGTTAATACGTCTGGTTTCAAAAAACAAAGAGCAGAGTTTGAGGACTTGCTGTATCAAACAGTAAAGGCTGCAGGAACGCCTGCAACGGAAGACACTGTAACTCCTGTAGGCGTTCAATTAGGTCATGGTGCTAGGCTTGCAGCAACACAACGTATTTTTGAACAAGGTTCTTTGCAACAAACTGGAGTTATAAGCGATGTGGCAATACAGGGCGAAGGTTTTTTTAGAGTGTTGCAATATGATGGTACTTACGCTTATACACGTGATGGTTCCTTTAAAGTTGATGAGCAGCGTCAACTTGTAACATCAAATGGACTTAGAGTCCTGCCTGAAATTATTTTTCCTGAAGGCTATAGAGAAAGCACAATCGCTATTAGTAGGGATGGAAGGGTTACTGTTAAAGTAGCTGATGTAGATGACCCAATTGAGGTAGGTCAAATTGAGTTATATCGCTTTCAAAATAATGCTGGTCTTTCTGCAGAAGGAAGCAATTTGTTTAGGCAAACTCCAGCTTCTGGTGTTGCAATTCCCGGTCGACCTGGCTTTTTTGGTTTTGGTAAGACAGAGCATAAGTTTTTGGAAATGTCTAACGTTTCTACAGTTAGCGAAATGGTAAACATGATTGTAGCTCAACGAGCTTATGAGTTTAATTCAAAGGCGATTCAAACAAGCGATAGCATGCTTGGCACTGCTGTAGGATTAAAGCGATAAGGAATAGGCTTTTATGAAACTATCTTTGTTAAATGAGTTTTCTTCAATTAATAGCATTGCACCCAAGGCATCTTATAGAAATGTTGGGAATAATGAAGAGAGTAGTCTTTCTTTTTCTGATGTTATGAGAAATTTAGGTAGTGATGTGAGTAGTAAGGAGGTAACTCCTAATTTTTCTTCTATGTTACCAGGAGACTATGCTTCTTCTTTTAAGATTGAAAACCCTACCCCTAATGATAGGAATGCACTGCCACAAGGTATGGCTCGCTCGTCATATAAAGAGTATTCACCAGAAGGTGAAGAACACGTTAGAACAATAGACAAAACTAGCGTTTTGTATGAAAAGTCTCTCGAACTTGAATCTTATTTTGTAAAAATTATGACAGATTCAATGCGTTCCACTTTAACAGGAAAGACATTGGCTGGAGATGAATCTTTTGCTTCTAAGATGTATAAAGATATGATGTATGATGAACTCAATAGAAGTTTAACAAAGAATGCCGGCTTTGGCTTAGCGGATCATATATATCTGCAATTGAATAGATAAAAAAAAGAGTGTAGTTCTTAAAGGGAGCTACACTCTTTTTTTGAAATATAAATGGCATCTACGTTGTTACTTTTGTCAAGTTCCTAGTATCTACCCTCTATGTTTCAAAAGTTGTATGCATAATAAATTAACTATTGTTAAGAATAAAAAACATTGATATGATTTATGCATCTTAAAGCTAAATTGACATGGAGTATGAAAATGTCTATTCTTGATTTTTTTAGAAGAAAAAAAGATGAAATCAACGAAAACGATAAAATTGAAAAAGAGGATGCCAGTGTTATAAATGAACAGCCTGTTAATAAAGAAGTGTCAAGAAGTTTGTTAGATGGGAAAGTAAATATTGAGCAATATTTGCATCCAGATGTAAAAGATCTTGTATGGATAAAAGACGGAAGATTTAGGAATTATTCTCCAGTACATACAGGTTCAAGTATTAGAGAAACAATATTTGGTATACTCGAGCTTTCTCCAAGCGAGGAAGATATTGAAGAACCTAGCCTTATTTATACATCACTTCCTGCAGTGTTTCCTAAAGATAAAACTCAAATTCCACGCCCTCCATATTCTCCCTGCTACAGACATCTATCTCCAGAACAAAAAGGTATTTACTTAGAATTATTACAAAATCCATATAATAGCGACATCGATATTGGATATGTGTTCATCTTATATTATGGGCTTGAACGTCAATTGTTATATGGAAATACAGAAAAAGCTATAGACGTAATCTTAAAACTTCGTGATGTTCATAAACACAAGTCATTTCAAAAATATTCAGCTAATGCAATTATTTTATTTAGCTTAATAAATGGAAAAGATGAGACTATTCAAAAATTTATGAAGTCTTTAGATAAAGATTTTGAATATTTATTTTCTGATAACCTGTATTTGCTTTCTTCTTATATTGCTGATCTTCCTTTGAATGTAAAAGACATAATAAGAATGGCAAAAACTTTTGAGTTCACAAATAACACTTACATAAAAAAATATCCTGAAATATTTCATAAGCATTTAGAAAATGTGTTAGAAGAAAAGATTAAAACAAATACTGTAGATTTAAAAAGATATTTAAATATGAAAGAAATAAAAAAAATGCCTACTATTGCAGACTTCATGTTTATAAACACCTCTTTGGCAAATGAACTTATTCCACTTCCTAATGTATCACAATCATTTAAATTAAAACGAGATATGAATATATTTTTAGAAATGGCACATGCTAGAGTTAAGGAAGAAATTTCAATTTTGAGAAAAGAGGGAAAAATACAGCCAGAACCTAAAAAAGAAAAAAAAGAAATAGATTTTGATAAAGAGCTGATTACTAAAGCTTTTGAAAGATATAAAGAAAAAATTATAGGTGTAAATGAATTGCGAGGTATAAAAGATTTTCATGATAATTTTACGAGATATTCAAATATGCTAGCAGAAGGTCAATCACTAGAAAAAACAGATATTTCTAAGGCAATCGTAATATATCTTGCATTATTAGGAGAGACGACAGCACCGGGAAGTACTTATTGGGAGCGTCCTATGATTTTGCTTGAAAGGCTTAAAATGTATGATGAAGCACTTTTTATTTGTGAGAGAGCTCAAGACATAGCTATAATGCCAAACGTTAACATGGGAGATTTTGAGGTTAGGCTTGCAAGATTAAGAAAAAAATGTAATAAGAAATAAACTTTTAATTAGACTAAATCACTAACAAAAAAGAGTGTAGTTCTTAAAGGGAGCTACACTCTTTTTTTCTTTGACCCGTAGACGATTCGAACATCCGATCTGTTGCTTAGGAAGGCAATGTTTGAAAAAATTCATGTTCCTATTTCTAAAAAAACAATAGTGAAAAATGATTTTTTTGACTTTTTGCAACTTATTAAGTCTTCATTTTGTTTATAAAAGTAGCACTGCCAGAAGGAGTGTTGATTTATATTTCTTTTCAAGGAGGAGCCTTATTGTAAAGAAATTGTTAGTTGTGTTGCTTGGTGTAAGCTTTTTTAGCTTAGTGTTTCTTAGTTCTTGTAAACAAAGACAAGAATTAGATGATGAGTTATCTTCATCTAGTGGATTAGTAACTCCATATTCTGATATGGATGATTTCTCTCTTGCACGTTCTGTTACTTTTGAGGATGAAACCGTTGTTAATTGGAAAGTTGCACGCTTTTTTGCCCTACTTAAAAAAAATAGATTTTGAATCAATATACACATGGCATGGGGCTAATCTTTCAAAATATCCAATCATTGTTTATTATGCAGATAGTAATAAACCTCGTTATTATGAATTTAGGGTAATAAAAGAAGGAAAAGAGGTAGGATCTATTACATGTAATGCCTCAAAATTGGAAGGCTCTCCTATTGCCTACGTAAGTGAGATGACTCATAAAGTACCGATAGAAACAGCCAAGCAGTTAGTTTCTGCTTCAAGCACACTAAAACTTAGCAATGTTAATTATCCTAGCCAATTTGTTATGAGAGAGGCTAGTATTACTAGTAGGAGTGTGCAAAATGGAGAGGTGCAGTTTAAAGATGCATTAACAGGAAATCTGATAGATAGTAGTAATGTGTTTATTGAAAAAAGTACTCTTTCAATGTTGCAAGAAGCCGATGATGTTGCGTTAAAACGCCTAGAGATAACTACTGAATCAAAAGAGATAATGTTAAAAGAGGAAACTGAAAAGCATGAAAAGATGGTAGCTTTATGGAAAGCTATTGATGAAATTACTCCTAAAATATTGGAGACAAGTGACGAAGAAGTGGAAAATGAATATGTAAATCCTTCACCTCTTCATTTAGGTGCTGAAAGATGGGTTGTGGGTAGCCAAACAACACAAATAGAAAAAGTGATGCTAGACGATTGGTATAATAAACGTAACTGGTGGAATCCTGGAGGCTGGTGTGGTCCATCTGCAGTTACATTTATAGCATTAGGTTTAGGAAGAAACGCAGGGTTTAATAAAATTCCACTATATGACGATTCTTATGCGATAAAGGAATTATATCAAACATTTTTAGGGACTATAGGTAGTGGACCTAGAGTGATTTCTGAACTTGGAAATGGGTTGGCAAGTCATACCAATTATACAATTGAGCAAAAGTTATCTCATAGATGGGATGATGTAACTAATCACATAAAACGTTATAAATTACCTGTTGTTTCTTTAAGATCTGGTTGGTATGGAGATTGGGGGTTTCATTATCGCACTATTATTGGTTATGAAATAGATTGTAGAACGGATTGGCATAAGATTTCTTGGTGGTTTTTTGGCTGGTGGGAAAACAATTGGACGACAGACACATATTCTTACTGGTATTATATGCATGATAATACAAGTGATGCAGATGGATCAGGTAATTTCTGGGAAGAAGCTGGAGGAGTGTTTCAATCAACCTTGGGGTTGGTAAAGCGATATAGATAATTATCACAAATATTACAGACTTACTTCTAATAAGTTAAGTCTGTATGTTAGGAGAAAAAAAATGAAAAAAAAATTGTTAGTTGTGTTGCTTCCTATATTTATTATAGTAACACTTTCTTCATGTGGTGGTGTTGCTGTTGTTTCGTTAACTGTTTCTGTGTACCCACAAAAAGAAGATGGTACAGCTTTTAAAAGAGAAGAATTAAACACCTTTTCAATTACTAATACTGGTGGTAAGCAAGGAACTGATGTAGGGCAAATATTTGTGGATAGGAAAACAGGAAAAGCATATATACTGATGGAATATCGCTTGGGTACGGCTCATTATGAGTGGAGTCGCAAAAAATTAGCAACGTCATATAAAGATAAAATTCAAAATAAAAGTTTTGCTTTTAGAATAGAAGACAGAGCAGAAAAATATGAACCATTTGATATGAATCCTTTAACTACTGATTATGCTGTAATTGATGAAGAAGAACCTCATATAAAATACACAATAACGCTCAAGAAAAAGAAGTAATTTATTTGTATTAGATGGCAAAAGAAAAAAGGCCGTAGCTCTCACGGACTACAGCCTTTTTTTGACCCGTAGACGATTCGAACGTCCGACCTGTTGCTTAGGAGGCAACCGCTCTATCCAACTGAGCTAACGGATCTAAATCTTTAACATTTAAGGAGAAAAAAGTAAAGAAATGGGCAATACTGGAATCGAACCAGTGACCCCAAGCGTGTCATGCTTGTACTCTAACCAACTGAGCTAATTGCCCTCAACGAGGACTTATTATGCCTCATTTATGTTACTTAGGTCAATAGATTAAAAGCAAAGAAAAATCAATAGATTACATATGATATTTATTTGTGATTATCAAATAGTTTTTAAGGTTATTTTTCCTATATATTCTTTTTTGAAGATTTATGTTAGTATAGTCCGCTATATTGACGTAAAATTATGAGGAAAATTAGTGTTTCTTAAAAGTCTTGAAATATTTGGATTTAAATCTTTTCCTGATCGTGTAAAAGTTGAGTTTGCTGAAGGAATTACTGCTCTTTTAGGACCCAATGGTTGTGGTAAAAGCAATGTTATTGATGCAATTAAATGGACGCTCGGAGAAAGCTCTTCTAAAGCTTTAAGAGCTGAGAAAATGGAAGATGTCATCTTTAATGGAACAGAAAGTAGAAGGCAGATGAATGTTGCAGAGGTGTGCTTAACTATTGATAATGAAGCAGGCTTATTAAACTTTGATTCTTGTGAAATTGCAATAAAAAGAAGATTGTATCGCTCAGGAGAGAGTGAATATTTTATTAATAACCAAGCTGTAAGACAAAAAGATATTAAAGAAATGTTTTGGGATACAGGTGTTGGTAAAGTGGCTTATTCTGTTATGGAGCAAGGAAAGATTGACCAAATCCTTTCTAGTAAGCCTGAAGAGCGAAAATATCTATTTGAAGAAGCTGCAGGAATAACAAAGTTTAAGATTAAAAGATTAGAAGCAGAAAGAAGGCTTGAAAAAACAGAGCAAAATATGAAAATGCTAGGTGCATCTATGAGTGAAGTTAAAAAGCAATATGATACACTCAAAGTGCAAGCAGAAAAGGCTTCAAAATATAAAGAAGTAAAAGATGCTTTGTTTGAGGCTGAAATTGATATTCAACTTTTAAAATTAAAGTCTTGTGTTGATGATATTGCCTTAAAAAAGAATGATGAGAACACAATAAAAGAAGAAGCTAGCAGTATTCAAAAAGAGATTCAAGAATTGGATTTAAATCTTAATGAAAACTTAGATGAAGTTACTTCAATGCAAGAAGAATTTTCTACTAGACAAAAAGAATTGTTAAAATTAGATATTGAAAGGCGAGAAAAAGAAAATCAATTGCAATTATATGTCAAAATGGATAGAGAATTGTCAGAAAAACTAAATCTTACAATGGCTCGCCTTATTTCGTGCAAAGAAAGACTTAGTAACACTCAAGAAGAAATTGATGAAATGAAAGGTTCTGTTATATCACTCACTCAAAAATTCAATACCATAGAAGAAAACATCAAAAAAATGGAAGAAGATATAAATATTTCAGTGGATAACTTAAACTCTAATAATGAAAAAGTAAAAAAGAATAGAGAGAGAATAGTGCTACTTGAAGAGGAAGCTTCTTCATTTTCTTTATCATTAAAGCAAATTACAGAAGATATTGTTAAAGAGCTTGATGAAAAATTAAAATCGCAAGGTGTTTCGATTGAAGAGAAAGATAAAGAAGCAAAGCTTTTGACATCTCTTATAGAAAAACTTAAAGAATCAGTTAAAAATAATATTGATTTATTTAATTCTTTAGATGAGTTTTCTCCAAAAGAAAAGATAAAAGAAGTTTTAGAAAAAGGTGCAGTGAGTTTTAGTGAAATTTATAAACTTGCTGATAAAATGAAAGAAGATTTTGAAGCTTTTAAACAACATTCTGCTTTATTTATTGATGATTTTCTTTCTCCAGAAGGCATTATCACAAAGAAAAGAAATATTGATGATCAAATTACCAAAACACGTGAGAAAATAGAAGAGACAAAAGTTGAAATAGAGAAAATCGAAAATGAAAATAGCTTACTCACTCTTAAAATTGAGGAAAGTAAAAAGAATCTTGAAGCTCTACGTATAGAAAAGGAAAAAAGACTTATTGAGATTCAAGGGTTGCAGAGTCAAATTAAACTTCTTGAGAAACAAGAGAGGAGTGAGGTGGAAAGATTAGAAGAACTTGAAAGTGAAAAAACTTCTCACGAAGCAAAGCAACAACAAAACACAGAGGAAAAACTAGAGCTTGAGGGGGAGATTAACTCTATACTTCATAAAGGAGAAGGGCTTGCAGAAGAACTTTCAGATTTACAAAAAGTGATAGAATCAAAAAATAGCTATCTTTCAGGGAATAGAAAAAAATTAGAAGAATATAATAGTAAAAAGATGGCGGTGTTGAGTAAGCTTGAAAAACTTCAAATGGATATTGTCTCTCTTGAGTCTTATGTGAGAAATATTAAAGATAACTTTAGAGAAACTCACTCTAGGCAAATTATGGAATTTGAAGAGCGAATGTATACCATAAAAGAGAATACAAGCGAGCTAAGAGAAAAAGCTAATAAATTGAAAAGTGAAATTAGTAACATGGGGCATGTTAACTTCATGGCTATTGAAGAGTTTAAGGAAGTGAAAGAAAGACATGAATTTTTGAGTGCTCAGATTCAAGACCTTGAAAAAGCCCAAAAAGATTTAAGTAGGATTACAGAAGAAATTAGAGCGGAGTCAACACAGTTGTTTGTTGACACATATAATAAGATTAAGAAAAATTTTCATAATATGTTTAGAAGGCTTTTTGGTGGAGGCAGGGCAGAGGTAAGGCTTACGGAACCTAACAATGTCCTTGATTCAGGAATTGATATTTTTGCACAACCACCTGGTAAGCGACTTGAAAATATAGGTTTGCTTTCGGGGGGAGAGAAGTCTATGACTGCAGTCTCGCTCCTTTTTGCGACTTACATGGTTAAACCTTCGCCTTTTTGTCTTTTAGATGAAATTGATGCTGCATTGGATGAACAAAATGTTATGCGTTTTATTAATACACTTAAAGAGTTTGCAAATGTGAGCCAGTATATTGTTATAACTCATAATAAGAAAACAGTTGTTGGAGCAAATGCTATGCTTGGGGTGACAATGGAAGAGTCGGGAGTTTCAAAATTAATTGCAATAAAACTTGACACTAATTTTGAGGCAATTAAAAAAGAAAGTGCAATTGGTGATGATGAGTTTGTGGAAGAAGAAGTTGAAAAAGAAGATGTTATAATTCCTAAACGTCCAGCCAAAAGAATAAAGGAAGATTGATAGGAGAGTCTATTATGAAAATAAAAGAACTTTTTGAAAATTTATTTGAAAACAAGATGAACATTGTTGTGGGACTATTGGTTATAGGTTTGTTTGTTTTTGGAGTTCTTTTAATTGTGAGAGTGAAAGCAATTAAAAATGCAAATGCTGAAGCTAAAAAGCCTGTTGTTGTAGACACAAACATGTTATATCTTTTAGAAGAACCTTTGCAAGTTCCTCCTGTGCAGTTTTCACGTAAGCAAAGAAAACAATGGTCAATGAATGAAATTGAGTGGTGGGTAGAACCTTTTTCTAAAGAAGAGCTTGAAACACTTAAAATGCAAAATAGGGCTGTGATTGAGAAGTTGCTTGATAATGTTCCATAAATCAAGATGTTAGAGCTTATTGATTCTTTTGAATAAACTTATCTCTTTTAAAGGGAGGCGTAAAAAATGCCGACCATTCAAGAAGGTGTGTTCTTTCTTTATGTTAGGGGGGAGGAGATATGCGTAAGATTTTACTTTTTTTACTCATTGTTGCATCTTTTTCTTGTGCAACTTTAGATAATAAATTAAAAGAGGATTCAAATGTTGAAAAGAAAGTGGAGGAACCTAAAGGAGAGGTTAACACTTTAGTTTCTAATGAGAAGCAAAAGGTAGATAATTCTGAAAGTTTAGAAGATACAAAAAGGAATGATGTTCTTGAGAAAGAAGCTGATAGCTCTGCAAATCAGGATGTGCAGAAAGAAACAGAAAAAAGTTCGCTTAATAGTTCTCCCAATGTGATCAAAAATAATGAAGAAGACAATAAGAAAGAGGCTAATGATGAGGCTTCATATGAGAAGAATAAGGATGCATCAACACCTAAATCCAAGAATGATGAAAGGAAAACTGCAAATCCTAGTAATAGAAATATTGAAGGCAAGGAAGCAAAACCTAAGGAAATTATAGAAAATAAAATTAAAGTTACAGATGAAAGAGCTTTACAGGAATATGATGGTTTATTTTCTTCTCAAAAGAAAGTAGAACCTAAAAAGGAAGAAAGAAAAGAAGAGGAAAACCTTTTGTCGTCTTTAGAAATATTAAAAGAACTTGAGGATGCTATAAGTATTTTTCAAAAAACTATTCCTAATATTGTGAGACAACGTGTTGGAAAAAAAGAAAAGGAAGTAGAAAAAGAAGAAGCTAAACAAGTTGAAAAGATAGAAACAGAGCCTTCTGTTCCAGAGATTGCAAAAGAAGATGAAACACTTACTCCAAGTAATCCTCCTGTTGCTAGTTTTAATGATGATGGTGGTTCTACATATACATTTAACGATGATGGTGAGCCTGAGTTTTCTTTTAATGATGACTCTACATTTATCTTTGAAGAGGATGAGCCTCAATTTAGTTTTAATGAGGAACAGCCTTTATCTACTTTTGATGATGAACAAAAAAATGCAGTAGATGAAAAGCATGGTAAAAGTAGTGCGCAAGACAATAAGGGACAACTTTCGACTGTTGTAGATGAAGAGGATAAGGTTAATATTTCAAGATATACAAATATATTGAAAGGACAAAATATTGATTTTTCATATCCTGGTGAAGGTTGGGTCTATCTAGGAGAGGAAACTTCACAAAAAGGTTTAAGCTATGTTAAGAGAAAAATGGAAGATGGAAAAACATTTTTTACATTTACTGCAGAAAGTGAAGGAAATTATGTCTTAAATTTTTCTTATTTTGATGTTTTTTCAGGTGATTTTATTGTTGATGCTGTTTCTGTGAAAGTAGTTCCTAATAATGATGGGATCCAAAAGGATGCTTTAGTTCTTGAATATCAAGGCAAAGGTGGAAAAAAGACTTCTGAAGATAAAGTTAAACAAAGCCCAAATGAGGTTAATGTTGATGCTGATAAGGTGAGTATTAACGCTGAGGAAACTAGCAAAGAAGAAAAGAGCCTACCAAAAGAGAGTGTGACTAATAAAATTGTTGAAAGTAGTGTTGAGACATTAAAACCTAGTAGCAATAATAAGCCAGCCTCTAATTATCAAGAGCCTGAAGTCTTCACTAATGTTGCTAGCATAAATCCAGAGAATGCAAAAAACAAAGCTACAGGTGAAGATGCTAGAAAAATTCTTGATGAAGTTTCTAAAGATATTTCAAATGGGAATGCAAAGGCTGCATTGGAAGGGTTGGACAATTTTTTTGCAGTTGCGTCTACAAATATGGACGAGGCATATTTTTTGCGTGGTAAGGCATACGAATTAAATACAGAGTTAAAGAATATCAAAATGGCTTTGGCTGCCTATAAATTCTTAACAAAAACTTTTCCTGATAGTCTATTTTGGAATGAAGCGGATGCTCGTGTTAGATATATAGAAAAGTTTTTTGTCAAAATTAAATAAAGGGTTTTGACATTTCATATTTTTGTATGATGTTTTTATTCTTTAGTTTAGAAAATGGAATTTGTCCTATTGACAAACCTATTGATATTTTATAAACTACACGCATGTTTTTTGCCAACTTAGCTCAGCTGGTCCAGAGCACGTGATTTGTAATCTCGGGGTCTAGGGTTCGAATCCCTAAGTTGGCTTTTTTATGATTGGGGAGTTTCCCGAGCGGTCAAAGGGGGCAGACTGTAAATCTGTTGGCTCCGCCTTCCAAGGTTCGAATCCTTGACTCCCCATATTTTTTTTCAAAACCTTATAAAAAGTTCTTCTTGTTGTATAATGGTTGCAGTGATTTCTTCATTTCGGTTAAGTTTTGTAGATTTGTTGTTTGTTTTAGCATTTATGTTGATGTAGTGTTCTATTGCTTGCGAAATGTGGTGTTTTTAAGGATTTTAAGAGGTTTTATGCTAGTGCGTTTTTGGGGAGTTAGGGGGTCTATCCCTAGTCCTCTAACATCAGAACAAGTACAGAGTAAGATTATTGCGGTGGTGCAACGCATCTCCAAAGAGGATGTTGTTTCTATTGAAGCTAAAGAGAGATTTTTGTCTTCTTTGCCTAAGTATCTTTTTGGTACGGTTGGTGCTAATACTGCCTGTGTAGAGGTGGAGTCAAAAACAGGAGACATCTTGATTTTTGATGCTGGTACAGGCATTAGAGAGTTAGGAATTGCGTTGACTAATCGTGTGGATTATTCTTCTAAGAATACGTACCACCTTTTTTTTTCACACTTTCATTGGGATCATATACAAGGTTTACCTTTTTTTAGTCCTGCATTCGATCCTAAAAATACGATTATAATATATAGTACAAAAAAAGATTGTAAGAAATTTCTAGAAGAGCAGATGCGATATCCGTATTTTCCTATTAGCATGTTGGGGGAAGATGGTTTTAATGCCAAGATTGAGTTTAGATATATTCCTCCTGAAGAAAAGAAAATTACTGTAGGAAGTGTTGAGGTCGGTTGGCATAGAGTGCGTCATCCTGGTGGTTGCACATCATTTTCTGTGATTGAAGACGGAAAAAAAGTAATATACTCAACAGATACTGAGTTAAAGAATAGAGATTTTGAAGATAAGATAGAGAATATCGATTTTTATACAGACGCAAATATGTTTATTGTTGACGCTCAATATACTCTTTCTGATGCTTTGGAAAAGAAAGGTTGGGGGCATTCTACTTACTCAATAGCTATTGATTTTGCAATAAAATGGAAAATAAAAAATATTGTTTTATTTCACCATGAACCAACATACAATGATAAAAAAATTATTTCTTTCAAAAAGAATGCAGATTGGTATAAGGAATATCCCGATGCGGGTGATTTATCTATTTTTGTAGCACAAGAAGGAATGGAAATAGACGTTTAAGTGTTTTATGAAAAAAAATAAGTTGTTTTTATTGTTATTGTTTGTACCAATATTTGGTATTGTTGCTTTTTTGCCTAAGTATCTTGATTCTCCAGTTGATCTTACTAAAAAAGATGTTACGAGTGAATTTAGAGTTGATAGTGGTGAAACTTTACGACATGTAATAGAAAGGTTGAAAGCTGAAAATTTAATTAGAAGTAAAACTTATGCTTTAATCTATGCTAAATGGAAAAATTATAGCATTAAAACGGGTATTTATGATTTTTCCCCATCTTTTAAAACTCATGAAATTCTTCTAGCTTTAGCCAAAGGTGGTAGAGAAGAAATTTTAAAAATCACTATTCCTGAGGGCTTAACTATTAAAAAAACTGCTCATATTTTTGCAGAAACAGGGCTTTTTAGTGCTGAAGATTTTATTAAAGTTGCAAATGATGCTACTCTATTAAAAGAAACGGGTTTTCCTTTTAAAACTGCGGAAGGTTTTTTGTTTCCTGATACATATTTTTTAACTGAGAAGGATACCGCTGAAAAAGTCTTAAAAATGATGTTAAAAAATTTTTTATCAAAGATTGAATCAGTTTCAAATTTTCCAAAAGGTAGTGAGGAAATGTATAAGAAAGTATGCTTGGCTTCTATTATTGAAAGAGAGTATCAGCTTGATGAAGAAGCTCCTGTCATAGCAGGCGTTTTTACAAATAGATTAAATATAAAAATGCCTTTGCAATCTTGTGCAACTGTTGAATATATTATTACAGAATTACAGGGAAAACCACATCCTAAAAGGTTGTTTTGGGATGATATTCAAATTGAAAATGAGTATAACACATATGTACATCAAGGTTTGCCACCTTCTCCAATTGCAAATCCTGGTTTAGTTTCATTAAAGGCGGCTTGTAATCCTCAAAAAAACAATTATCTATATTTCCGTTTAGTTGATGCTAAAATTGGTCGTCATGCTTTTTCTACAAATGTTAGAGATCACAACAAAATTGGTAATGTGTATTTATTAAAAAAATAAGCTAATAAGAATTGTTGATTTATGCCACATATAAAAAATAGTTCAATAACAGAATTGGTAGAACACATTGATATGAAAGCTGTTGTTGAAAATTATGTTAGACTTGAAAGAAAAGGTGATAAATGGTGGGGTTGTTGTCCTTTTCATGGTGAAGTGACTCCTTCTTTTAACATTGACACTGAAAGAAAAGTGTATTATTGCTTTGGATGTGGAAAAGGCGGTTCTGTTATAAATTTTGTGATGGAGATGGAGAAGTTAAATTTTCCTGAAGCTGTTGAGTTTATTGCAAAAAAGATTGGTTTTAGACTTCAATATGATGAAAATGTAAGAAATGAGAAGATAAATGATGATAAAAAAGAAATACTAGATTTTTATTCTAAAATAGTTGCGTTATTTCATTCAATATTGATTTCATATCCACAAGGGGAACAGGCATTAAAATACTTAAAAAATAGAGGTATTACGCTTGAAACTATAGAAAAATTTCAATTAGGTTTTGCTCCAAAAGAAAGAGGATGGTTGTATGGTTTTTTGATAAAAAAGGCGTATACACCTCAGTTTCTGGCAAAAACAGGGCTTTTTTCTCATAAATATAATAACATTGCTTTTTTTTCAAATAGAATTATGTTTCCAATTTTTGATAGGTACGGAATGCCTATAGCATTTGGAGGTAGACTTTTTTCAGGAGAAGGTCCTAAATATTTGAACAGCAAAGAAATGGAGCAATACAAAAAGGGAAATAATTTGTTTGGCTTTTCTTTTGCCATTAAGGGAATTAGAGAGAAAAAAAATGTAATTCTTTGTGAAGGATATATGGATGTTATTTCTTATCATCAAGCAGGAATTATTAATGCTGTAGCTCCTTTAGGCACTGCTCTAACAGAAGAACAGGTGAAGCTCCTTAAAAATCTTACAGATAATTTTTGTCTTTCTTTTGATAGTGATGAAGCTGGGCAAAAAGCTACCTATAAAGCAATTTTAATGATTAGACAGGTTAGTGCGGAAGTTAGAGTTATCAATATAAAAGATGGAAAAGATCCTTCTGAGATATTAGAAAAAGAAGGAGGAGAAGCCTTGTCTTTGCTAGTTAAAAATGCTATAATTGACTTGGAGTATCTTTTGCAAATAGCTTCTAATAAATTTAGAGAAAAAACTCAATCTATATCCTTTTTATTTCCTTATATAAGAGCGTTGACTTCTACTGTATATAGAGAAGAAGTAATTAAGCGGATTGCAGTTTTTTTTCATGTTATGGAAGCTTCCATTTTATCGGATTATAACAAGTACTTAAAGTATGAGGGTATTCCCCATAAAAGACGTGAAGTTGTAGAAAAAAGAAATATACAACCTTTGGTTAAAACAGCAGAGATGCGACTTCTTCTTTCTGTTGTTGTTAATAGAGACCTTTTTATGCAATTGAGGTCTGAGCTTAGATTAGAAGATTTTGAAGATTCGATTGCAAAACAGTTATACATTGCGTTAGAGGAATGTTTTAGAGAGGGGAAAGAGACTTATGATGATCTTATTAGTAAATGTGAAAATCCAGACTTAAAAAAAATGATAATGCAGGTTATAAATACGAATGAGTTTTCTAAAGATAACAGTGAGAATATTCTGGAAGATGGAATTAAGCTGGTTAGTTTAAATAAATTAAAAAAAAGAAGACAAAATGTCGTAAATAGGCTTCATATATTATCATTGAATGAGATGAATGATGATAAAGAGATGCAAGATTTGCTTATGGAAAAAAAAGAGCTGGATATTCAAATTTCTAATATCAAGTAAGGAGAGATTATGAAAGGAAAAGAGTGGTTGAAAACTAATATTGTTTCAAATTTGATATCTTATGCTAAGTCAAAAGATTCTTCAATTACAATGGAAGAAATGAATGAAGTGATAAATGAAGCTATACCTACAGAATATATAGCAGATATTATTGAAATGTTAGAAGATGAAGGTATCACGGTTGTAGATGCTGAAAATGAAAAAAATGAACAAAAAGAAATTGATGAATTTTCTCTTTATGAAGATGATTATGCGGAAGGTTATGAAGAAGGTGAAAAGTTAGATTATATTTTTGATAGTGAAGATGATATTCCTATAGCTGATAAATCTCCTGTTGAAATGGCTTTTGATGCTATTAAAATGAAGCCTCAGGGGCAAAAAGAAAGAACACCTAAAGAAAATGAGGGAAAATTGTTAAAGACGGCTAAAGATGCTAATATGGATGATCCTGTTAAGCTTTATTTGCATGAGATAGGTAAGGAGCATCTTTTGAATGCTGACGAAGAGGTACGCCTTTCAAAAGAAATGGAAGAAGGGGAAAATATAATTAATGCTGTAATTCAAAATTCAGGTGTTTTGATTTCAGAATTTTATGCTATAGGACAAAAGGCTTTTGCAAAAATTGATCCTGCTGAGGGAAATAAACCTAGAAAAGACTTGAGTGATGAAATTGCGGAAAAGAAGAGATTGAGGCAAGTGTATGGGGAAGCTTTAAAACCTATTTATTCAGATATAAAGCAGTATCTCGCAAATAAAAAGCATTATTATGATAGAGAAACTCTTGAAAGTTTTATGGAAAATGAAGAGTTGATGGTTGTTAGACAAAAACTTTTGAATGCTTTTAGCAAAATATATTTAGAATCAGAGGAAATTGATGCATTTTCTGGTAGGTTTATCATGGTGGCTTCCAAGATAAGAGAGTATCAAAATAAGAAAGAGAGAAAGGAAAGGCAACTTAAGATTTCTTCATATGCAGGGCTTAGGAAGCTTGGAAAGAGGCTTGCTATGTCAAAAGAAAGAGAAAAGCTAGAGCAAGAGCTTAATATGCCTTGTAATGATATAAAAGAAGTTTATACTCAAATACAGACTCTTGTTAGAAAGATTAAAAGATTTGAATATGATTTTGAAGCTAGCGTTGAAGAGATTATTTCACTATCGCAAGAGATAAAACGTGGAAGCAATATGTTAAAAAAAGCTAAAGATAAGCTGATTAGTGCAAATCTACGTCTTGTGGTTTCTATTGCAAAAAAATATATAAATAGGGGTTTGCAATTCTTTGATTTAGTGCAGGAAGGTAATATAGGTCTTATAAAGGCTGTTGAGAAATTTGAATATAAAAAAGGTTATAAGTTTTCAACGTATGCAACTTGGTGGATAAGACAAGCAATTACACGATCTATATCAGATCAGGCAAGGACTATTCGCGTTCCTGTTCATATGATTGAGCAAATAAACAAGGTTAATAGAGAAGCTAAGCAGCTGTTGCAAAAACTTGGGCGAGAGCCTTCAGATGAAGAGATTGCGCAGCAATTAGGTTGGGCTACAGATAAGGTTAAGTTAGTTAAGAATGTGGCAAGAGAGCCTATATCACTTGAAACTCCGATTGGAGAAGAAGAAGATACTATGCTTAGTGATTTTATCGAAGATAAGTGCGTGGAAAATCCGGCAGAGCTTGCAGAGCATAAGTTGTTAAAAGAAAATCTTGAATTAATCCTTTCTACTCTTCCTAAAAGAGAAAGAGAGGTTGTTGAAATGCGTTATGGTATAGCTGGAGGATATCCTTTAACTCTTGAGGAAGTTGGGCTTTATTTTGAGGTTACTAGAGAGAGAATAAGGCAAATTGAGGCTAAGGCGTTAAAAAGGTTGAGATTACCAAAACGATATAGTAAGTTGAAGGATTATCGTGATAATTAAGGGAGGGACTATGATAAGTAATGAGTATTTTGAAGCGTTGAAAAAAATGCAAACTGTTCTAGCTAGAAAAAATGAGCTTGAACTTGAAATAGTGGCGGCTCCTGATGCCTTAACAAATAGAAAAGCACTTTTGGAAGACTTAAAAGCAAGGTACATAGAAAAAGATAAGCAATCTGAAGAATTAAAGACTAAGATTGCATTATTAAAAGCAGATCTTTTTGCAACTGAGACTAAAAAAGAAAGCTCTGAAAAGGCTATGGATAATATTAAAACTCAGCGAGAATATGAGACTCTTGAAAAAGAAATTGATGAAGCGAATAAAAAAGCTTCAGAGTTAAGAAAAGAATTACAAAATCTTGAGATTACTTTTAATGATTTAGATGAAAAAATAGCTCAGAATCATAAAGAAATAGAGCAAACTGAGAGCTGGATAGCTACAAAAGCTGAAGAGATGGATTCTGAAATTGCAAAGAAGAAAGAAGAGCTTGATAGGTTGGAAAGAGAGAAAGCAGAGCTTTGTCCTGGTATGCCTGAGAGTGAGATATTTAAATTTGAACGTATAATAAAGAATAAAAAAGGTCAGGGGATAGTTGCTATTAGGGAAGGAGCTTGTGAAGGTTGTCATATAGTTTTACCACCTCAATTTATTAATGAAGTGAGATCAGGGGTTGAGATTAAATATTGTCCTTATTGTAGTAGAATACTTTTCTATGAGGGATCCGATTCTTTTCAAGAAGATGATTCTCTTGCATTTGATGATTCCGATATGGGTGGTTTGGCTGATTTAGTTGAATAGCTTTTTAAGGAGGTTTTCTTCAAACCTCCTTGTTGGTTATTTGTTTGTTTTATTTAAAAATCTATTGACATTTTGCTTATAAGATGTTATAAACTCTACCTAGATTGTTTAGGGGTGAATGTTTGTTTACTCGGTGTCTTGGATGAGCTTGTATTTAACCGTAAAGCTGTTGCAGGTTTTATACTTTCTGTGGCTCTAAACGAGGATGCCAAACCAGTCGTCTTTAAGTTTTAGTGATGATTAGGTGGGTCCGTATATCAATCGAATAAATTAAGATTGATGTCTTGTGATTATTCTGCTTGTGTTTGTCAGATAACCTTTTCTTAACTTTAATTTAATTTTATGTTGAGAGTTCTCTTATTTAAGGGAATTTTTATATTAGTTCTGTGTCTCGTGTTGTATGCGGGAAGGAAAATATAAGCCAGTTGTCTTTTAGGAGGATGTTATGGCAAAGGAAAAATTTGAAAGAGGGAAACTTCATATGAACGTCGGGACCATCGGGCACGTCGACCATGGTAAAACGACTTTGTCAGCTGCTATTACTGCGTATTGTGCGAAAAGTGCAGCTGGTCAGGGAACTAAGTTTCTAAGATATGATGAAATTGATAATGCTCCAGAGGAAAAAGCTCGTGGTATTACGATTAATACTAGACACTTGGAGTATTTGTCAGATAAAAGGCATTATGCACATATCGACTGTCCAGGACACGCAGACTATGTTAAAAACATGATTACTGGTGCTGCTCAGATGGATGGTGCTATTCTAGTTGTTTCTGCTCCAGATTCTGTTATGCCTCAGACAAAGGAACATTTGCTTTTGGCAAGACAGGTTGGTGTTCCTGCTATAATAGTGTTCTTGAATAAAGTTGACTTGGTTGATGATCCAGAACTTGTTGAGTTGGTTGAAGAGGAAGTTAGGGAAACATTAAAGAGTTATGGTTTTCCAGAGGATACGCCTATAATAAAGGGTTCTGCTTTTAAGGCTTTACAGGAAGGTGCAACAGAGGTTGATACAGCTTGTATTAAAGAATTGTTGGACACTATGGATAGCTACTTTAAGGATCCTGTTCGTGATGAAGATAAGCCATTCTTGCTTCCAATAGAAGATATCTTTACTATTTCAGGTCGTGGTACTGTTGTTACAGGTAGAATTGAAAGAGGTGTTATTAATCTAAACGAAGAAGTTGAAATCATTGGTATCAAGCCTACTAAAAAGACAGTTGTTACTGGAATTGAAATGTTTAATAAGTTGCTTGATTCTGGTATTGCTGGAGATAACGTTGGTCTTTTGCTTAGAGGTATTGACAAGAAGGAAGTTGAAAGAGGTCAAGTTTTGGCAAAGCCTGGAACAATTCATCCTCATACAAAATTTAAGGCTCAGATCTATGTTCTTTCAAAAGAAGAGGGTGGTAGGCATAGTCCTTTCTTTACAGGTTATAGACCACAGTTTTATTTCAGAACAACTGATATTACAGGCTCTATTACTCTTCCAGAAGGAGTTGAAATGGTTAAGCCTGGTGATAATGTTGAGGTTATTGGGGAGCTTATACACCCAATTGCTATGGATAAGGGGTTGAAGCTTGCTATTCGTGAAGGCGGTAGAACTATTGCTTCAGGACAGGTAACTGAAATTATAGAGTAGATTTGTTATGCCATCTTGCTTATTTGTGAGATGGCATAAATTTTTCCCTTAAGAGCGGAGGAATTTATGGCTAGTGAAAAGATGCGTGTGAAGTTACGTGGTTTTGATGTAGAATTGGTTGATCAGAGTGCTGTGGCTATTGTTAAGGCTGTTCGTAGTGTTGGAGCTAAAGTTTCAGGACCTATACCTTTTCCTACAAGAATAAACAAATTCACAGTTTTGCGTTCTCCTCATGTTAATAAAAAATCACGTGAGCAATTTGAAATGAGAACACATAAGCGTCTAGTTGATATAATTGAGCCAACTCAAGAAGTGATTAATGCTTTGTTAAAACTTGAGTTATCGGCTGGTGTGGATATAGAAATAAAAGAAGATTAGTGTTTATGGTAGACGGCTTTTATAGTGCGTACCATTGGAGTTATTATGATTGGATTAATAGGTAAAAAGATTGGTATGACGCAAGTTTTTGATGAAGCTGGTAATGTTATACCTGTTACTGTAATTAAAGTGGAACCAAACACTGTAGTTTCAATTAAGGAAGACAAAAATAAGAAGTCTGTTGTTATGCTTGGTGTTGGAAAAATGAAAAAGGTTTCACGTTCCTATCAAGGGCAGTTTGCTGAAGGGAAAGAACCTTTAAAATTGCTTAAGGAATTTAAGAATTTTACTAAAGAAGTATCTGTTGGTGATGTTTTAGGTGTTGATACTTTTGATGGTGTTCGTTATGTTGATGCAACTGCTGTTTCTAAAGGTAAGGGTTTTCAAGGTGTAATGAAACGTTGGGGATATGCTGGTGGTCCTGCTGCTCATGGTTCTAAGTTTCATAGAGAGGCTGGATCTACGGGACAGTGTACTACACCTGGTCGTTCTTTTAAGAATACAACCATGCCAGGGCGAATGGGAAGAGAACAAGTTACTGTTCAGAATCTGAAAGTTGTGAAAATTGATAAGGACTTGTCTGTTGTTATGGTGCGTGGTGCTGTGCCGGGTCATCGTGATACTACGGTGTTTCTTAAATCTGCAGTTAAGCGTGAAGTGCGATAAGGTTTGAGGGTGAGATTATGGAAACTAAAGTTTATTCAATAGATGGTAGTGAATTGCGTAGTATTAACTTAGATGATAATGTGTTTGGTCTTGAAGAAAATACTGCTGTTATTTACTATGCAATAAATAGTGAGTTAGCAAATAGAAGAGTTGGAACGGCATGTACGAAAGGGCGTGCAGAGGTTCATGGTTCTAATGCTAAACCATACAGTCAAAAAGGTACTGGTAGGGCTAGACGTGGTGATAAAAAATCTCCTATTTTAGTTGGTGGTGGAACTATTTTTGGTCCTAAACCACGAGATTTTAGCTATTCAATACCTAAAAAAGCTAAAAGACTTGCTATGAAAACTATTTTAAGCATGAAGGCTAAAAATAATCGACTTATGGTTGTTGAAGATTTTACAATTGAAGATGGGAAGACAAAGAAATTAGTTGATATTTTAAATAAGTTAGCTGTTCGAGAAAATAAAGAGAAGGTTGTTATTATCCTTAAAGATGATGATATTATGTTGAGACGTGCAGGTAGAAATATACCTAATGTTTCCTTTTTGTCATATAATAGGTTAAGAGCTCATGATCTTTTTTATGGACGAAAAATTGTTTTATTAGAAACGTCTGTGAAAAAACTTTCTGAGTTTTATGCAAAACTTGAGGAGGCTGAATAATGGATTATCAAGATATTTTGATTGAACCAGTTCTTTCAGAAAAAGCAACCGCCTTGCGTGAAGAAAGTAAGTATGTATTTAAAGTGACTCCTCGTGCAACAAAAATACAAATTAAAGAAGCTGTTGGGCGTTTGTTTGGTGTTAAGGTTGAAAACTGCACTGTTATCAATGTCAAAGGGAAAAATCGTCGTGTGCGATATAAGATGGGTAAAACATCTAGTTGGAAAAAGGCGATTGTAACTCTTTCAAAGGGTGAAGTGATTAAGATTTTTGAAGGTGCATAGAGAGAACTCTATATAAGGGGAAGATGAAATGGCTCTTAAAGAATATAAGCCTATAACGGCTGGTCTTAGAGGTCGCATTGATTTACGAAAGGATGAGATTACAGCTCAGAAGCCAGAGAAGTCTTTGACTACTGGTGCTAAAAAACGTGCGGGACGAGATTCACGTGGACGTATTTCTGTTCGTGGTCAGGGTGGCGGACATAAACAAAGATATAGGAAAATTGATTTTAAGCGTGATAAGCATGGCATACCTGGTACTGTTAGATCAATCGAATACGATCCAAATAGGAGTGCTAATATTGCTTTGATATTCTATGTTGATGGTGAGAAAAGATATATAATTGCTCCTAAGGGATTGAAAGTTGGGCAGAATATTGTTAGTGGGGAGAAAGCATCTCTTGATGTTGCTAACGCTTTACCACTTTTCGCAATACCTGTTGGCTTTACTGTTCATAATATTGAATTAACTATTGGTAGAGGTGGGCAAATGGCTCGTTCTGCTGGTTCTTCTGCATTGGTAACTGCCAAAGAAGGGGATTATGTAACAATAAAATTGCCATCAGGAGAAACTAGAATGGTTCATAATAGATGTTATGCAACTATTGGGGAAGTTGGTAATGATGATCATATGAACACTAGTCTTGGTAAAGCTGGACGTTCAAGATGGAGAGGTATTAGGCCAACTGTTCGTGGTATGGCAATGAACCCAGTTGATCACCCATTAGGTGGTGGTGAAGGACGTGGTAAAGGACGAAATCCTGTAACTCCTTGGGGTCAACCATGTAGAGGTTATAAGACTCGTAAGAAGAGAAAGCCTTCTACTAGCTTTATTGTTTCACGAAGAAAGAAATAGGAGGTGAGTTAAATGTCTAGATCTGTTAAAAAAGGACCTTTTATTGATAAAAGTCTTTTTAAGAAAGTGAACGAAATGAATAAGTCGGAAAAGAAGACTTTGATTAAGACATATTCTCGATGTTCTACTATAATACCTGAGATGGTTGGGAATACTATTTCTGTTCATAATGGTAAGACATGGATTCCTGTTTATGTTACTGAGAATCTTGTGGGTCATAAACTAGGTGAATTTGCACCTACTCGAACTTTTCGAAAGCATGCAAATTCAGATAAAAAGGTAGGCAAATAGTATGGCTGGTGTAGAAAAAAATCAAGGATTTAGGGCAGTTGCTAAGTTTTTAATAGCCTCTCCTACTAAAGTGCGTCCTGTTGCTAATGTTATAAAAAGACAAAGGTATCCTAAAGCTATGGCTATTTTAGAGAATATGCCTCAGAAAGGTGCTCGTCTTATATATAAAGTTTTGAAATCCGCTGCATCCAATGCGTTGGATAGAAACAAGAAGCTTGATGAGGATTCTTTGATCGTGAAAAATGTGTTGATTGACGAAGGTCCACGTCTAAAAAGATTATGGTTTAGGGGTAAGGGGCGTGCTGATATGTTATTGAAAAGAATGTGTCATATTACTGTTATAGTTGATGAGGTTGTAGGAGAGTAGTATGGGTCAGAAAGTAAATCCAATTGGTTTAAGGCTTGGAATTAATAAAACTTGGGTCTCTCGTTGGTATGCAAGTCCTCGGGATTATGCTAATCTTTTGCATGAAGATTTGAAGATACGACATCTGATTGAAGATATTCCAGAGTGCAAGGGAGCGGATATTTCTGAGATTGAAATTATTCGTCATCCTCAACGTATTACAGTTATGATTCATACTGCTAGGCCTGGTGTGGTTATTGGCGTTAAGGGTGCTAATATTGAGAAAATTACTGAGTTTGTTCAAAAGAAACTTGGTAAAAAGATTCAAATAAAGATAAAAGAAATTAAGAGGGCAGAACTTAATGCTACATTGGTTGCACAGAATGTGGCAAGACAGCTTATGGGACGTGTTGCTTTTCGTAAAGTTTTAAAGCAAACTTGCTCTAATGCTATTAAATCTGGAGCACAAGGTATTAAGATTAGGATTTCTGGACGTGTTGGTGGTTCTGATATGGCTCGTACAGAAGAGATTAAAGAGGGGCGAGTTCCACTTCATACTTTGCGTGCTGCTATTGATTATGGTTTTGCAGAAGCTAATACTACTTATGGTAAAGTTGGTGTGAAGGTGTGGATTTATACTGGTATGATGTTTGAAGGCGAACATAATGATGATGCTGGTATGTTATTGAAGAAACAACATAGGGTTAAAAATGAAAACCTTCAAGAAAATGAAGGGAGGCAATAGTTATGGCATTAAGTCCTAAACGTGTTAAATATAGAAAGGTTCAGCGTGGTAGAATTAAAGGTAATGCTACGAGGTGCAATGATATTGACTTTGGAGAGTTTGCTCTTATTTCTTTAGAACCATTTTTATTAACTAATAGACAAATTGAGGCTGCACGTGTTGCTTTGAATAGAAAGATTAAACGCGGTGGTAAATTATGGGTTCGGGTTTTTCCAGATAAGCCTTACACTAAAAAGCCTGCTGAAACTAGAATGGGTAAGGGTAAGGGCGCACCTGAATATTGGGTTGCTGTAGTTAAGCCTGGTACTGTTATTTTTGAACTTGCTGGTATTGATAAGGCTTTGGCTGAGGAAGCAATGTGTTTAGCTGGTAGTAAACTTCCTTTTAAGACTAAGTTTGCTGAACAGTTGATTGTTGATTGAGAGGAATGAATATGGGAAAGAAGTCAAAATTGAAGAATATGTCTTATCCAGAACTTGTTGCAAGGCGTAAGGAGTTGAAAGATAAGTATATGGATATAAGATTTCAGTGCATTGTAGGGCATGTTGATAATCCTTTGCAGAAACGTACAATTCGCAGAGAGATTGCTACAATAAATACTTTCATTGCTCAAAAAGAAAAAAGTGGTGTCACGTTAAACTAGGAGTGTAAATTATGGAAAATGAAAAAGTAATTAAGTCTGGTAAACGTGAGTTTGTTGGCGTTGTTGTAAGCGATAAGATGAATAAGACTATTGTTGTTGAAGTTAGGACAAAGAAATTGCACAAGCTATACAAGAAGTATGTTTCTACATCTAAAAAGTATAAAGCACACGATGAAGAAAATACTGCAAATATAGGAGATACAGTACGCATTATTGAGTGCCGTCCTATAAGCAAAGAAAAAACTTGGCGACTAGTTGAAGTTCTAGAGCGTGTTAAGTAATCTTAATGGAGGGCTTATGATACAGGTAGAGACTAGGTTGAATGTTGCAGATAACTCAGGAGCCAAACTTGCTGAATGTATTAAAGTTTTGGGTGGTTCTAAGCGTAGGTATGCAAGTGTTGGAGATATTATAGTTGTAGCCATAAAAGAAGCTTTACCAACTTCTTCTATAAAGAAAGGTACAGTTGAAAAGGCTGTCGTTGTGCGTGTTTCTAAGGAATATCGTCGTAAAGATGGTACTTATGTAAGGTTTGATGATAATGCTTGTGTGATCATTGATGATAATCGAAATCCTAAAGGTAAGCGTATTTTTGGACCTGTTGCTAGAGAGCTGAGAGATCATGATTATATGAAGATTGTTTCTCTTGCCCAAGAAGTACTATAGTTAGGGAGATGAGATATGAAGCTACATAAGAATGATAATGTTGAAATTATAGCTGGCAAGGATATTGGGAAACGAGGAGAGATAATACGCGTTTATGCAGATAAAGATACTGTTTTAGTACGCGGTATTAACATGGTTAAAAAGACTTTTAGACCACGTTCACAGCAGGATAGAGGTGGTATATCAGATGTAGAAGCTCCAATACATGTTTCCAATGTGATGATTATTTGTAAAAAATGTGGTAAAACTAGGGCTGGATTTAAAGTTGAGGATGGTAAAAAAACAAGAATTTGTCGCAAATGCGGAGAGGTGTTATAATGAGTGATACTTTACCTCGTCTTAAAAAAGTGTATTTGGAAAAAATTAAGAGTGAGCTTGTAAAAGAGTTTGGGTATACTAGTGTAATGCAAATACCAAAAATCAAGAAGATAGTTGTGAGTATGGGAGTGGGTAGGGCCTTGTCCAATAGAAAGCTCCTTGATGCTGCAGTTACAGATCTTGAAACTATTACTGGGCAAAAAGCTGTTAAAACTAAAGCAAGAAAAAGTATTGCTAACTTTAAGGTGCGTGAAGGTGCAGAAATAGGTGCTATGGTTACTCTTCGCGGAGATATCATGTATGAATTTCTTGACAGGTTTGTGAATGTTGCTCTTCCACGTGTTAAGGATTTTCGTGGTATAAATCCTAATGGTTTTGATGGTCATGGAAATTATTCCGTAGGTGTTACTGAACAAATTATTTTTCCTGAAATTGATTTTGATAAGATTGAAGAGATTTCAGGACTTAATGTTTCTATGGTTACATCTGCTAAGACTGATGTGGAAGCGAAAGCTTTGCTGACGAAGTTTGGAATGCCTTTTAAAAAATAGGAGATATAGTTTATGGCGACAAAAGCAAAGATAAATCAAGCTAATAGTAAGGCTAAATACCCAACTAGGCAATATAATAGATGTAAGGTTTGTGGACGTCCACGTGGTTATATGCGACGTTTTAAGATGTGCCGTATTTGTTTTAGAATTTTAGCAAGTGAAGGTAAAATTCCTGGCGTTGTAAAGTCAAGCTGGTAGGAGGTGTTGAATGAGTGTTTCGGATCCAATAGCAGATATGCTTACGAAAATTAGAAATGCATCCTCTGTAGGTCATGAGTCTGTTGACGTTCCTTCTTCAAAGATAAAGTGGGAGATTGTCAATATCCTGAAAGAGGAAGGATATATAAAGAATTTTAAGAAAATGAATAATGGCGGTTTTGATAATATCAGAGTGTTTTTAAAATATGATGATAGAGAGACTTCCGTTATACATGGAATTGAGAAGATATCTACACCTGGTCGTCGTGTTTACTCAGGTTATAGGGAAATGCCACGCGTTTTTAATGGCTATGGAACTTTAATTGTTTCAACATCAAAAGGTGTTGTTACAGGTAAACATGCTACAGCTAATCAGCTAGGTGGTGAACTTATTTGTAAGGTTTGGTAGGGGGTAGGTTATGTCTAGAATTGGAAAGATGCCTATTGTTATTCCTAATGGTGTTAAGGTTGAGGCTAAAGATGGTGTTCTGTTTGTGGAAGGACCTAAAGGAAAGCTTTCCCAATCTTACCGAACAGGTGATGTTGAGCTAGCTATAGCAGATGGAAAGATATCTTTAACTACGAAAAACGATTCACTTCAGACGGGGGCATATCATGGACTTTATAGAAGTCTTTTTAGTAACATGGTTAAGGGTGTTACTGAAGGCTTTTCAAAGTCACTCTTAATTAATGGTGTTGGTTACCGTGCTGAAGTTCAAGGGAATCTTTTGATGTTGACTTTGGGATATTCTAATGATTTCTTTGTTGCTATTCCTGATGGTATTGAAGTTAAAGTTGAGCAATTAAAAATAACTGTTTCTGGGATTTCAAAAGAATTAGTTGGTCATTTTGCTTCACAGATACGAAAGTTGCGTTTAACAGAGCCTTACAAAGGTAAAGGGATTCGTTATGAAAACGAAGTTATCAAACGCAAAGTTGGTAAGTCGGGTGTGAAATAAATAAAGAAGAGAGGATAGCTATGTTAAAAAAGTGTAGTGACAAGATAAGAAGGCGACTTAAAAGAAAGTTTCATATAAGGAAAAGGTTATCTGGTACTTCTGTATGTCCAAGAATGAGTGTTTTTAGAAGTAATAAGAATCTTTATGTACAAGTTATAGATGATGATACATCTTCTACGCTTGTTTCTATTTCTACAATGGAAAAGGATTTTGCTTCTCTTAAGCCGAATGCAGAAACGGGAGCAAGATTGGGTGCGGAATTAGGTAAGAGACTTATAGAAAAAAATATTACTTCTGTTGTCTTTGATAGAAATGGCTATTTGTACCATGGTGTTGTTAAGGCTATTGCTGATGGTGCAAGGAGTGCAGGAGTTAAATTTTAGGAGCATATATGAATCAACAAAAAGATGCTAAGCACGAAGGTGCACAACATACAGAGAAGGAATTCGTTGAAAGACTTATCAAATTGAATCGAACTGCTAAAGTTGTAAAGGGTGGACGCACTTTTTCTTTTTCTGCTCTTACTGTGGTTGGGGATAAAAAAGGAAAAGTTGGTTATGGATTTGGTAAGGCCAATGATGCTAGTGATGCTATAAGAAAGAGCATTGAGAAAGCAAAGACAAATATGGTGTCTTTTACACTTAAAAATGGAACTGTGCCACATGAGGTGCTTGGTGATTTTAAGGGTTCTTCAGTGTTATTGAAGCCGGCACGTTCAGGTACTGGTATTATTGCTGGTGGTACTGTTCGTGCTATAATGGAAGCTGCTGGGGTAGCTGATGTACTTTCTAAATCTTTGGGATCTAGCTCAGCTGTTAATGTTGTGAAAGCAACTTTTAAAGCTGCTTCGTTACTTATGGATGCTAAGAGGGTTGCTAAAGGAAGAGGTAAGCCCATAATGGAAGTTTGGGGGTAAATAGTATGAAAAAAGTGATTGTGCGTCTTGTTAAAAGTACAATAGGGCAAAGACATCACTCACGTGCTACAGTTCGTGCATTGGGACTAAAAAAAATAGGATCTGAAGTGGAGCATGAGGCAAATCCTGCAATTATGGGTATGGTGAAGTCTATTTCACATCTTGTTAAGTATGAGGAGTTGGATTAATGAGTGAATTTGATTTGGTTATGCCTAAAGGTGCTAATAAGGGTAGGAAGATATTAGGACGTGGCTCTTCATCTGGTTGGGGTAAAACAGCAGGTAAGGGTAATAAAGGACAGAAAGCTCGTTCTGGCGGAAAAGTTTATGCGGGATTTGAAGGCGGTCAGATGCCATTATATAGGCGTCTTGCAAAAAAAGGGTTTTCAAATTATCCTTTCTCCAAAGAATATGTTGTTATTAACCTTTCACTTCTTGAGAGTAAATTTAGTGATGGGGAAACTGTAGATAATACTTCTTTACACCAAAAAGGTCTCTTGAAGAAACTGGATTCTATGGTTAAAATACTTGGCAATGGTGAGCTTACAAAGAAGTTATCTTTCAATGTGAGTGCTGTTTCTGCTTCCGCAAAAGCTAAGATCGAAAAAATAGGCGGCAGTGTTAATTTATCTCGAGTTTAGGTGGTGAAAGATGGCTAGAGGTGTAATTGCTAATATACTTGGAATAAAGGATTTACGCAAACGTATGTTTTTTACCATAGGGGTGTTGGCAATTTTTAGATTGGGTTCTGTGCTTACGGTACCTGGTATTAATCCTAGTGTTTTATCAGATTTTTTCAAGTCTAATAACAATGCTTTTGTTGACCACATGAATTTTTTTGTTGGTGGTGCTTTTTCTAATTTCTCGATATTTATGCTTGGAGTTATGCCGTATATTTCTACTCAGATATTGATGCAGTTAGCTATGGTTATTTTTCCATCGATGAAGAAGATTGCTGAGGATGATGGTGGTAGGCGAAAAATACAAACATGGACAAGAATAATTACTGTGTTTGTTAGTTTATTGCAATCTGTTGGTGTCACAGCTTATGCTCGCACTATAAACGGTGCTATCATTAATGATACATGGGGGGCTGTTGCAATAATGATGATAGCAGTTACAACTGGAACTATGATCACCGTTTGGCTTGGGGAACAGATTACAGCAAGAGGCATTGGGAATGGTATTTCCATGTTGATTTTCGCTGGAATTGTTGCTAGACTTCCAGAAGCAATATGGAATCTTGGAAAGAAGGTTTCAAACCATGAATTGAATTTGGTGTTCGTTTTGATTGCCTTTATTATGTTTGTAGGCATTATCGTGTTGGTGGTTTATGAGCAACAAGGTCAAAGAAAAATACCTGTTCATTATGCTAAGCGTGTTGTTGGAAGAAAGATGTATGGGGGGCAAAATACATATATACCTTTTAAGATTAATCCTTCGGGAGTTATACCTATAATTTTTGCTTCTTCGTTCTTAACTTTTCCATTGCAGTTGGCAACGACTTTTGCTCCAAATGTTGGCTTTTTAAGAAGCTTGGCTAACTTTTTGACACCTGATGGTTGGATATATAATGTGTCTTATGTTGTACTAATAGTATTTTTTGCTTACTTCTATACACAAGTTACACTTAATCCTACAGAAATGGCAAAACAGATTAGGGAGAATGGTGGAGCAATACCAGGAATTAGAGCTGATAAAACGGAAGAATATTTACAAAGGATATTGGTACGCTTAATTTTACCTGGTTCTTTGTATCTTGCGGCTATTGCTGTATTACCAACGTTGATTCAATGGGCTTTTTCTTTTCCACGCGATGTTGCTATGTTGATGGGTGGAACTTCGTTGCTTATACTGGTTGGTGTGGACTTGGATACAATGGCTCAAGTTGAGGCTCAGTTGAGGATGCATCATCATTCAGGTTTATTAAAAAGGGGAAAAATTAGACCTAGGAATCTATAGTTTTTAGGTGAGGAGTGTGTGAAATGAAAGTTCGTACTAGTGTTAAACCTATTTGTGATAAATGCAAAGTTATCAAACGTAATGGAATTATAAGGATAATTTGTTCTAATCCAAAGCATAAACAAAGACAAGGTTAAGACTTTTAAGGAGAATATGAATGGCTCGTATAGCGGGAGTTGACCTCCCAAATAAACATGTTAATATTTCATTAACTTATATTTATGGTATTTCAAGATCATCTGCTGCGAAGATTTGTCAGAAGTCAGGGGTTGATCCAATGCGAAAAATGAATGATCTGAATGAAAATGAATTGGCAGTTATTAGAGAGATCATTGATAAAGAATATAAAGTTGAGGGTAGATTACGTACTGAGGTGGCTTTGAATATAAAGCATCTTCAAGATATTGGTTGCTACAGGGGACAAAGGCATAGAAAGGGGCTTCCTGTTCATGGTCAACGTACTAGAACAAACGCTCGTACCAGAAAAGGTAAGAAGAAGACTGTTGCAGGAAAGAAGAAATAGTTTTTATTGGAGGTTTTGACGATATGGCTATTACAAAGAAACGAAAAGAGAAGCGAACTGTATATGAAGGCAATGTTTATATTCAGGCGACTTTTAATAATACTATTATAACGGTTACTGACCTTAAAGGTGGAGTTTTATCTTGGGCTTCTTCAGGTCTTTTGGGGTTTAATGGTGCTAAAAAATCGACGCCATTTGCTGCACAGTCTGTTATGGAAAAAGCTATCCAAATGGCTCAGCCTACAGGTATTCGTGAAGTACATGTGTTTGTTAAAGGACCTGGAGTGGGGCGTGAAGCAGCTATTAGAATGTTAGGTACTTTAGGTTTGAAGGTTCGCTCTATTAGTGATGTTACGCCAATTCCACATAATGGTTGTCGTCCAAAGAAGATGAGAAGGATATAAAGTATGGCCCATAAGAATCTTTTGAAGGGATTTAAAAAACCTAAATCTTTGGATTTTGAGAACTCAGAATTGACTAAGACTTATGGTAAATTTGTGGCGTTCCCTTTTGAGACAGGTTTTGGTACGACTGTTGGAAATACTCTAAGGCGAATTCTTCTCTCTTCAATACAGGGGTATGCAGTATCGGCTGTGCATATCGTTTCTTATAATGAAGATGGGGTTGCCCATACAATTTCTAGTGAGTTTGAAAATATTCCAGGAGTTTCTGAGGACACATTAGAAATTCTAAGTCGCCTAAAGCATCTTGACATAAAGTTGTCCAATGATGTTGAGGAAGGAACATTCTTATTTGAGTTTTCTGGCGAAAAAGTAGTCTTGAGTACCGACTTTAATCGTGAGGGAGCTGTTGAGATTTTAGGGGAACCTTTTGAAATTATGCATCTGATGAAAGACTCTAAAATTGAATTGGAACTTCAGATCGATTTGTCTAGAGGGTTTGTTTCTGCGGACATGAATGCTAGGTATGTTGATGTTATTGGAACAATTGCTTTGGATGCTGTTTATAGTCCTGTGAAAAAGGTTGCGTATAACATAGAGCCTTGTCGTGTTGGGCAACGAAGCGATTATGATAAGTTGATACTTGAAATATGGACAAATGGAACTGTCACACCTGAGGACGCTTTAGGAAAAGCAGGAAAGATTGCGAAGGAGTATTTTAGTGTTTTTATCAATTTTGATGAAAGTGACATGGACTCTGAAGATGATGTAGACAAAAAAGATGAGGCTGTTGCTGAGCTATTGGCTACACCTGTTGAAAGACTTGAGCTTACTGTGCGAGCTATGAATGTTTTGAACAAAGCAAATATACGCACGCTTGGTGAACTGGTTAAGAAGACAGAAACTGAGATTTCTGGGATGAGGAATGTTGGGCAGAAATGTTTGACTGAGATACAAGAAAAATTGCAGGAATTTAACTTACAATTAGGAATGACTGATTACAGTCATTTAAGAGATAATATTATAGTTAATACGCAGAAGGAAGAGACAGATGAAGCATAGAAATGGTTTTAATCCGCTTTCTCGTACGACATCTCATCGTCGTGCATTGCATAGGAATATGGTTACTTCTTTGTTTAGATATGAACGAATAACCACTACTAAGCAAAAGGCAATGGAAGTACGTAGGACGGCAGAAAAATTGATTACGTCGGCTAAATCGGATAATGTTAACAATAGGAGAAAGGTTGCTCGTTACATTTATGATGAGGCTGTATTGGCTAGGCTATTTACGGAAATAGGTCCTAGAATGAAGGATAGAAATGGGGGGTATACTCGTGTTATTAAACTTGGGACTAGAGTCGGGGATACTGCTGATGTTGCCATTTTGGAACTTGTAGATTTTTCTATTGATAATGATAGTTTGAATTACAAGAAAAAAGCTGTTGACGCAGGTGATGCTGATAAGAAGACTGTGCCTGAGAAGACTTCACATTTAAAACATGATAAAGGTGTTGCTAAGCCTTTAAAGCAAGAAACTGAAACCCACGATGGGCAAGTGAGGAGGTTTAATCGTGTCAAAGGCTCATAGAGGAAAAGGAATAAAGAGTGTTCCAAATAAGGGACGCGGTAGATGTCCAATGTGTCATAGTACTGGAGTTAAGTTACTTTATGAAAATGACGTGGATGGTGAGAAAAAAAATGTTTGCAAGATTTGTCATGCAAATTTAAAGCATCATACTGCTTAAGTGTTTATTTATAGAAAGCCTACTAGAAATAGTAGGCTTTTTTGTTTTATCTAGAATTTTAAGTATAAAGGTATTACTTTTTATTTTTAGATACCTTTTGTAATTTATCAAATGTCTTTTGACCTATCGTAATTGAAAAATAAAGAAAAACATGCTAGTCTTCTATATATTATGAAAAATCATATCGTCATTTTTGCCTTTTTGGCATTCTCTATTTTCTCTTGTGGCAAAGAGAAAAATTTTTTAGTGGAATCTTACGAAAATATCGAAAGCATTTCGTCTTCTAGTATATCAAGGCTTGATCCAATCAAGATTGTGTTTTCTGAAAATATAAAGTACAAGGATGACGCGAAAAAAGCCATTATTTTCACTCCAAAACTTAATGGTTCATATAGTTTTATAGACGATAGAACATTTGTATTCACCCCTTCATCTCCTTACGAGGGAGGAAGCGAAATTAAAATGTCAGTGGATATAGGACTTCTATCCACTGGAAAGAGTGGAGACAAAGGTTTTGTTAAAAACTTTCTTGTGTCCCCTGCTCAGTTTCTTGTTGATTTTGAGCCTATGAAGATTGAAAAAGATGGAAGTATAGAAATTTCCGGTAGAATTGAAGCTGATATTCCGGTCGATGTAGAACTCCTTAAAAAAGCATTTAGCATTAAAAGAGAAGATGGAAAAGATATTAAAGACTTAGCCTTTGATGTGGTTCAAGATGGAGAAACTTCAACTTACTTTATTTCTATCAAGGGGATAAAAAAAGAAGCTCAAGATGTTAATTATGTTGTTTCTTATGACATGACCGATTTAGAAGCTAATGATAAGGATTCTAAAACATTTAGCGTGCTAGGAAAAAACAATTTTGAAATTACTTCATACAAGGTTGAAAATGGAAATACAGTGGCTATTAGTTATTCGGATCAACTAGATGCCTCTCAAGATTTGAGCACCTTAGTTTCTATGGTTTGTGAAACAGATTTTCGTTGTTACATAACGGTGAAAAAAAATATATTAAAACTATACAACAATGTTACCACATGGCCTGATAATATTCAAATTACCATTCTAAAAGGTGCAAAAAGTGTGAGTGGAAATGTTTCAAAAAATGATTACACCTTCACGCTAAAAGATTCATACGACATTCCAACAGTCCAATTTGAAACAAAAGGAAACATAGTGCCTTCAAAAGATAACGCAATAGTTTTGATTAAAACCAAAAACATAAAAGGCATCTATATGCGGGCTATAAATGTTTATGGACATAATATGCTTCAGTTTTTTCAAGAAAATAATTTAGGAGGAACAGATCATTATCTTGAGCCTGTGGGCGAGCCTTGCTGGGAGGGTAACTTTCAGTTTGAATGGAAAGATGACATGAAAAACCGTGAAGTGGTTAGGGCAATAGATATTACGGAATTAGTGAAAAAGTTTCCTACTGGAATGTTTAATCTTCAAATTGCTTTCTCTAAAGAAGATAGCATGTATAAGCCTAAAAATCCTGAAACTGATTTTTCTCATCTTCCATTTCCAGAAGCGAAGTTTTATTCAAATTCATGGAAAAGTCGAGAAGAATACTGGAAATTATATGGAGACGTTGTAGAAGATGATAATTTTTGGTATCAAAGAAACAATCCTTGTCATCCTGCTTTTTATCTTGCCTCATATAACTATGACTTAGTTGCCAAAAAAGATATTTTAGTTTCAAACCTAGCTTTAATGGCAAAAAAAGATGTGCAAGAAGGTATCTATGCTAGAGTTTGCGATATAAGGACTGGTAAGATGGTTGAAGGAGCAAATGTTAAGGTCTTTACATTTGCTCAGCGTGAACTTGCAAACGCAAAGACAAATAAAGAAGGAGCTGTCTTTTTTGAAAACTTAAAAGATGGTTTTTTCATTCAAGCAGAAAAGTCAGGAAATTTTGCATATCTTAAAGTGAATAAAGGGGGACAGATGTCAACAGCACATTTTGCTGTTGATGGCCAGATAGCAAAAGAAGGTGTAAAAGGGTACATATATGGAGAGCGTGGTATTTGGAGACCGGGGGACGAAATCCATTTATGCTTTATATTGCAAGACTCAAAAGGAACGCTCCCTAAAGATATTCCTCTTGAGTTTACCTTATCTGATGTCCTTTCAACAGAAGTTGATCGCCAAGTGCTTAATTCATCAGTTGGTGGAATATATAGAATTGATACCAAAACAGCTCAAGATGCAAAAACTGGTACATACACTGCAAGAGTTAAAATTGGTGGCAATACATGGCAAAAAGAAATAAAAATAGAAAGTATTATTCCAAATAGGCTTTTTGTGAATCTTGAGCCAGTTGATTATTTGAAAAATGGAAATAATGACATAGTCCTTTCTAGCCAATGGCTACATGGTGCCAATGCTTCTGGATTGAAAGCTGAGATTGATGTGAGATATGTTCTTGACTCCGTCCCGTTTAAAGATTGGAAGCAATATTCTTTTGTTGCAGAGCATAGTAAATTTCCTAGTTCTATTGAGAGATTGTGGAGTGGTTATTTGAATGAAGAGGGTGTTGCCCACATAAAACTTGAGATGAATGTGGAAAATGCTCTGGGAAAATTGAAAGCAGTATGCGAAACAAGAGTGTATGAAACTTCAGGAGCATTTTCAACTGAAAACAAGGTGTTAGATTTTTCTCCATACCCTGCTTATGTTGGTTTTCTTCTTCCAAAAGGCGATGATTCTTATAGAGATGATCTTATCTACACTAATAAAGATAATGTGGTAGACTTTGTTGTGCTTGACAAAGATGGCAATCTAATCAAACAGAGTAGAAAAATTGCAATTGATGTGTATCGTCTTGATTGGAAATGGTGGTGGGAAGGAGATGCTTACACAGAGAGCATTTATTCTTCTAGTTCTTCCATCACTAACAAAATAAGTGCAGAAATTGAAACAGTCCAAGGAAGAGGAAAATGGACTTTCAATATAAAAGATGAAAACTGGGGAAGATATCTAATAGTTGCAAAAGATGAGATGGGAGGACACGTAGCTTCAAGCGTTTTTTATGTGGATACTCCTTATTGGTCAAGTAGAGCAAGTGGTGAATCTAGTGCAGAAACAATCCTTGTTTTACAGTCAGGAAAAGAAAAGTATAAAACTTCAGAAGAAGTGGAAGTTTCTTTTCCATCAGCAAAAGACTCCTTTGCATATGTAACACTTGAAAAGGCTGGTAAGGTGATAGAAAGCAAAGTCATTAGGGGTACAGGAGATTCTTGTAAATATTCTTTTAAAGCTAATGCTAGCATGGCACCTAATGTTTACGTCCATGTTACTTTGGTTCAGCCCTATAAGAATGTAAAAAACAGTCTTCCTATTAGGCTTTATGGTGTAATTCCTATTAAAATAGAAAATGAGATGAGCCATCTTGAACCTCTTATTGTAGTGAAAGATGAGTTTGAGTCAAATAAGAAAAATAGCTTTAAGGTAAAAGAAAAGAATGGAAAAAAGATGACTTTTACTGTTGCTGTGGTTGACGAAGGTTTACTTGGAATAAATAACTTTAGGATGCCAAACCCATGGAATCATTTTTATAGAAAAGAAGCCTCATCTTTGGCATCTTATGATATGTTTAATTCTATAAGCGGTGCTTTTAATGGAAGAATTGAAACACTTTTAGCAATTGGAGGCTCTGAGGAGCTAGCAGATTCATCTAATGGAAGCAAAAAAGCAGAGCGTTTTAAAAGTGTTGCTATGTTGCTAGGACCATATCAAATAGAGGCAAAGCAAGAGAAAAACATAGAATTTGAAATGCCTCAATATATGGGAGCTGTGCGTCTTATGCTGGTGGCGACAGAGGGAGTGAGCTATGGAGTTAAAGAAGAAAGTGTTAAAGTTACAAGCCCACTGATTGTACTTCCAACATTCCCAAGAACTCTAGGTCTTGGCGAAGATATGGAAGTGCCTATTACAGTGTTTAATGGAACAAATAAAAATGCAAACATTAAAGTTAGCCTTAAAGGTGAAGGTGTTATTTCAATGAATAAAGAAAAAAGCGTTACTGTGGGAGCTATGCAAAATGAGATGGTAAGCTTTAATGTGAAAGCAGAAAAAAAAGGGAAGACGATGTTTACTATTGAAGGACGCGGAAGCGGAAATATGAAGGCAACTTCTTCTATAGAGATTGATAGTCTTTCACGTGGTACTCCATATGTAAATGTAAGGAATGAACTAGTACAAGGAAAAGAAGAAAAAATGTTGGCAGTCGATCTACCAGGTGAAGAAGGTACTAGGGAGATGTCATTAGAGATTTCTCGTTTTCCTTCTTTAGGTCTTGAAAATCGCCTTTCATATCTTCTTGAATATCCATCTGGATGTTTGGAGCAAATTACATCAAAAGCCTTCTCTCAGCTTTATTTGCCGAAATTCTTGGAGCTTTCAATTGAAGAATCAGAAAAGAGAAAGATGAGCATTATATCTGTATTACAAAGATACCCATCTTATCAAACGTCAAGTGGTGGTTTCTCTTATTGGCCTACAGGAAGTGAGGTTGCTTCTTGGGCAAGTATTTATGCTTTCTATTTTATGGTGGAAGCTAAAAAGATGGGTTTTAATGTTGAAGATTCTTTATATAAAAAATGTTTAGACTACCAAGTATCTCAAGCTAAATCTTGGACTCAAGGTTATAGGAATAATCCTGAAACTCAAGCCTATCGTCTTTATGTTTTGGCTTTGGCAGGGCGTGGAGACTTGCAAACTATGAACAAGTTTAAAACACTTGATGAACTTTCTTCTTTAGCATCATCTCTTTTAGCCAATGCCTACATCCTTTTAGGCAAAAAAGATGTTGGAAGGAGTCTAATTTCTAAAAATACTCTTTATTTTGAACATAACAAAAGAGGATTACAAAATTATGGTTCTTCTTTGCGTGATGTGGCTATGCAGTTGCAAACTTACACCTTATTAGAAGAGAAAAATGATGATGTTAATAATTGCATTTTAGCATTGGCTAATGCTAGTAGTTCAGACGAATATCTTTCTACTAATGAGATTGCTAACATTTTGATATCTTTAGCTCCATACTATAATTACAAAAAATCTGAAGCTATCAATGTGCAAGTTTTTACTCAAAACGAAAAACAAGATGTTGTCTTAAACATGACTAGTAAGCTGTTACGTCTTAAAGTTGCAAAAGAAAATAATCAAAATGTAAAAGTGAAAAATCAAAATGATGAACCTATTTATGTTAGCTTGGTTGCAAAATCAACCTTGCCTCAAGGAAGTGAGAAAAAAGAGGAAAAAGGTGGCCTTTCTTTGGATGTTCACTATATGAAGTCCAGTGGGGCTTCAGCTACAAACACTTATGATAAAGCTAGTTTTGTTATGGAAGATGTTGATTTAAATAACATCAAGAAGGGTGATAGGTTTTTGATTTTTGTCACTGCAAAAAATAAAAGCAATGTTAAGTTAGATGATTTAGTTTTGAGCTTACCTATTCCTACTGGTTGGGAGATTTCTAATAACAGGATAGTAGATATTAGTAATATGCAAAATTCTAATTATGATTATCAAGATATACAAGACACGCATATATACACATATTTTTCTCTTTCAGATGCTAGTGAAAAAACTTTTGTTTTTGAAGCTACTAGTGTGTATGAAGGAAAATATTTTATTCCTTCTGTTGTCTTAGAATCTATGTACGATCCATCTTACAGGGCTGTTTTTGTAAAATAAGATTTGATTATAAGAGATTTTAAGTCTCTTTATTAATATTTGTTGGGGAGAAGTATGGAAAAATATACTTTGAAAAAGGAAATAGGGCTGGAAAACTTTATAGCCTTATTTGGTTTTTTGGCTTTCTTTATTTCTATAGGAAGCATTATGGGTGGGGTTAATATGATGAAAACCATGATGGCAACAGGTTTTGATCTTTTAATCAACACATGTTTTTATCTTATGGCTGTGGCTGTATTGGCAGGAGCTTTTTCTAGCCTATTTTCTGAGTTTGGAATTGTTTCTCTTATAAACTCACTTCTTTCTCCTCTTATGAAGCCCCTCTATAACATGCCCGGAGCTGCATCTCTTGGCATGCTTAATTGCTATCTTTCTGATAATCCTGCTATTCTAACATTAGCAGATGATGACAACTTTAGACGTTATTTTAGGCAATATCAACTTCCTGCCCTTACTAACTTGGGTACAGCTTTTGGAATGGGCTTTATTGCCACAACTGCTATGATGGCATTGGATGTTAAAAATGCTCTTCCTGCAGCTTTAATTGGAAATGTTGGTGCAGTAGCAGGAAGTATAGTCTCTGTTAGGTTGATGATTCACTTCTCTAAAAAAGTTTATGGAACTCAAGATATGGTGAAGACAAAGGGATCTGCAACCATTCCGGATAAGATGCGTGAAGTGCATAGTGGAAAAGCAGGCTTTAGATTTATTCAAGCAATGCTAGCTGGTGGTAAATCTGGTGTTGCTATGGGAGTTGCTATTATTCCGGGAGTTGTGGTTATTTGCACATTTGTTATGATGCTCACAAAAGGAGCAAGTCCAGATGGTACCTATACAGGGGCTGCTTATGAAGGTATTGCTTTTCTTCCATGGCTAGGGAAAAATCTTAATTTTATTTTAAAGCCACTTTATGGTTTTACAAGTCCTGAAGCAATTTCAGTTCCAATTACAGCTTTAGGTTCTACAGGGGCAGCTCTTGGAATGATTAAGGGAATGGCTCAAGAAGGCGTGATTAAAGCAAATGACATAGCTGTTTTCACTGCTATTTGCATGTGTTGGTCAGGATATATTTCAACTCACATTGCAATGATGGACGCTCTTGATACAAAAGAAATGACAGGGAAGGCTATTTTAAGCCACACTATAGGTGGTCTTTTTGCAGGCTTTGTGGCTCATCTTTTAGCATTTATGCTATAAATTTTGTCTTTAATATGTTAAAATGGGCTTGTACGAAAACTCATTTTAACTTTTACTTTAGGTAAAAAATAAAGCAGGTGTACTCACTGTATGTTGAGTATATCTTTTACCCTTTTAACGTGCTAATTATCCATTATATTTTGAAAGGAGAGTACATTAGCTAATGTTAGATTAATACCTTAGCTAGTGTTATGGTTGAACCTTAGCTAATGTACTGAGCCTAAACTGTACAGTTTAGGGGTGCGAAACTGCATTATTTAGATATCGCAAACTGTACAGTTTGCATATGCGAAACTGTACATGTTGCGGTCGTGTATACGACCGCTTTACAATGAATTTCCACTCATCGCAGAGGCGTAAGCCTCTGACATGTTGCAACCTCGAAAGATGTTGCGAACCAATAAAATTTCCTTACATCGCCACTCTGAAAGAGTGGACATGTTGCGGTCGTGCATACGACCGCTTTACAATAAATTTCCATTCATCGCAAGCCCTTTAGGGCTTGACATGTTGCAACCTCGGAAGAGGTTGCGAACCAATAAAATTTCCTAAATAAAAAAAAGATTTTTTCTTGCAATTATCTCCAAATCATCTTAAAATACTAATTAATTAGTATTTTATTTAAATGGAATATTTTAAGGAGAAGAAAATGTTAAATCAACAAAATTATTTAAGAGTTTCAGTATGCAAAAGCAACGTCAATAAAGAAAATCCTAGTTATTATCCAAGAGTGCAAAGAACAAGCAAAATCTCTGAAGAAAAATTAATTGAAATGGTAAAAGCAAAAATTCCATATCTTGAAGGGGCTACAGTAGAGGCTGTTGCAAAAGCTATGATTTTAACAACACTAGAATGCGTTGAAAAAGGTTGTAGTGTGGACTTTTTAGGTCTTGGAACACTGAAGTTAGAAGGAAAAGGAAGCATTAAAGTGAGTGAACCTGTTAAGAAAAATCTTGATGGTTTCTTTAAGAAAAAAGATGAAGCTATAGAAAAGGAAGAAACTATAAGCGACAAAATAGAAGGTAGCTATGAAAAGGATTTGCCACAAATAGATAAAAAAAGCATTGAGTTTCGTTTGCAATTCATTCCTTCAAAAGCTGTAAGGCAACACATAAAAAATCATGTTGAGCCTAGTTTTATTACTACAAAGGTGAGAAAACCTGTAATAAAAACTGTGGAAAAAGTCTATAGCGGAGGAGAAGATATACCTAGCATAATAAAGCTTAAAGGCGAAGACTTAAAGCTAGTAGGAGAGGGCGGAAGTATACACCTAAAAACTAATGATGAAGTAATTAAAATCCCACGTTCTTCCATAATTCATAACGAGCCTAAAACGTTAATGTTTATATCCCCTGTTTCTCTAAAAGATGGCAAGGAATATACAATCTTTTTGAGTACACAATACGCAATGATGGGAAATAGACACACTTCCCTCATTCGTTGTTGTAGCAAAGAGTTCAAATTTGCAAACTTAATTGCCTCGCAACTAGAAAAAGCTGGGTAAACATTCTCCTGTAAAAAACAGGAGCTAAACCGACGTTTTTTTGCTTTTCTAATGCAATATTACTTTGTTTGTTGTTGATAGATCTAATCTACCTCCGTTATGTATCACGTAAAAATCTAACCATAAAAGTATCTGTGTATCACATAAAA
>JBQNBL010000022.1:0-36861 GCA_052169955.1 Treponema sp.
GGATTTTTCAAAGAGATCTTCTTCATATCTACCTCACCTATAGTATCTGTTTTTCTCAGTCTACTGCGAATTATAATACCGCGAACAGCGTCTCAAGGCAACCCAAACTTTTGAGCTATTTTTCTATAGCCTAATTCCTCTTTTGCATATTCAGAAATTATTTTTGCTTTTAACTCTTCGCTATACCTAGTGCTAATTTTCTTTCTCATTTTTATACTCCTTTTGGAGTCCAACTTTTCGCACTAGTCCACACCACCCAGACATAACACCAAACAAGAGGATGCACTCAGCTTATAAAGAAGAGATGGTGTCAAATAATCAATTAAAATGACTAATGTTCAAGCTTCTGAATTGCTTCTTCTAAGCTATTGGTCATTGGGAAAAAACCAACTAGCTTAGTAAGTTCCACAACTTTTTTCACAGATCCATGTATATTGGTAATAAAAAGTTTAGAATTAGCTTTTTTGATGATTGAACATATATATATCAAAGCACCAATACCAGATGAATCTATATATTCAACTTCTTCTAGGTTTATAATCATACTAGCAATTTTCTTCTCGATCATCTTCATCACAAGATCTTTTAGCTTGTATGAATTATATAAATCCATTTCACCAGTTACATCAACGATATAAATGTCCTTACTTTTTCTAATTTTTAATTCCATATCTGCTATAAGTCTCCTCATGACCTCATCATTTGGCTTTTATCACCAACAATGTCTGGTCATCATGTAACGAAGTGCCATGCGTAAACTCATCAATCAAGTTACAACATTCGCACACAATATTGTTTGCACATTCTGAACTCTTTTCTGCTATGAGCTTTGCGAGAGAGTTCACATCAAAACAAGTCCCATTTTTATCCAACATATTCCAAATTCCGTCAGTATAAACAGCTATAATATCCCCTTTTGAAAGATTAAAGGTCAAACTTTTATACTTAGAATGTATATCAACACCAATAGGATCTGTTTTATGATGAAAAACTTCCACCTCTCCCTTGTTTGCTCTATACAATATCATCGACTGATTCCCTGCTACAATAAACTCAATAGACGAAGTTTTTGGATAATAACATAAAAGTGAAATTGTCGCAAAGTGATCTATACCAACCTTCTCTGTTATTCCTTTATTTAACCAATCAATAATAGAATCTAATTTTTCATTTGTATTAGTTATGAGATATAAAATAGCTCGTATCATAATCATAACAATTGCAGACTGAATACTCTTTCCTGCAACATCTACAACAACAGCAAAAATACGATCTTTATGAGATTGGATTATATCATAATAATCACTACAAACACCATGTTGCTTTCTAAAATATACATCAATATCAAGGTTAGGAACAGTTTTTAATTTTTTTGGTAAAATTATTTGCCTTAGCTCTTGAGCCATGTTAGCAGTGTTATTAACCAGACTTGCTTCATTATAATCTCGTTGAATTATAACTAAACTTAAAATTAAAGAAATATATCCTGATAGATTAGTAATATTTCTAAAGTCATCCCCTGAAAAACCTTCCTTATCTGCATTACGAGAAATAGCAAAAACACCTGAAACACTTCCATTAGTAAATAGCGGTAGCACAATGATAGAGCCAATTTTAAGAAAATCTTCTTCTCCATTTTGATAAACTACACCATCATCAATAAACGAACTTATGTAATATGGACTAGCCTCTTGAGCAACTTTCCCAAAAACTGTCTCACCTATATTGCACGCAAAATATTTAAAATTAGTCCTTACAACATCCTCTCTATGAGGCACATCTTCAGGTAACTTATAAGGTGGTGGAAACTGCCCTATATAAGCCTTACATGCAAGGTTATCATCAAAAGCATCAGCAGTAAAAAACACTGCACCATCTGCTTCAAAAAGTTCCAACATCATCTTAAACATAAAAGGAAGGAGATCAGCCTCAAAACTCTTTTCTGTTGCAAAAACATACACCATCTGCTTAAACCATTCTTGAGGCACTTGAAATAACTTGTCCATAATCTCAAGTTGAAAATTAGGTCTTTCATTTAGTCTTTCGATCTCAGAAACAAACTCTGCTTCTCTACTCATAGTAGAAGTATGTTCGATGGTAAAAGAAGAAGCTCCTTTAATCAAACATGCAACTATAAAAACTATGAATATGATAAGTCCTATAAAAACTATAAATAAACTTTGGAAAATTACAAATATTAAAAAGACAATATTTAGTAAGATAATTGATCCTAAAACACCTAACATAACTTTAGAATAGTAAGTATTATATTTTATCTTACCTGCAGTAATAACCAACATCACAATTGAAATTAGAGAAAATACTAAAAATGAAGCATAAAAGGCAACATCTACAAATGACACAAAAAACCTCTAAAAATCAATAAATTTTAACACTTAGAATAAAAAAAATCAACGTGCATTATATTTTATCTATAAACATTGAACACTTACCTGATGGAATAGGAAGAGTTTTCTTCTTCATGTTTATAATGTTTATAGTAAAGTAATAAAGTTTTTCGCTTTCCATGTGAATCTCCCATCCTCTCTGGCTTTTTGAAGCTATTATAGTAATAAAGTTACGCTTTAGACTTAAATTTTCAATACCCATAAGTTCCAACACAGGTATAGTCCAATCAACAGTCTTTTTAGGCAAACTTATCAAAAGTCCTATAATATTTTCAATCATAAGTGTGATAGTAGAAAGCCCCAAAGTTAAAACATATTGCTTACGAGGAAAACTTTCCTTACCAGTCCATATTGCCTTTCCATCTTTGGAAGGTAAATAAGACTCCCATAGTATTCCTGTTTCTTTTGAATTTTCACCAGATGCCATCGTTCCTAAAACAGAATAAAGATGTCTCATAGTATATTCTCTAGCTAATTCCCATTTTTCATATTTTTCTAATCCCTTAATAACAACAAAATTAAGAATTGGAAAAACACTCCCCCTATAACCTTCGCCCATCTCACTATATTCTTCTTCACATGCAGCAAGGCTTGGAAAAGGGTGTTCGGTACCAAAGCTCTCAGGATTTTCTAAATGAGAAATTAAGGTATTAGCCTTATCAACATTTGGTATTTCTGCAAACAATGTCCAAAAGGTTGCAATAGTTTTTTTCTTTACTTGTTGCTTATTATCATCTAAATCATAATAAAAGCCATCTTCAGCATTCCACATAATATCGCTAATTCTAGTTTTTATTGTAAAGTATGTTCTCTTATACTGGAACATAATCTCTTTGTCATTAAGAATATCACCTAAAGCTGATATATAAAGAACATTGATAGCCATGCAAGCATTAAAATCGACTAGATATCGAGCATCTTCTCTTGGAGTATTTCCCATATTGCACGCAGAAAGTGGAGTTCTATAAAGTCCATTCTCACTTTTAAAATTATCCTCTATCCATTTCGTATGTTTCAGTAGAAGTGGCAAAACTTCCTTCACCCTCTTTTTATTACCTGTTTTGTGATATATATTAAACTCAGCCCATGCAAAAAGAGGCATTGTAAGACCTTCAGGATTATCTTCAGTAAAGATAGGAGTATCATTTAAAAGATTATACCTAGCTCTTATAGCACCATTTTCCTCTTGACGTGAATAAAAGTAATCAAGCCCTGTACTTGGATTATAATTCTTATTAGAGTAGACTAAGAAGAATGTAGAAAAAACAGTCTCATATTGATCAATAATCTCATCTGCTTCAGATGGATAAACAAAAAAACCATCACATGCATTTTTTGTAGTTCCACTTGAATGCCAATAATTATCGATTAATGCCCAGGTTTTGTCATACATATCAACAAAATCTTGATCATAAAAATGTATCTTTGGAAAATCTTTTTTATTCACAAAAACTCCTATACATTGATAGCTATCCTATCTTAAATATTTTTCTACAACATCATCACCTTGTTTTTTCAAACTATAAAACAATTCTCGGTCAAACATTCTACTATCAAGATTAAGCATCATCTTTTTCGCTTTCAACACATTATAACAAGCTTCATCAAGTCTTTTTAAGAATTTACCATCTTTTCCAGCTTTGTCTACGATGGAAGATATTATTTTTGCAACATGCCTTTCGCTACACATAACCATATCTGCACCTGCTTCTAACGCTAGTACTGCGTTATCGGCAGATGAACCTCTCATTTTCAAGGCTTTCATCGCAATATCATCTGTTAAAACAAGAGAAGGAAACTTTAATTTTTCTCTCACAACTTCTTTTATTCCAACTTTAGAAAGACAAAAAGGTTTATCATCTACAAGAGAGAACTCAACATGAGATAAAAGCATTGCAATACCTTCATGTCCTTCTTTTATTACTTTCTTAAAAGGAAGCAAATAATTAGCTTCAAACTCTTCTTCTGTACAGACAATACTAGAAGCATTTCCATGTGGGTCAACATTCCCATTGCCGGGAAAATGTTTAATGCTACACAAAACTCCTGCTCTATTCATTCCTCGTATAAAGGCATTAGAAAAATCTACAACAATGCTATGTGAGTGAGAAAAAGTCCTATCTCCTAAAACTTCTTCATTTTCTTCACTACCACATTCTAAAATAGGAGCAAGATTAAAATTAATTCCCAATAACTTCATTTGCATAGCCAAAAAATAAGAAGCTTCTTCCACTTCCTTTGTAGTCATTTTAGTTGCCATATCTTTTGCAGATGGAAGAATTGTTGTAAGAGCCAAAGTTCTAAACACTCTACCGCCCTCATTATCAACAGCAATGAATGGAGGAATGTAAGAAAAATTATTATCAATAGAAACTTCTTTAAAAGAAGATAATATCAGTGAAGTATATCTTTGAGTGTCTTCAGGAGAAGATGCCAGATTTTGTTTAAATAAAAGAATTGCACCTGGCGTTCCTTGTAAAAACTCTTTTTTGATAAATTGCGAAACTTGATTACCTGAAGGAACATTTACCATCATCACTTGGTATGCCTTTTCTTCCAGTGTCATACTAGAAACATCGAAATCGCTTGCAAACAAAGAAGAAAGAAAAAAAGAAAAAATCAAAAAAAGTGTTACTTTGTGTCGCATTTTATCTCATAAAGTTTTTGTAAAAAAAGAGTAGCAGTCTGAGCTACATTCAAACTTTCTACATTTCCACTACCTTTAACTTTCACAACATGGGTTGCCTTTTTTTTCACATAATCACTAACTCCAGAAACTTCATTTCCTAGTATTAAAAGAACCGAATCAGTACTTGATATAAGATTTTTAATCTTAGAAATATCGTGATGAGCTACCATGTCAGTAGCAATAAGCGTCATCTTTCCTAAAACTTTATTTATAAAATCTCTCACAGAAGAACATAAATAAACATTGATAAACTCCATTCCACCTTCTGCCACCCTATAAGTGGAAGGAGTAATTAGAGATTGCACTTCGTCAATAGGAATTACTAAGTTTTTGCATCCTAAAAATGCCATACTCCTTATTATAGCTCCTAGATTGTTGCTATTTCCCACATTATCTGTTAAAAGAACATCTTCAGTATTTTTAAGCCAAACATCAATTATCTCATCTTCAACAAACGGAAAAAAATCTTCCCTTATTACAGCCAAAACACCTTGATGATGAATAGAATTAGACATCTTTTCTAATTCTTCCTTTTCCACCATTTTATAAAACCTTTTTTGGCTTGCTAAATATTTACAAGTTTCTTTAAAGTATCTAGCATTTTCTTTTGTAAAAAAAAGTCTCAAAAGTTTTTCCTTGTTATGTTCACACAAAGCTCTAACACTATTCAAGCCTAGAACTTGCATCTCACCTTTTTTTCTACTCATACTTCACACCTATAAAAACAAAACTCCAAAAATACCACCTAAAACAATTAAAAACACAGGATGAACTTTTTTTAATACACTGAAAGATAATATTAAAAGAAAGGCAAAAAAAATAAATGCTTTATAATTGATTACATAAGCAAAAGATCTATGCAATTTAAATAAATCAATGGTTAATACACTTGAGACAAAAACTTTATATATTGCAACTCCGATTAAAGCTGCACTTCCTGCCCTAAGTCCATAAAAACATCTTTTAACTATCATATTATTTTGAAAACTAGCACTAGCTCGTGATATGAGTAAAATAACAGTAAATGAAGGTAAAACCATTGCGAGAGTAAGACACACACTACCTAATATGCCAAGTGTATTATAGCCTATATATGTAGACATATTAACTCCAATTGGTCCTGGAGTTGATTCAGAGACGGCAACAAAAGAATAAAAACTTGTCTCGTCAATATAAATAGGCACGAGTTCCTGATACATTAAAGTAATAGTAGCAAGTCCTCCGCCCACAGTAAAAAGCCCTACATAAAAAAATATAAAAGAAAGATATAAAAGCTTAAAAAGATAAACGATGCTAGAGCCTCCTCAAAACGGAATGTGATTTTATATGTAAAATATATATTATTCAATAGTTATCGATGAGTATCATTCTACTAATTTTTATTATTCCTAGAACTCAAAGTTTTTATACCTTGCATAATTAATTAGCACTAGCTTAGAAAATTAAATCTTAACTAAACCTAATTGCAAGACCTATCTTTGTTTGCACCCTATTAAAAAACCTAACTCTTCCATTTTCTGATACTTTTCTCACACTTCCATAAATACCATCTTCCATCCCAAAACTTATTCCTAAATTACGAATAAAAAAATATTCAAGTGAAAAAGTCAAAACACTTCCCAAAGCTGTCGCTGTTTTATTCTCAATTGGATAATATCCATGGAAAAGGCCTAAACCTCCTCCTAAGCGAAGCACTAACTCTTCAGTTAAACCAAAGGTATAACCTATGAGTAAAGAAGTATCAAAAAGCATATTTTCAATAATTTGAGCTCCTTTTGCATTTATAAAATCTATCTCGCCAGTACCTTTAGTTCCCTCTGTAAAAGAAATATGATTATTAAAGAAAAACGTAAAACAACTTTCTTTTCCAACAAACATTAAATCAAGACCTATAGAAAAAGCATGTAAATAAGATTTTGAACTTACATACTTAGTTTTAGAAAAATAATTTGTATAGCTCATTGAAGGAGTTATTACTGTCTCTATTGCAAAAATCTGAATGAGAGCAAAAGAAAAAATTACAAAAGAAATAAAATACTTTTTCATATCCTTCCTTCATTCATTACAAAGACATTTTACAACCTTTTCTGTAACTTCTCTTACCCTTCCATCAATAGCATAAACTTCTGCAATATCACATACTTTTTCCTTCCAATCTTTTTGAAGTACTTCACAAACAATTTTAGAAACATCAAGAAAAGATATCTTCCTTTCCATAAATTTGGCAACAGCTATTTCATTACTTGCATTAAAAGCAATAGGATACGCACTTTGTTTCTTTGCCACCTCAAACCCCAACCTCAAAAGCGGAAAATCATCGTACCGTGGAGGAGAAAAAGAAAACGAAAACGAAGTCGAAAAATCCAAAGGTTTTAGATAAGAAGGCATTACACAAGGAAACATTAAAGCACCTAATATTGGCATTCTCATATCAGGAGGAGAACACTGTGCATAAATAGTGCCGCCAAATGTTTGCACCATTGAATGAACAATACTTTCCTTATGAATTGTTACATCTATTTTCTCAGGACTAAAAGAAAATAACTTTGTAGCTTCAATCACTTCCAAAGCCTTATTTGCAAGAGTTGCAGAATCTATCGTAATTTTTCTCCCCATACTCCAAGTAGGATGATTAAAACAATCTGAAAGTGAAACATCCTTTAATTTTTCACTTGGTACATCCCTAAAAGCACCACCGGAAGCTGTTATTATAATCTTTTCAACATCTTCCTTTTTTCTCATATTTAAGAGCTGAAAAATTGCCCAATGCTCTGAATCCACAGGAATAATCTTTGCATCATGCTCACTGGCTATTTTTTTTAAGATATCATAAGCCAAAACAACACTTTCCTTATTGGCAAGAGCTAAATCAATTCCATTCTCTAATGAGACAAACGAAGGAGTAAGCCCCCTAGCCCCAGCTATACCATTAACAACGATATCAGGCCTAGTTCTCTCAAACAATTTTAGAAATAAACTTTCGTACTCTCTTACATTCTCCACACCAAAAGTAGAAACTGAAACAGCTTTTGGAAACGACGAAGCAATAACAGAACCTGCTTCCTTATTGCCATGATAAGAAAAACCTACAAGCTCAAACAAATCAGGAAAACGCTTTATAACATCTTGAGTATTTTTGCCTATAGAGCCTGTAGCACCCAGTAAAACAACACGTTTTTTCATAACAACCCATACTCTACACAATTAAGTTGTATAAATCAACATTACAATAAAAGCCTTTGACATATGATACCGAATAACCACAACATATTGGGGAAGAACACTTGAATAACCCCAAGTTTCCTTCCCCTACAACCCCAACCCTTTTCCGAGCGCTGCTTAGGGGTAATACAAATTCCTATTCTTGAGAATTTGCCTCAGGGCAAATTCTCAACAAAACGTCGGCAACGCCGACTTTTGAAGACCCTAAGAACCCCGCTCACTTCGCTCGGAGGGAGAGGCTTAGATAGAACGATCTAAACCTCTTAGATAGAGCGATCTAAGACTCTTAGATAGGGCGATCTAAGACCCTTAGATAGGGCGATCTAAGACCCTTAAAAATAAACCCGTGCAAAATTCTATGCTTTTGCTTCACAAGGGTAGCCATAGACGATTTCACGCACCTGTTTGAGTGGCACATTGGTTCCCGAATACTTCGTTCTTATCATCACTGTGACAGGTCCTGCGGTGAGGTTTTTAGGCACGCGGGCGATGATTTGGCTGGGCTTGTTGATTGAGAGGCGGCGGCTCGTTTTGATTGTAGCTCCATCGGCTCGAGTGAAGAAAACGCCTTGCGAGCTGTCGCTCTCATCGATTTTGAGCTTCTCGCCTTCGATGATGATGTCGTCTCCTATTGTGATTGTGCCGTCTTTTAAGCCTGTTGCCGTGTCTGTTATGCTGGTGATGCGGGCGGTCGCTTCTTTCGCTCCCAGCACTTTCACGCTGATTGCGTCGAGAACATCGCGAAGGTCGGCAGTTGGCACGATGTCGACTGTTCGCTTGTGGATTTTCTCGTCGTACTCAGCCCCTTCGGTCTCCCACACGCCTGAGACACGTGGCGTGATCTGCACCACGCCGTCCATCACAGACAAGCCCTCTTCGAGTAGTTGCGTTACGACCTTGTCCCGCATTGTGAGGATGTTCATTATTGTCTCCGGGCGGAACTCCGTTCGCTCTTTGACGATGATGTCCGCGATGTCTTTGTTACGCTGGGTTTCAGCGTGTTGATAAACGTCCGCAATGCAGTCGCGGTCGTTGTCTTTGGTGAGTGTGTTTGGGCGAAGGTAGACTTCCCAAACGGATTTCTTCTTATTAGGCATATATTCCTCCTTGTATAAGGGGACTAGCCCCTTATGATTCCCTTTTTATTTTACTTGGCAATAAATTGCCGATTTGCAAGTGCTTTTTAGGGGAGAGGTGGGACAACTGTTCGAAGCAGTTTTCCCTCCTCTCCCCTATGACCCCTCTCCTCCCTTTCACGTCGCTCGGGGAGTTCCCCGAGACCCCCGAATTGCTTTGGAAACCCCGTAGGTTGCTGGGGTGTGTGGGCTGGGGTGTAATCTTAAAGTACTACATCGTTTCCGTATGCATCTATTTTCTTTAGCGTCCAGCCCCTCTTCTTTGCACCGTCGAAGGCGGCTTTTAGTTCGGCGGGCTGGCTGAAGTCTTTATGGTTGCCTTCTTCTACACCTGTCTTCTCGGTATAAAGAACAACCCTTGCATTATCGCCTGAATTACGAGTCGGCAATGCATTCAATAGCTTTGTCATCAACTTGGCATTAATTTGATTACCACAGCAGTAAAACTTTCGCAATTCAGTTAAGCCCTGCACATTTAGGGCGGAAAGCTGATTGCTCTCACAGGAAAGCTCTCGCAATGCAGTTAAGCCTTGCACGTTAAGTGCGGTGAGTTTATTCCAATCACATCCAAGATATTGCAAAAAGGCACAGCCTTGCACGTCGAGGCTGGTGAGCTTATTGTAGGAGCACAACAGGTCTTGCAAAGAGGTTAAGCCTTGCACGTTAAGGGCGGTGAGCCGATTGTGCTGGCAGTAAAGATCTTTCAAAGCGGTGCAACCTTGCACGTTAAGCTCGCTGAGATACCTATGGGCTTCGCTACCGTTACAGCAAAGCTTTTGCAAAGCAGTTAAGCCTGACACGTTGAGGGCGGTGAGCTTATTGTAGCTGCATTCAAGCTTTTGCAAAGCGGTTAAGCCTTGCACTTTGAGGGCGGTGAGCTTATTGTAGCTGCAGTATAGCTCGGTGATGTTGCCTTTGAGAATGACGACAGTCCCCTTTGCCTGTAGCTCTGTATACTTATCGCTTCTGAGTGTTGTCTCGTTGCAACCTTCCACTGCAATATCAGAGCCGTCCTCCGTCTTCGCCCTGACTCTGATGGTGAGCTTGTTGGGGTCGAGCGTGAGAATAGCTTGATTGGGCTTTGGTGTAGGCGTTGTGCCGTCGCTTTCAAAGCTCACTTTGACGGTTACCGCCTTTTTTACAGTGTGGGTATAGGTGTTTGTCTTGTTGCCCGTAACAACAGTGTCGCCTACCTTCCACTCCTTTACCTTGTAATTTGCACTAGGTTCTGCCGTGAATGTTACAGTTTTGCCTTCTTCCACAGTGATTGGGCTGGTGCTTGTTTCGTCTATGCCGTCTGCCTTTGCTTTGAGCGTGCCGTTTGGCGTAGTGCTGTCCACGCTGAAGGTGATGGCGTGTTTAGGGATTTCTTCAAAACTGACTTTGACTGTTGCAGCTTGGGTTACCTTGAGCTTGTACTCCGTGCTTGTGCCTACTTCGGTGATTGGCTTGCCGTCGAGCGTCCAGCCTTTCACCCTATAGGTTGCCTCAGGCGTTGCAGTGAATGTTACGGTTTTGCCTTCTTCCACCTCGTTGCCTGAGGCAATATCGCCTCCGTCTACCTTTGCCTTGAGCGTGCCGTTTGGCGTAGTGCTGTCCACGCTGAAGGTGATGGCGTGTTTAGGGATTTCTTCAAAACTGACTTTGACTGTTGCAGCTTGGGTTACCTTGAGCTTGTACTCCGTGCTTGTGCCTACTTCGGTGATTGGCTTGCCGTCGAGCGTCCAGCCTTTCACCCTATAGGTTGCCTCAGGCGTTGCAGTGAATGTTACGGTTTTGCCTTCTTCCACCTCGTTGCCTGAGGCAATATCGCCTCCGTCTACCTTTGCCTTGAGCGTGCCGTTTGGCGTAGTGCTTTCCACGCTGAAGGTGATGGCGTGCTTTGGCTTTGGTGTAGGCGGTGGTGTGGGCTTTCCGCCTACACCACCTGTCTGGTTACAGCCAATAAGTGCGATGAGTAGTACAAAAGCTACTCCCAAAAAGGCACTTTGTGCCTTACTCTTTGAATTACTTTTTTTCATAGTAATCCTCCTTTCATAAAGATATGAGCTAAAATAAAAAAGCGTACCTGAAAGGGAGAACCCTTTCGGTACGCTTGTCATGTGAGAAGAAAGCTGTGTTCTTTTGTGAGAAAGTATACTGTCAGCAATTCTTCTATTCATCATCGCTAAGTAATATATTAGATTTTTGTGTAGTGTTCAACACTTTTGAGATTTTGGGGCATTGCCCCGACGGTTGCTGGGGTTTCCAAAGGGGTCAATACAAATTCTCAGCAAAACGTCGGCAACGCCGACTTTTGACCCCTTTGGCAGCGTTGAGGAAAGGTGGGGGATCGTAAGGGGAGAGGAAAACCACTTGCTCTGACCAAGGGGTTTTCCTCCCCCTTACATAACACAATATCAACCTTGCAATTTATCGCAAGGTTAAAACCTGCCATCAACAAAAAAAGCTCAAGCCTCACCACAGTGAAGACTTGAGCTTTTTACAAAGTTTAATTAAATATCATTATTTAAGCGGTTCAAGGTGAGCTTGGAAGTGCCTTAAAATAGGTGGCTCCCATGTAATTTTGTATCCAGGTATGTTTTTAGCGTTCTTTTTGATGTTGATTAGTGCTTCTGCCATGATATCAATGTGAGATTGTGTGTATACACGGCGAGGAATTGCAAAACGTGTGAACTCAAAGTCTGCTTTTAGTTGTTTTCCTGTGTCAGGGTCGTTTCCTAGCATATAAGAGCCAATGTCGCAAGTTCTAATTCCTGCTTCAAGGTAGAGCTCTATTGCCAAAGCTTGTCCCGGAAAGACACTATAGTCTAGGTGAGGGAACATAGCCTTTGCGTCAATAAAGACACCATGACCTCCTACTGGAGCTTGGTAAGCAATGCCTGCATCATCCAAAAGTCCTGCAAAATATTCCATTTGTCCAATGCGATATTTTAGGTAGTCTTCTTCCAATCCTTCATAAAGACCTACTGCCAAAGCTTCCAAATCTCGACCAGCTAAGCCTCCATAAGTGATAAATCCTTCAAAAGAAATACAGTTTCCTTTAATTCTTTGGTATAGTTCGGCATTGTTTTTAATACCAATTAACCCACCCATGTTCACTATTGCGTCTTTTTTTGCACTCATTGTAAAAGAGTCTGCATAGCTGAACATTTCTCTAGTTATATCTGCAATTGAGGCATTCTTATATTTTTCTTCTCTTTGTTTGATAAAGTGTGCATTTTCTGCAAAGCGTGCTGCGTCTATGTTTAGTGGGATTCCATATTTCTTTGCCACTTCGGAGACTTCTTTCATGTTTTGCATAGAAACAGGTTGCCCACCGGCTGAGTTATTTGTGATGGTCATAACAATTAAAGCTACATTTTCTTTTCCATGCTTTTTGATAAGTTCTTCCAGTTTTTGAACGTCCATGTTCCCCTTGAATGGAGCTCTTTTTGATGGGTCTTTTGCTTCTTCCACAACGCAATCTATAGCTCTAGCTCCCGCTATTTCAACATGTGCTCTTGTTGTGTCAAAAAACATGTTAGAAATTGCAACCTTTCCTTTTCCCATAAGGAGAGGAAACAATACTTTTTCTGCTGCACGACCTTGGTGAACAGGTTGAATATATTCATAGTTAAAAATGTCTTTGCCAGCTTCAACTAAATGATAATAGCTTTTAGCTCCTGCATAGGCTTCATCACCTTCCATAACGGCTGCCCATTGGTGAGAACTCATTGCGTTTGTTCCTGAATCGGTTAGAAGATCAATATAAACATCTTCACCACGTAAGTTGAACAAATTGTAATGAGCTTTCTTGATGAACTCTTCACGTTCTTTTCTTGTGGTCATTTTGATTTTTTCAACCATTTTAATTCTAAATGGTTCTGCAACATACTTAGTCATAAACACTCCTTAAAAAAATTAAGTATCAATGTTCGCTATTCTCTATCAAAACAAGCAAAAAAACAAGGGATAAAAGCAAAAATACTATACATTTGCGAAAAAAATATATAATTTGGTAAGTATGTTAGAAGGAGAAAATACATATTGTTACTATACAGGCAACAATATGTATAAGAAATTGAGTTTATTTTTTATATGGAACTGTTTCAAAGTCTTTGTATATGGTTTTTGCTTTATCTTCACCAATATTAAATTGAGTGCAAAGCTTCCTGCATTCTTTATAAGCATTAATTGCTTCATTTCTTTTACCAATCATATCATAACAAAGACCTAAGTTTCTCCAATAAAAAATACCTAAAAATGCTTCCATACCAGCTGGAACTTCATCTAAGTGTTCTCTAATATTATCTGATATCTTAATTGCAGTTTTATAGTCATTTTTAAGAAAATGAATCCATGCAGTTTCAAATTGAAGATATACGGAATTAGGATTGTCTTTTTTCCATTCATGCAAAATAGAACTTGCTTTTTTGATATTCTCTTTTAGTATTATCGTAGGTTTTTCGTCCATATCTGGCCCATGAACCAGAGGAATAATAGCATTGCCATACATAGTATCAATGGTAAAATTATCAGTTGATGCATAATAACCTTTTGCTATGTTTCTATCCATAAAAGCAGTGAGATTTTTTGTTTTTTTTGCTTTTTTTAATGGTAGGATATCTTCTAATTGAATTAGATTAACGTCTCCTTGTTTTGAAAAAAAATCATCAAAATAATACTTATGTTCTGCCCCTGTAAGAACTATTATCTTCTTTTCATTATTTTCTTTTATCACTTCATCTATAAAACTAGCCATTCGTGCATTTCGACTTTCAGAATATAAATTCATAGGACTATCCCCATAAACTGAAATCATAATGTTGTAAGATTCGCGAATATAATCATTATATTCTTTTCCATTAAAAAAAGAATAAGCCTTGTTTTCAGCTATGTAATTGCTATATTTTTTTTCAAAATCTTCTATTATCTGACTAGCTTGTTTTTTTCTCTTCTCTTCTGCCTCATTTATTATATAACTATCAGTTTTCATGTATTCTTCTCTTTCAATTCTCGGATTTCCCGATAACTGAAACCAATCAATAGGATATACTTTCTTGTTATGATCAAAGCCATAAATGCAGGCAAGCATCATTTCTTTAAGATATGCTTGTTTTCTAAAATAGAATTCAGGAATTTCTACGCAGATAACGTCTGGATTATATGTGTGAACTATATTCAACACATCTTGGTATGAATAGTTAGAATTATCCTCATGATATTGATGTATAGTACCTATAACAAGAAGTTCAGTTTTTTTTGCATGCAGAAAAGTTAAACCAAAAAGCAAAATTAAAAGTAAAAATGTTTTTTTATTAATCATAATAATCTCCTATATTACACAGTGTAGCCATTTTCCACTTTTTAGTCGAGTTAAGCCTAAAATCATTTTGAGAGGTTCTTCTACCATTATTAAAGCATAAACTAGCCAGACATAAGAAAAAGAAGTGAGAGAAATTGTATAAGCTAGAGGAATTGCTACAGTCCACATAAAAAACACATCATAAAAAAGGCAAAATCTAGTATCTCCACCTCCCCTACAGATTCCTACAATCATAACAGAATTGTAGGCTTTTAATGGATAGTAAATAGAAAGTACAATGAGTAACGAAGGAATAAGCGAAAGTACTTGTTCTGTAACATTAAAAATATATGGAATTAAAATAGAGATAGGAATAAATAATAGAATTATAAAAATAGCTATAAGAGGGGATAAAAGTGCAATAAACTTTGCATAATCTCTTGCCTCCTCAACTTTTCCTTCTCCAATTTTGTTTCCTATGATGATTGCAGAGCCATTTCCAAGTCCTAAGAAAATTACCCACAAAAGAAGAGAAACTGTATTAACAATATTAAAAGCTGCGTATTGCCCCGTGCCAAGTCTGGCAAAAATAAAATTATGTGTTGTTACACCAAAAGACCAAATTGTCTCTTCTACTACCACAGGTAATGTTACCATAAAATAGTCACGCAAAAATGGCAAAGAAATAGAAAACATGTTTTTAAAGCTACCAATAACAGGATATTTACGCAAAATTGAAATTGAAAGAACTATGGTAAATTCTAGAATGCGAGAAGCAACAGTTGCAATTGCAGCTCCTTTAACCCCCAAAGCAGGTAAACCTAAAAGACCAAAAATTAACACCATATTAAGTATTATATTTACCACAAGACCTATGGCTGTAGTTATGACAGCAAGCTTAATCTTTCCTATTGAGCGAAGTGTCATGGTAATAGAAAAACTATATACGAATGGGAAAAAGCAGAAACAAACATTTTTTAAGTAGATAGCTCCAAGTTCTATTACTTTTTCATCTTTACTATATATTCCAATCAGAACTTCAGGGCATAAAAGACAAAAAAAAGTGAAAATACCACCAATAATAGTTGCAATTATAAAGCATAATCCTATTGTTTTTTGAATACCTAAAACGTCTTTTCTCCCCCAAAACTGAGAGCTAAAAACGGCAGAACCTGAAACAAGTCCAAAAAGCAAAAGGTTTAATAAAAAAAAGATTTGGTTTCCCAAGCCCACTGCCGTTATACTTGTCTCTCCTAAGCGACCTATCATAACAGCATCTGCCATATTGACTGCAGAATTTATAAAATTTTGAACAGTAATAGGAGCTGCTACCATAAACAAACTTGCAAAAAAATCTTTTCTAAAAAAAGGTATTTTCATAATATTTCCTAATATTTAAGTTAAAAAAACAGAACATTTTCGGATGATAAGAAAGACTTGAATAAAAATTGAAATGTTTTCATAAATGGAGGTGGGGGGAGTTGAACCCCCGTCCTAAAAAGTGTTGAAACAGCATCTACAAGTTTATCGGTGCGAGGTGATTGTCAGGACTTGGTGTCAGCACCGCAAGCGTCAAGCCCGTATCATAATAAAGTGTCCTCACAATGCCCTTATGAAAAGCAATGAAGTAAACCCTGATTGGCAACGGAGCTTTTCATCGTTCAGAGTGGCACAATGAAAGCCCCGCGGTTATGCAGCTAAGGCGTAACCGTAACCGTCATTATTATTGGCAGTTAAATTTTCGCTTGTTTCAAGGACACAAGACCATCCTACTTGCAACCATAACCCCTTCTTTTCAGTCGAAGCCGAGACACCCCCTTCTATCTACTCTCCTGTTAAAATTATCATGTCTAGTTTTAGTTACTCTAAGAAAACTCACGAAACCTTATCATTCTAAGAATACATATTCTATTCCATCATGTGTAAAGCTGTGTGCATATTATACATAATTTTAGACAGTCCAGGATACACAGATAATAATATCACTGAAATCAAAAAAAGTGTAGTAAGATGCAAAAACACAAAAACTGTAAAAAATGGATAGGAAAAGTATAAATGTATCGATTTTCTAAAGGATGAAAAAAAACTATCTTTAACCAGTAGACATGGCATCCAAAATGTAACAAGAAAAAGGAACATATATGTAAAACAGAGCAGAAGGGAAAAGTATATATTCATTTTGATAAGTTTCTTAAAACAGAATAGAAAAATTATAAAAAATATTGTTTTCAATAACGCAAATGATAACGCTTTCAAAAGTAGAAGGTTTTCAGTATTAACTTTTTTTTCTTCACCAAAATAAACATTCAAGACATACTTTGATATTAAAATAATAGAGCTTTCAAATAAAAACAAAAACATTGAATTAATAACAATAGCTCCATATGCTCCAATAATATAATATCTTTTTATTAACACAGGAAGAATAAAAAAAAGAATGATTTCCAACATAGAAGAAAATATATTTAATTTTATAAATGAGAAGATATTCTTTTTGTTAAATGTTAGTTTAATATATTTAATAAACATACTCTATAATACTAGTAAAAAAAAGTCTTTTTTACTACAATAGCTTATTGTTAACCATAGGAGTTTTTATGAAAATTAAGAGTATTTTTTTGTTAGTATGTGTGTTATCTTTTTTTTACTTTTCTTGCGAAAAGGAAGAAAACAATGAAGATGTGCTAAACATAGCAGTTTTTTTGCCGGGTATTAGAGCTGAAAGTCCTATATATGATACACTTGCCTCAGGTGTTGAAAGAGCTGTAGAAACTACAAAGAATAATGGAAAAAAAGTTGAACTACTTCTTTTGGAAGCAGGAACAAATCAGGGACAATGGATCGAAAAACTTAGCAATATAGCAAGTGAAAATAAGTATGACATAATCATATCCTCTAATCCTTCCATGCCTTCAATCGCAAAACAAGTTTTAGAAAAATTTCCTAATAATAAATTTTTACTTCTTGACGCTTATTGTAATGATGAACCTAAAATCACTACATTCAAATACAATCAATACGAACAAGCATATATGGCAGGCTATATTGCAGCTTTAGTAAGTACCAGTGACATGCAAAATGCGAATAAAGAAAAAAAGATAGGACTTATTGCTGGTCAAGAATATCCTGATATGAATAATATTATTTTACCTAGCTTTTTAGCTGGAGCTAAAGCAGTTGATAATAAAATGGAAGTTGATTTTAGAATTGTAGGAAACTGGTATGATGCAAGCAAAGGAGCTGAGCTTGCATCCTCCATGTATAATGATGGTGTAGACGTAATTATGCCTATCTGTGGAGGAGCAAATCAAGGAGTAGTTACTTCAGCTAAAGAAAATAATTTTTATCTTGTTTGGTGCGATAGTAATGGATATTCAAGAGCTAAAGGATTAGTTGTAGGTAGTGCTATTATGGAACAAGAAACCTTAGCTTACGAAAAAACTATTGATTTTATCAATGGCACTTTAGTAGAAGGGAAACCCGAGATTTTAGGCATGAAAGAAAATTATGTAAAGTTTATCACAGATGACCCATTATATATTTCTACAGTACCTCTTTCTCTTAGAGAGAAACAAGATGAAATGTTAAATAAAATAAAAACCAATCAATTAAATGTTGAAGATATTGTTAAAACAAAATGATAAATGAAAAAGTAGAACTAATAAATATTGCAAAAACATACTATTTGGAAACACGGGGAGGTTTTCTTCCTCGTGTTGCACTAATCAATGTAAATGTTCAATTTAATAAAGGAGAAATACATAGTATACTTGGAGAAAATGGAGCAGGAAAATCAACATTAATGCATATCCTTTCAGGTCGTATAAAGCCAACTTCAGGTACTATCAAAATAGATGGAAAAGATTGCATTTTCTCTTCTCCCTCTGATGCAATAAAAAAAGGTGTTGCTATAATTTTTCAATCTTTGCCACAAGTCTTTGAAGGAACTGTACTTGAAAATGTCATGTTAGTCCAAAAAGATTTTATAAACAAAAAAGAATATTCTAAAATTAAACTACTTTTGAAAAATTGGAACATAGAAAGTATTAATTTTAATTCAAATATTAATAATCTTTCAAAAGAAGAGTGTTTTTTTATTGAATTGATGTGTTTACTTTGCAAAAAACCTAAAGTATTAATACTAGATGAAAGTGCATCATTTATCCCATCAGATAAAAAAAAATATTTTTTCACAAAACTAAAAGAGCATGCTATTAATGAAAATATTGCAATTATAACAATTACACATAACATTGATGAAGCGATCAAAATTAGTGATAAAATTACTATAATAAGTGAAGGAAAAAATATTGAAACTCTTGATATAGCTAGATTAAAACAAGAACAAGCTGATATAAGGCTCAAAATTGAGAAAAATATGTATAAAAGAATGATAGAAAATGAAAAGCCCAAAATAGTAGAAATAAGCAAAAAAGAAGGAATTAAAATTGAAATACACAATAAAGAAATGAAAGATTTGGTTATCAAAGCAAATGAAGGAGAAATTACAGGAATCTTAAATAATGTAAAGCTTCTCGAAACACTCTTATCTTCTATGTTACCCAAATCTATTAAAAAAACATATGAAGGTGGCATTACTTTTCAAGATGACTTTTTTTTATCTTTCACTAAGCTTACACCAAGCCTACTACTCAAACACAAAATAGGTTTTATTCCATCTGATAGATACTATAGAGCATCTTTTCCAAACCTTAGCATAATAGAAACTTTGTCTTGCTATCACACAAAAAAGTTAATCATTAATGAAAAAGAAAGAAAGAAATTTGCCACTTCAATACTAGAAGAAGAAAACATTCATACCTCTATTTATGCCCCCTGCAACAATCTTTCAGGGGGACAATTACAACGCATCATCCTTGCAAGATGTTTAAAAGAAGAGCCTAAAATTATTATCTTAGTAGAACCTATGAGAGGACTTGATGTTGCTAGCATGGAAATTATGAAAAAAAAATTGTATCAACTCAAAAAAATGAAAAAAACTATTTTGATTATCACACAAGAAGAGAATATTTATTCAAATCTCTTTGATAAAGTGATAAAAAATAATATTGCTTAAAACGTTTATATTTTTTATGTTTATAAAAATACTTAATTACATTAAAAATTAGAATAAATTATAAAGTTCTACCAACATGTTATACATTTAAAAGAGGTGTTTTTATGGAAAGTTTTACTCTTGAACTTGTAAAGTTAAAAGATGAAAAATATAGAGTTTTCACTCAAAAGCTTATTCCAAATATTGCTATTGAAAACATAATAGGAGTGAGAATTCCACTTTTACGTTCTTTGGCAAAAAAACTATACAAAGAAAACAAAAAAGACTATTTCACTTTCTTAAATAATACGCCACATAGATTTTTTGATGAAAATATGCTTCATGCTTTTCTAATTTGCCAGATTAAAGATTTTGATGAAGTCCTTTCCTTAACTGAAAAATTCCTTCCATATATAGATAATTGGGCAGTTTGCGACTCTTTTGATCCCAAAATATTCAAAAAACATCTTGATCCTTTACTTTGCAAAATAAAGATATGGATTAAATCTTCACATATCTACACAGTACGTTACGCAATAGGTATATTATTGCAATACTACCTAACAGATGCCTTTAATAAAGAATATTTAGAGCTTGTAGCTAACGTGAAAAGTGATGAGTATTATGTAAATATGATGATTGCGTGGTTTTTTGCAGAAAGCTTAGTAAAGCAAAAAGAAGCTACACTCCCTTTCATTGAAGATAAAATACTTGAAAAATGGACACACAACAAAGCAATTCAAAAAGCAATAGAATCGAAAAGAATTCAAGAAGATTTTAAACTTTATTTAAAAAGTTTAAAAAGATGAGACTTCAAATACCCATTCACTACCATAGCATAAACTCTTTACTATGATAGTTTTACATGTTTTATTAGGCTAATTCAACTATTGAGCGACGAAAAAGTTCTGTTTCTTCTTTTAATGGATCTTTGTCCTGCTCTTTAATGGAAGAAGCAACTTTGTTTACTACTTCTATGCAACGCTTCCTCTCATACCCCATCTCCACTAATGCTCTAACTATTTCTTCATATTCAGTTTTTACACTCAAAGAAGCAGGAAACTCATCTGTAATAGTAAGCTTTCCTTTAAGTGCCAAAGTCATCTTTTGTGCAGTCTTTTTACCAATACCTGATATAGATTGAAGCCTTGCAATATCCCCATTTTCTAGTGCAACTTCCAAATTATCAGGTGTAATACTAGAAAGGATTTTCATAGCTTGTTTTGGACCTATACCTTCAACCTTTGTTAAATCTAAAAACATAGAACGTTCTTTTATAGAATAAAACCCAAAAAATTGCATTTGATCTTCTCTATGCTGAAGCCAAGTATAAAGCTTAACCTCATCTCCAACGTCTAGTTTCTCTAGTGTAAATTGTGTTGCAAAAACATCCCATTCAATTCCATATGTGTCAATAAATGCAGAACTACTCCCCTTGCCTGTGAGAATACCTCTTATACTATTAAACATATATCTCTCCAATATTTGCCTTTGCGATGGCTGCAGCTAAAGCATCGGCTGCATGATTTGGTGTAGGTTTTTTAGAAAGACCTAATAATAATCTTGTAGCTTCTTGCACTTGATCTTTTGTAGCCTGAGCAATACCGGTTACAGTCTTTTTAATAGTATTTGGGGTATACTCACCAACATTTACTACATGTTCAGAAAATAAAGCTAGCATTACAACTCCCCGTGCCTCTGAAACAGACAATGCACTAGTAACATTTTTTGCAAAATACAAAGTTTCAATACCTGCTTCAGTTGGGCTATATTCCTTAATTAAAGAAACAAGCTCATCATAAATATGTAAAAGACGATATCCATGAAGAGAACTAGCTTCTGTAGTAATAGCTCCATAAACTAGCATTTTAAAACGATTGTTGGAAAAAGAGATGACTCCATAGCCAGTATTTGCAAGACCTGGATCTATCCCTATAATAATCCTTTCTTTCATGCTATCTTTTTTTATCTTTCGGTTTAAACCAGTAGTTTGGGAAATGATTATCATCTTTTTTCAAATCAAAAATATCTTTTAATGACTCAATCAATTCTCTTAATGTATTATGCTTATAGGTAGAAATATCGAAATCAGGCATGATATTTCTTATCGTACGCCCCAACTCAGCAAGATTAACCCATGCATCTTCTGTCTTATTTGAACTTTTATACGCTGTATTCAAAAGCTTTATAATAGCTTTTTTATCCACAGAACCATGATTAATTTCTTCAGAAGAGATCTCATCGAGATTTTCAATATACTTAAACTCATTACAAGACTTAACCCAAAGAGGTTTTGAATTAGTTTTTCCGATTCCTAAAACATAAAGCCCATATTCTCGTAACCTCAGAGCAAGACTATAATAATCTGAATCTGTAGAAACAATACAAATTGCATTTATATTTTTATTAGAATTAGCAATTTCAATCGCATCCATTATTATTGCATTATCTGTAGCATTAGGTCCATTTCTAAACTGTTGAATAGGTCTTATAGAAACTTTTTCTAGTCCTTCTTTCCAGCCTTTCATATTAGACGTAGTCCAATCTCCATAAAGCCTTTTAATATGTACATCTCCATCTTTTAAGACAGCAGTCAAAATAGATTCTAAGTAAGATGGTTTTATGTTATCTCCATCAATAAATATTGCATATTTTTTTTTCATAATTACTTCTTTATTATTGTGCCAGATTTTCCTTCAATACCATCACGAGCTTTTTCTAGCAATGTAATTAAAGCTTGGCCTTTAGGGTTTGACTCAACAAAGTCAATTCCTGCCTCAATTTTTGGTAGCATGGAACCACTAGCAAAATGCCCTTCCTTAATATATTTTTTAGCTTCCGTTAATGTAAGACTAGAAAGCCATTGTTGATTTTCTTTATTAAAATTTATAGCAACTTTTTCAACAGCAGTCAAAATTATTAGATAATCAGCCCCTAATAGTTTTGCCAAAGTGCTACTAGCAAAATCTTTATCTATTACAGCAGGAACACCCGAAAGCATATTTCCTTTCTTAATGACAGGAATTCCACCTCCTCCACATGCAATCACCAAATGATGATTTTCAAATAATGTTTTTATGCTATCAATCTCTACAATTCCAATAGGTTTTGGGGAAGCTACAACCTGTCGATACCCACGACCTGCATCTTCTACAACACTCATTCCCCTCTTTATAGCTTCATCTGCTTCTTCTTTAGTCATAAAGCTTCCTATAGGTTTGGTTGGATTTAAAAAAGCAGGATCATCCTTATCTACTATCACTTGAGTTAATATAGTTGCAACATTCTTTTTTATATTTCTATTTTCTAATTCTTCTCTAATAGCACATTCTAGATCAAAGCCTATGTAACCTTGACTCATTGCTACGGAAACATCAAGTTCCGGAATAGAGGCACTCTTATCATTTTTTTGCCACATAACAAGAGCATTATGAATCATTCCAACTTGAGGCCCATTACCGTGAGAAACAATCACTTCATGCCCTTGTTCAACCAAATCAGCTATTGCAGAAGCTGTTATTTTCACTGCTTTTCTTTGTTCTTCTAAGTTTTTGCCCAATGCGTTTCCACCCAATGCAATAACAATTTTTTTTTCCATAAAATCTCCTTATAGAAAAGAATTAATATCCTACTCCATTAACCTGAAGATAATCCCTTATCTCCTTAGCCAGCACAGTAGAATCAATTGGATCTTCCAAAATAATAGAGGCTACATCTCCTAAGACAACCGAAACAGTTGCTAAAACATATCGAATTGAAGATATACTATTTTGGTTTGCATTGGATATGCTACTAGATGTAAAACCTGTTCGTTCTGATAATTTGGCTTGACCTTCCACACTTATGCAATATTCAATGATTTTAGAAATATAATTACTTTTCAATGTTGAGGTATTTTTTTCTTTCTGAAGTGGTTCTATAATGGATATTATAGAGATAGGAATTCCATTCAATGACACATCCTTAGAAAGAGGCATATAAGGCAATAAAGAATAGAAATTTTTAGTCTCAGATTTCATTTCTTTGTATTCACTCATTTTAGTAAACAATACGCCTATCTCTTCTAAATCTGTAAACATCGAGACATCTCTATACTTTAAGCGAAACCATTCAGGATGCAAAAAACCACTCTTTTGCCATTCAACAATCAACCCAAGAGCTTTATTAAACACCTCTTCTCTATCTTTTAAACTCTTTATTTTTTTATTTTTTATTGAATAAACATCTCCTACCATCTGCATAACACTTGCTACAAAAAAAAGTAATGAATCATCTTCTCCGCCTGCACAAAGAATAGGGTATTTTATCTTGCCAGAAACTTCTTTTAACATGTCTGAAAAAACATCCACATCATAAAAATTTCTTTCATTACCATCTTCAAACATTATTTTATGAAAAAACAAGTGATATGTATCAAGCAATATAGGAAGAGATATAGCACCTTCAGCATTGTTTTCTAAAGACTCAAAAGAATATCTTTTAATACAAGAAGGAAAAGTTTCATAAAGCGAAACATCAAAAGGACTTGCCTTTTCACTTTCAAATGGCAAATGAATAGTATTAGAAAAAATTAAAGAGACATTTTCATCTTTTTCAACTCTTTCCTTTAACTTATTAAAATCACTTATCTGTTCAAATAAAAGCTCTATTTTCTCATCATTAGACGAAAATTGTTCTATTAAAGTTTCTTCTATATTTTTAGCAATATCAGTAGAAATTTTATAAAACACAACTCTAATTACTTCATTTTCTTTTTTGGCTTCACAAGAAAAAACTAAGAAAAGAATGATAATAAAAACAACCTTAAAACCAAATGTTTTCATAACAATCCTAAAAACTAATTTATAAGAGCAAGGCTAAACCACGGTATATATGTTACCAACAATAAAATTATTGTTTGAACCACTAGATATGGCATTATACTTTTGACAACCTTAGTAACAGGTTTTTCAAAAGTGTAACTTGCAATAAATAAATTCATTCCAATAGGAGGAGTTAAAAAACCTAAAGCAAGGTTGGTTAAAAAAATGACACCTGTATGGACAGGGTCAATTGCATAACTTTGAGCTACAGGAATAACAAGAGGAGAAACAACTAATATGGCAGAATAGATATCCATTATGCAACCCACAACCAACAAAAGTATATTTAACAAAAATAAAAATACATATTTTGAAAAAAAGTATTCAGAAGGTAAAATAGAGGTAACAAATTGAGTTAGTACATCTGGAACATTAGCATCTACTAAAAAATATGCCAAACCTTTGGAAGCTGCTATAATTACCAAAACCCCACCAGCTATAGGTACACTTTCCACAATAAAATTAATAGCATCCTTAAAGGAAAAATCCTTTCTAATCCATGTTTCTAAGCAAAAAGCATAAAAAGCTGTAAATGCTGCAGTTTCTAGTAAGTTAAATGTGCCTGTAAAAATAAAAATTACTATAAAAATAGGAAGAAGAAGCTCAAACACACAAGAAAGAAAAGAAGTGAAAAGTAAACTAATATCAAAAGGAATCTTCTGGTAAGAACTTTTAACACTTCCTCTTACATTTCCTTTTTTAACTCCAATCACAATCATTCCTAAAGCCATCAAAACACCGGGTAAAATAGCACCCTTAAACATATCCATAAAATAAACGTCCATGACGTTAGTTGTACTATAAATAATAATGGCAAGACTCGGAGGAAAAAGAATGCCCACAGAGCCAGATGCAGTAATTAAAGACTCAGCATCATCTTTAGAATATCCAAACCCCACAAGTACAGTACTTAATATTCCACCCAATGCCAATATGCTAATTCCTGATGCTCCTGTAAAAGTTGTAAACATAGTGATGACTAAAACTGTAGCAATTACTACGCCACCTTTCAAATGTCCTATTGTATTTTTGACAAATTCCAAAAAGCGACTTCCCGCACTCCCCTTAGAAAGAATGTATCCAGCCATAGTGAAAAGAGGGATTGCTGCAATACCACCACCACTATTTGTTAAAATATGATAAGCTTCATTAGAAATTGTATCTACGTAGCCTTCACCTGAACTGAAGGCTACAAGAGTGATAAATGAAATAACTACAAACAAAGGAAGTCCTAAAAAAGCTAGAACAACTGCACAAAAAATTAAAGGAATCGAAATAGCATGTGCAACACTAGGTACAAAAGAAGCTAAAAAATCAAAGAAATTAAAAATAAATATGAAAGAAGCATTTTCTTGAAAAAGATGGTATGCTATAGACGCGATAGAGGAAGAGGAAACTAACACACTTAAAATCAAACTAATTAAGATAGTATAAATGTTCTTACTGCGTACTATATTCAAGCCTAAAATAAAGACATACATTAAAGGCAAAGATAAAAAGATAAAGCGAACAGGAACATACCATATCAACTCATCTTTTGAAAAAATAGCAAAAAAGTTGGGAAAAGCAGAAAAGAAAAGCACACTCAGAGTAAATATTGAAAAACCATAGTTTAATTGTTGAATAATTCTCCTAGTATTTTCTGATAATTTTAATAAAAAAGCATCCACACATAATTGCTTTTTATGAATCTCTGTCAAAATACCTGCAAAACATGAAAAAACAAACACTATGTGAATTAATGCCATATCACTATCTAAAACAGGAATTATTTTAGTTATACAAAATAAGCCCAATGGCAATAAAATTAAAAGGGCAGAAAGAATTGCAACTATTAGCGATATACTCTTATTCAAAAAATGATCTGTTAGCTTACCCATAATACTTTTTATTTTTTTTGAGAAAGAAGAGCTTGAATCCTATCAAATAAACTTCGATTTAAGGCTTGTGAGTTAGCATCAAGAACATCATTTGCATTTTTTTCAAACTCTTTTTTCCATTCTTCCAACTGCTCTTTAGTTGGAAGAATCAACTTGCAACCTGCATCAGCCATCTTTGCAATACAGTCTCTATCTGTTTTCTCCAAAGACTCGTTTAACATCTTTGTTGTTTTTGCTGTACTTTCTAGCAAAGCAGCCTTAAACTCATCTGGAATTCTTTTCCATGCATCATTTGAAATAACAAAGGCTCCCATAACAGGACACAACTTTGCATCCAAAACATAATCAATATCTTTATAAAATCCTGTAGCATATGAAAGAAGTGGAACTGCAAAAAACCCCCTCGCACCTCCACGAGTTTTTAAAGATTGAACAAACTTATTTGCACTAACATTCTCAATATTAAAGCCACTAATTTTAAGACAATCACTTAAAACAGGAGAATCCAATCCTGAAACTGCCATCTTAATCTTTTTTAACTCAGAAAGCGTGGTATAGGAATCTTTAGTATAAAATGAAAGCCAGCCAACATTTGACCATGCTATAATTTTACATCCTGCTTTTTCAACTTTTCTCTCCATTTCCCTGCCATACTTTGAAAGAACTAAATCCAATTCATCATGGCTTTGAATCAAAAAAGGAACAGAAAGCGTATAAAAGCCTGCTGTTGGGGCTAACTCATGTAAACCTACTGTAGAGAACAATGCCCCATCTATAGGAGCTTTTTGACCAGGTCTTGTGGATTTAAGTTTTTGTATTCCAGCTTTTTCTCCACCGAGTACTGTCATATCATAAAATTGCAACTTCACTTGTCCTTTAGTAATGCGAGTCCACTCTTGAGCCATCTTTTTTAACTCAATATCCCAAGGAGATCTAGCAGGTGCAACACTTGCAATCTTAAGTGTTACAACCTCTGCATAAGAACAAAAAAACAAAGAAAAAAACAAACAACAAGGCAAAAAACGTTTCATGTCTAAACCCCACCATTAGCTTTCAAAAACTATTAAATATTTTTAAAAGCATAAATATCTTTAATTTCCTAATATAAAATCATCCTTATGAGCTTTAAGCCATCTAGCATAATTTTGAGATAAAGAAATCATTAGTCTATTCTCAGGTTGCAAAGAAGAATCAATGCTTAAAGCTTTTTCTAAAGCTTCATCAAAGCCTACACTATCCTGCTTAGGAACACAAAAAGAAGACGCATAAGTGACATAAGTAGAAGCACTCATTCCTTTTGAAAGTTCTAGTGCCTTATTATAAGCATGCTTTGCCTTTTCTTCTCCTCCGCCCAAACTCTCAGGTGCACCTGCATAAAACTTTGCAAGAACTTCCCAACTAGCTCCATTATTAAAAGACTCATTCATAGCACATACTTTTTCAAGCATCGCTTTACCACCATAAACTAAATGACCAGTTTCTGGATTTAGAGGTTCAAGAGCAAAGACAGCAAGAGATGCAGCTCCAGCCCAATAAAGAGCTTCAACTTCTTCAATAGTACACTTTTCAAGCATTTGTTCAATAGCTTTTTCATCACTGCTGTTCAAAACTTTTTTAATTCCAGCTACTGAAAGTTCCAAAGAATCAAGGAGCAAATCACGTCCCTTTAAATATAATTTTCTAGCCCTTATAAAACCTTCATTCTTCTTGTCATACTCAGCGTCTGGCAAAAACGTTGCAGGAATCTCAACAAAGGCATTTGCATACATCACATAAAGCTCCCCTGTCATTGCATTAAGCCCTTCATGTGTTTTATCCTGTATCATCATAATCTCATATGTCTTAATAATAACAGGAAAAACAGCTCCAACCAGTTCTATATCTTCTTCCGCTAAAAATGCAAGCATAGGATTTGGCACTTCAACACCTTGCTCTCTTAGTTTTTTTACTCTCAAAGCTTCTTTTTCTTTTTGCTGATATGAAGGTGCTAGAGTATCTGCAATACTACTAAACGCCATCTTCCGTATAGAACAAGAGGAAATAGCAAAAACAAACATAAATAATATGAAAATACCTTTTCTATTCATTTTTTACTCCTTTTCTTCTCGTGGACAAAAGCCTCATAAGCAGCTATTGTTGCAGATAAACTAATTTCACGAACCTTTCCTTCGTTGCTTTGACCTTCCATTATGTAAAGAGAATGTAATATTCCCTCTAATTCTTCAATGGAACAAAAACAACTGCTTTCAAACCTTCTATTCAATAGCCTTAGTTCATCTTCAAAAACTTCATTAAATTTATCTTGCTCCCACGAATCTGTCTCACTCATTTACTTCACTTTTCTATACGTTTTATCATGGTCGTAAAGCCCACTTCTTTTTTCACCATGAAGTGTTGGAATAACTAAAATCATACCAGGTTCAATTAGATCGGGATTAGATGAATCAGGAAATTTATCTTTATTCACTTCATACAGTTTTTTCCACATAAAACCATCTCCATAAACTCCATCTAACTCTGCAATAGTCCAAAGGCAATCCCTTTCACCTCTCCACGTCCTAACTCTATACGTCGAAGGTAAGCCTGCAAGACTATTTTCATCTCCTTCAACTCCAGATAAAGCCACAAGAACTTTTTTTGCACAGGCAGTTGCCACATCATAATCTTCATTATTGAAAGCTACACCACCTGCTTTTAACGCTTCTGTTGCCTCATTAAAAAGGCATGGATATTTAATTTGAGCCTTATTACTCTTTGCCCACTCATAGCGTATCCTAGCCTTATTCATTATCTGCTCTGCTTCTATCCTAGCTAGCATTTTTTGAATAAAATCAGCCGAAAGGCGGGCATACTCCTCCGCAAGACGTGAATATTCTATGGAAGCATCATAATCACCTTCATCCAACGCTTTAGAACTTAACTGAGTATAAGCCCTTGATTTTCTTTGATACTCATTATCCTCATAAGAGAGTGCAAAAAGCCTCGTCACAATAAGTAAGCACACAATAGTTATTAGAAACTTTTTCATCCTCTTTATCTCCTAATTTTCAACATCTTCACTAATTTCACCAACATCTTCTTTTTTTGAATCTTTATTTTCCAAACTAGAAGTATCCACATCTCCAAAACCATCCACCTGTTCAGTCAATGGAGAAATTTTATCTGCCTCAATAGCTAATGAAGAAGACGCTTCTACCTTTTCTTTCGCACGCTCAAGAGCAACAACAGCCTCTTTTCTTTTTCCCTCTACAGTATTAAATGTCTCATTAAAGATATTACAAGATGCTATATAAGATTTATATGCTTCTTTATAACTTTTGTCTGTCATATAGACATTGCCTGTATTGTACAATTGCACTCCCTCATTGTAATTCTTTGTCATACTTCGAGAAGCCTTTATGCTATCACATTTTTCTTTTGCCTCTCTAGCAACTTTTTTTGCAGAACGTGAAAGTTCAAGATATCCTTTGTCATACAAAGATTTGTAAAGAGATAGTGAATTCTCAGAATCTGATAGTGAAGAAAAATCACCTTGCTTATATTTTTCTACAGCAGTTTTATATAGTCTTTCTGCATCTTCATAGTTTTTTGGATCATAGTCTTGAAACTTATTCTCATCTATCTCTTTTTTGTATTCAAGACATTTTGCAAGATTAGACAAAGTTCGATACATCATTCTAGCTTCATCGAACATCTTTACTCCTGTTTTTTTATTATTTTTCGAAATCTCTTTTGCAAGACGCAACTTCTCCTCTGCTTTTTCAAACAATGAAGATAGACTCTTATCAACCCCGTCCTCTATTGCCACTTTCCTAGCCTTTTCAGCCTCTTTTGACATCTTTTCTAAAAAATCTTCATCTTTACTTGAAGTGTTTTCTTGTTGTTGCATATTACCGCTAGACTCCACAGCTTTAGGCGTAGTCTTGCAAGCAATAAAAAAAAACGAAAATATTATCAATAAAACGGGTTTATACCTCATTAATTTCACCACCTTAAAGTTAAACTAAAATCATACATTAGAGTAAGAATCTACAATACATTCCGCCCATATTACACTCTTTTCTTTTTTTTTGCAAGTTTACTTTTACTATCCTACAGGGATTCCGCATTATAAAGAGTATAAAATTCTTATCTGACAGTCTTCGCGTTTATTACAGAGCTGTTGTTTATGACAAAGAGGCATCTTTTTTACTTTCACAACATCAGAAAAATCAACAGTTTTAAGAATATTAAGGATAATTTTTCGTAAAATACTCATGTTAGTAGTTGCGTTGTCTTTCCTTACGAGGCAGTAATCTTCATCAAATATTGTGTCCAAAACACAATGTAGGTTATTTTCTATCCCCCAGTGAGCTCTCATTGCAAAGTTGGCTTTCTCAACATCTTTTACTGATGTCAAAAAATATCTACGCTCAACGGATTTCTTTCCACTTTTCTTTTCTGTTCTTTCACAAACTAACATCCCAACCGCATTAAGATTTGTCCATTCACTTTTTTCAGAAAGCCAATCAATATTTGTACAAAGATAGCACTTACGTTTTTCAATCCTCCCGTGTCCGATTTCATTATCATATTGTACATGTTTTATTTTGTAATATTCACAATGTTTTTGCTCAAATGAATGCTCAAAAACTTCTTTCACCTCATCATAAGTTGCCTTTTGATTTCCTTTTAATGAAATTAGATAATCTGCTTTCTTTTCTGTTATTTTATCTGTAATTTTCTTTTGACATCCCAGTGCATCTATGGTAACGATCATACCTTTTACATATAAAAGATCCAAAAGTTCTGGTATAGCTGTTATTTCATTTGATTTTTCTTCGGTTTTAACCTGTCCAAAACACACACCTAGTGAATGCGACCTTAGCTGACACAACATGAGCTACTTTGTGTGGGTTTTTATCTTCACCTTCAGGTGCATACTCTGAACGTTTTATGGTCTTTCCATCAATTGCTAATACTTCATTTTCTGGAATATTTTTTTCAAATGTCTGTCTTGCATATTCTATAAACACTTTTTCTTTCTTGTTTTGTGTCAATTCTTGCAAGGACACGTAAAATCGTATCGCTACTAGGTATGCCATTTTCTAATTTAAGATATTTTCTTAAAGCTTTTTCGTTTATTGTTGCATAAAACTGTATTTGCTCTATGCTTTTGTGACCACATAACATTCCTATAAATACAATCATCAATATATCAACAAGATTATGTTTCTTGCATCTTTTAACCCTTTTATCTGTAATGCCTTCAAATGATTCTTGTAATGTCATTTTCCCCACCTGAACAGCATTTTAACATATTTTATAACATTTTAAATAGTATCCATTTTAATAATATTTATAATGCGGAATCCCTGATATACTCAACTCATTTATAAAAAAGGGGCATCTAAAAAAACTTTAGATGCCCCTACTGCAATTTATTCTAGCTCAACACTAATCCTTAATTCTTTAACACCACCATTATCAACTGCATCTGAAAGATTAAGTTTATAAGAATAGGTAGGCTTACCATCTTGCCCTGCTATAACCTCTCCATTCTTCTTCCAAAGTTTCACCTTTTTTCCATCTTCAATTATAGCGGTAAACAATAAGGACTCGCCTACTAATACCAAGTCCTCAGAAGAAATATTTCCTCCAGATGAAGAAAACCTATACTTACAGGAAATTGTAGTAGCATCAAAGATAATTTTCACTTTTTCTTTTAGCGTATAGTTAATGCGAATCGTTTCCTTTCCAGAAATATTTTCACTATCTAAAGCTTTAACGGTATAAGTAAGTTAGTTATTACCAGACCAACCTACTTGTTTTACATCTTTAACAAACCAATCTTGAATTTCTTTTCTAGCAACTTTTGCAGTAAATTTAAGTTTATCTCCTTCAAAAACCTCCCCACTAATTTCAATATTTTTGCTTTCTTTGGTGCATGTCATCTTATCATCTTCAAAATTAATAACAAACTTCTTCAAAGTTCCTTTTGTATAAGAAATAGTAACTTCATTTCCTGTAGTCTTACCATCTTCTGAGGAAACTGTGTAAATAAATGTTTTTTCATGCTGATTAGCCTTTGTCACATTATTTATTTGCCACGTATCAACACGTTCACCTTCATTAAGCTTTGCAGTAAAAGTAATTCTCAAACCTTCATCAACTTCATCATTATTGTGAACTGGCTTTGAAGAGAAGAATCCATCAGATTTTGTTGCACTCATAGCATTTTCATCAAATTTAATTTTTAGCTTAGTTTTTAGCTTATAACTAATTTTGATTGTGCTTTTTCCACTATCTATTTTCGCATTTTTAGCATCAACTTTGTATGTAAAACTATTACTTGTTTGATAGGTTTGTTTTTCATCATTTATATACCAAGCTTCAAGAGTTTCCCCATCTTTAAGTATTGCTTTAAAAGTCAGACTAATCTTTTCATGCACTTCATCATCAGATGATACATCTATACTACCTTTTTTGCATGTTACTTTGCTGGAATCAAAAACTATATGATGCTTAGGTAATTCTTTTTCAGAATATGATACTTTAATAACCTTAGAACTTCCTTCAATTTCAGCTTCGGCAACAGAAACAGTATATGAGAAAGTAGATTTATTTTGATCTGTTTTTTCATTAGCACCTACTTTCCAATTAAGCACTTCAAAGCCTTCCTTGAGAGTAGCTGTAAAGGTAAGTTTATCTCCTTCATAGACAAGGCCATCTGTTTCAAAAACTTTGTAATTTTTCTTACATGTAATTTTATATGAATCAAATTTGAGAGTAGCACTGTTTAAATCAGCTTTTTCAAATGTCACTTCAATTAAATTATTACTATCTGCATCAGCTTTTTTAACTTCATAGTCAAAAACTTTGTCTTTTTTGCCTACCTGTTCATTAGAATTAACTAACAATTTTGAAATAATTTCTCCGTCATTAAGCTTTGCAGTAAACTTTAATTTTTTTCCAACAGGAACTAAATCTTCACTTTGAATAGGAATATCAGTAACAATAAAAGAACCAGGAATTACACATTTTTCAATTTGTTCGCCAAATTTAATTTTGAGCATTTCTTTTAATGTGTAGGAAACTCTTATAGTATATTTTCCAGAAATATTTTCAGTATCTGAAAGTTTAACCGTATAAGTGAAAGTTTTATATTTTGCATTTGTTTGTTCTACATCTTTCACTTTCCAAATTTCAACTTCTTCTTTTCCGTTAAGAATTGCTGTAAAACTTAAGGTCTCCCCTTCGTATACAACGTCTCCTTTCCCTATAGCAAGTTCATTTAGCTTACAAGTTGCTTTAAGTGGATCAAAATCAATTAAACATGAAGCAATATCACTTGTGCTATAGTCAATGTTAATGGCTTTGTCCACTATATCTTCTTTTGAAACTATATAAATGAAAAAATTTTTGGTCTCATTTTATTTTGCAACATTATTAATAGACCATTTTTCTAGTTTCTTTCCTCGTTTTCCTTTCATAACAAATTTAATTTCTTCATGTTCTCTTGCTTCTGCATTAGGAAGGAATTCTTTTCCATCTTTTGTTGCACTACACTTATCAGGATCAAATTTTATGGTTATGGCTTCTCCATTCAAATCTTTCTTTAGAATTGTAACAACAATTTCTTTTTTGGTTCCTGAAAGGATTGCATCATTTGAGTCAATGGTATATGTAAACTTTTTGTAATCTTTATTTCCTGACTTTTCCTTTCCATTAACAAGCCATTTAGAAAAGCTATCTTTAAATTTTTCAGGGTTCACTAGAGTAAATCTTAAAAAAGAGCCTACATTGAGTAATTCACCGCTTTGCACAGTTGTATACTTTGGAAAAAGAAAACCACCATCAGAAACTTCACAAATGATAGTTTGAGTATCAAAAGACACCTTAATTTTTTCTATTGTATTAACACTTACATTAAGGGTGTAGACCCCAGAAGCTTCAGCTGCATCAGAAAGAGAAAGTGTGTATACAATTTCAGAAGTGGTTTTATCAATTTTCTTTTTACCCATCTGCCAACTACTTATGCTAGTGTCTTCAGCAAGATTAGCTATAAAGGTTAATATCTCCCCTTCATATAGGCTAGTGCCACTAGTTACTTTCTCTTCAGCTTCATTTTTACATTCTATATCTGAAGCAAAATTTAGAGTAATCTTCTTTAAAGAAATCTCATCAAAAGTTATATTCATAACTTTTTTATTTCCTTGCACACTAGCTTGATCAGCATACATCACATACTCAAACCTTTTTGTAGAAGCACCAATAGTTTTTCTCACATTGTTGATGTACCAGTTACTTGCCCCTTTATCTTCAGCTTTAACTTTGAAAATAAGCTTTGTTCTATCCCAAACACTTTCTTCATTGTGTATTATTCTATCTCCATCTTTGCATTCAAGCTTATCCTCATCAAATTTGACTTGAATTTTTTCTTCAAACTTAGTTTTTGTAGTGATTTCAATATATTTATAGCCATCTTTATCAATTGCATCTGAGCTGGATACTTTGTAAATAATATTATCTAAAAATAGACCTCCCAAAGATGTGTATTTTTTACCATTTAAATACCAACCTTCAAACTTCTCTCCTTCTTTCAAAATTGGATCTAAATATAGAGTTTGACCTTCTGAATGAAACTCTCCAGATTTGACTTTGTTCTCAATTAAACCTAAAAGATTTTTTGTCCTGCAAGTAATTCTTGTCTTGTCAAATTCAACCTTAACTTTATGGTTGATAGTCCAACTTACTACAATCTTTTCATCACTATCTGCATCTTTTATATCAACTGTGTAATTAAAAGTATCTGAGCCTGTTTGTTTACTCACTCCCTTAACCAGCCATTCCTTTACGTCTTCGTATTTACCTTTTTTTGCAGAAAAAACTATTTTTTTACCTTCAAGAAGTTCATTTTCATTTAAAATAGGCTTACCTTGTGTTAAAAGACCACCAGGCTCATTACATTGCACTTTTGCAGGATCAAAAGATATTTTTAACTTTTTTAACTCTCGCTCACTAAAAGAGAAGCGAAGTACTAGTTTATCACCTTCTTTAACACATTCAGAGGCAACAACCGTGTATGTTAGTTTATCTCCTTTAGCTTTTTCGATATTATTGACAGACCAGCTTTCTATAGCTTTGTTTTGACTGGGAGTACCTGTAAGAGTTATAACATCTCCTATTTCCACACTGCTTTCTGAGGGGATTGGAGTACTGGATAGTAGTGATGACTTACTACATTTAATTATTTTATCGTCATACTTTACAATTATTGAAAAACCTTTGTTTTGCTCTATGGATATTTTAATTTTTCCATCTTTAACATCTTCTTTTTTTACTTGGTAGGAAAATGTCTTTTTTGTTTGATTTTCTTGTATTTTATCATTAATCTTCCATGACTTTATTGTGGTAGTACCTGTAACCTTTGCTGTGAAAGATAAGTTAGTGCCTAGCTCTACAGCGTCTCCTGTTGAAATTGGAGCATCTGCTACACCTGACAAGCCCTTTTTTACACAAGAGATATCAGCTGTATCAAACTCAATTTTAGGTTTAGCCTCCGTGTTTACGTCCTCTTGAGGATTTGTATTATTGGACTGCTTGTTAGGTTGTTTGCAGGAACTAAGAATTAGAAAAAAGCAAACACTAAAAAATAAAAAGTTTAAAATACTTTTCCATTGTTTCTTCATATGAGAAACCTCCTTAAGAATAAAAAATATTTAATAGAAAAAGTCTTCATAAGACTTAAAAGAGAAAAAAGTGAGTAATTGTTGTGTAAATTGCATCTATATGGTGTTCGGGGGGGAGGGGGGGGGGGGATAAATATTAGAATGATATGAAATGACTACAACATTTATCATAATGTTTATAAGCCTATATGTAATATCTTTCTGTGTCAAGTCAAGCTTTATTACGTTATTTGAGATTTTGGTATTATAAAAAGCATAAAATTTTTTCAAAAGTAACATTTGCTTTTATTTATATACTGGCATTTTTTCATAACTTTTTAAGTTAAAAGTTGGCAAAGGGAGTAAAAGAATTAAGAAATCATATGCGAAAGTGTTAAGTTTGTGGATCGCAAACTGTACAGTTTCGAGGCGTGAAACTGCATATTGTGAGAATTTGCTTATAAGCAAAACCACTCTTATTAAATATTTTTTAACAAAAATATTTAAATTTGAAAATCATTATATTTTTTTTTCCTTAATATTTAATCTTTTAGGAAGATTTATCAGATATGAACTTTTAAAAATTGATATTTTCAGAAGTTCCTTAATTTTACCACCGTTATGTATCACGTAAAAATCTAACCATAAAAGTATCTGTGTATCACATAAAA
>JBQNBL010000023.1:0-34432 GCA_052169955.1 Treponema sp.
TTACTTACTTACTTACTTACTTACTTACTTACTTACTTACTTACTTACTTACGCCTGTGGCATATTTAAAGGCTTAGCTCTTTTACGTCTTCTTTTAAAAAGAAAAATCCAAGTAGCATTATCATTTTTTCAAAATAGTTGCGAACTGCAAGGTTATTCACTATCCTTGTTTTTCTTTTTTTATTTCCTTTCCATCTATTTTATTCATTTCTTAAAAATAAAAAAATCAAATTCATTAGTTAGGAGAATTATTTGAAAAAATGTATTGGTTTTTTGGTTGCAATTTTTATTGCAGTGGTTCTGTTATCCTGTAATACCAGCAATAATAATACAGGAGTTGAAGATGAGGTGAAAGTTTCTTTTGAAAGTTTTAATCCTCGCTCTATTTCTGTTAAGAACAACACAGGAGAACGTCTTATAGCTTTTAAGGGAGCAATCGAATTAAGCTCTTTGATTAGCGGGGTTCCTGCAAATGCAAGTAATCATGGGCTTAGAATGGATCCTAATTTGTTTGCAGAAACAGGAGACTTTGCTTTATTGTTTGTTACAGAAAAAATGTTTAACGAGAACAAAAAAAATCTTTCAGCTATACAAAACAAACCTTTTGCAAGCCTTTATGCTTTTTATAATAAAAAAGGGAATAATGACTCAGTTGTTAAAATAAGTTCTAAATCTGATGGAAACTTGAAAATTACATTAAATAATGATTCACCTTTTTATGCAGAAATAAGAATGAATTCTCCTGAAGGAGAAGTTTTGGATTGTGTTGCACCAAAAAGCACAAATATTGCACTAAATATTGTTCCTGGTGATTACATATTATATCCTATTTTTAAAAAGTATATATCACATTTCAACGAAATCTATAGTCTTATTCCAAATTATAAACAGAGTGGGAAAGCAATATATCAAGACTTTACTATTGAGGATGATACAACTGCATGGAATGTAGGAGTTTTTTGGGAGCCTTCTACATTAACATTCTCCTCAGGAGGCTGTTATCTTACAGTTGAAAATAAATCTAATACACCTTTGCATCTTAAAAAAGGAGATGAACGGTTTACACCAACTATTGGAATTAATGGAAGTAAGGCAACTTTTTTTATTAAATTTTCTCAAAGAGCAGATGGATCTTACCCTGATAATTTTAAAATTACAGATTTAAGTATAGGAGCTATGAAACATCCTATTACATTGCCAGAATATGAATATAAGCAAGATGTAAAGTATTTAATTACTGTGACTGGGGAACAAGAAGATAATTTGCAACTTAGCTCTATTCAAGAGGTGGGAAAAGCAGATATTAATGATTTGTTACAATAAAAGCTTATTTTAATAAGCTTTCAAAAAATATGAAATTAAGAGTGTTTTTATAGAGAGTTTCTATAAAGACTGATTTTATAAGGAGATGTATATGAAAAAACATGTTAGTTTTTTGGTTGCAATTTTTATTGCAGTGGCTCTGTTATCCTGTGGCACTCAAAATAATAACACAGGCACTACAGATGATGTAAAAGTTTCTTTTGAAAGTTTTAATCCTCGCTCTATTTCTGTTAAGAACAACACAGGAGAACGTCTTATAGCTTTTAAGGGAGCAATCGAATTAAGCTCTTTGATTAGCGGGGTTCCTGCAAATGCAAGTAATCATGGGCTTAGAATGGATCCTAATTTGTTTGCAGAAACAGGAGACTTTGCTTTATTGTTTGTTACAGAAAAAATGTTTAACGAGAACAAAAAAAATCTTTCAGCTATACAAAACAAACCTTTTGCAAGCCTTTATGCTTTTTATAACAAAACAGGTTCTAACGATTTAACTTATACGATAAGCAGTAGATCTGGTGGAGATAAGAATTTCACATTGCATAACAATTCTGCTTTTAATGTTGAAATAAGAATGAATTCTCCTGAAGGTGAAGTATTAGGTTATGTTGCTGCATATACTACTAACACTGTAATTAAAATGAGTCAAGGTGATTACACATTATATCCAATATTTAAAAAATATATGGCACGTGATAATGAGATTTATAGTATTGTTCCAAAATTTACTGCTTCAAAAAAGCCTTTTTCTAGAGACTTTGGTATTACAGATGATACAAGTTCATGGAATGTGGCAGAAGTTTGGGATCCTTCTGCATTAAAACTTTCTTCAGGCGGATTTTATCTTACAGTAAATAATCAAGCTAATGCAGATGTTAGATTTAGACAAGGTTCAACTGATTATTCAACATCATTGGGAATTAAAAGCATTAAAAGCGGAATGCAAGAAACATTCTTTATTCCTTTTCACAAAGAAACTGATGGATCATATCCTGATAGCTTTAAAATGAGCACGCTAACTATAGGTAGTGCTGCATTTCCAAATACATTACCTGAGTTTACTTATGAGCTTGATAAAAAATATATGATTACAGTTAAAGGTGCTCAGCAAGACAGTTTAACATTAGAACCTATTGTAGAGAAGGGTGCTGTTGATATTAACGGTTTATTTGGGCTTTAATTTTTCTCCCTCTTTATAATTTATAAGGAGGGATGAGCATTTTTTGCGTGGAGGTATCTATGCTAAGTTTATTAAAGAAAATAACAATGTTATTAATTTTGTGTTTTGTTTTTTCTTGTGTAAGAAATGAAATTATTGATGAAAACACAGTGACAGTTAATTTTTTTAATGAATCGTCTTATAAAGTTGATATTTATAGAAATGTAAATCCTTCAAGTTCGGATACTTCCACACGTCCTATAGCAACTGTAAGTCCTAGCTCCACTATTAAAGTGAAGCTACCACCTAGTGAAAATCAGTTGATAGGTGATGTGTTTTATATTCATTATTATGTGCAACTTGCAGACTCGTTTTCTTCTGGAACAGGAGAAGCTATTTATGTTCAAGCAGAAAGAGATATTTCTAATATTGCTTTTGTGCTTAAAAAAGAGCAAACTTATACAAAAACAATTGTGCAACCAGCAAAAGGTCAGCTTAAATTTATCAACGGTTATATTAAGGTGCAAAACACAGGTAAAAACAGTATTCAAGTAATACAAGGTTCTTCATATTTAAAAAAAATAGGAACAAAAGAACCTAATTTGGCTAGTGGTACTTTTGGATTTTATGAACTTGAAATTTCTTCAATAGAACAAACAATAGACATGAATAGTTTGAAAATATTTGTAACAGCTACTGGCTCTAATTTTAAGATTCCTTCTTTTATTTTACAGCGTGGTAAAATATATAATTTTCAATGTAGTGATTCTGAAGTAACTGGACCTACTGCTCAGGATATTACGTTTTAATCTTGCATTTTAGCTTACTAGAAAGCAATTCTTTCTAGTTTGATATTTTAATAAATCTTATCTTATTCGCTTTAGGGGGCCTTATATATGAAAAAGCTATTTTATATATTTATTATATCTATTTTTACATTGATATATATAAGTTGTAATTCAGGTAAGAATGTAGATGAAAGTAAGAGTGAACTTCTTATTCTTAATCAATCTTCTGTGAATGTGAAAGGGCTTAAATATAACGGCACATTTCTTAATGATGGCAATAATGAAGATTTTATATTAACTGCTGGAGATAAGGGAAAAATAAGCTTTGAAGGCGAAAGTAATGGTTATCTTTATTTTTCTATTTTAGATGCAGTGAATAATAGAGAAATACCTGTGAGAAGTGCTGAAGTAATAACAATAGAAAAAGGAGAAAAAAGAACATTTATTATCACGGATAATACATCTGTAGTTCCTATTGGGCAAGTTATATCGTCTCCTATAATTGGCATAATAAGACCTGCTAGGTTAAAATTATTTAATAAAACAACGCAAAATATAGAAAATATAAGTTTTTCTGGAAAAACTAGAAAAGAGACACTTTCAAAAGATGATTTTTGGCAGGTGGATTTTAGTCAAGATGTTGCAGGCAAAGTGCAGTTTAAAATATGGAATGAGATTGACAAACTTGCTATTGAAGTTGCATTAAAAGATGAAATTACGATTAAAACAGGTGAAATAAAAGAAGTTACAATTACCAATACTTCTTTAGTTATTAAAGATGGAAAAACAGAAATAATTAGAGATGTTTTAGGAATGAGTACTTTAAAGGTTGTGAATAGTAGTACAGCAGAGATTAGTAATTTAAAGTTTTCTGATAAAAATAGAAATGGTATTTTAGAAAAAGATGCTATTTGTGAATTTGAATTTTCTAATAGTTTAGAAGAAAAACTTGAGTTTGAAGTGCAAACAAAATACAAAAAGTTTAAAGTAAAAACACAAGAAAATATAACAATTGGTCAGGGAGAAGAAAAGACTTTTGTTATTACAAATGAAATTTTAGTTTCTATTCAAGACTATTCAAAACCTATTAAATTAAGTGAGTTATTAGATGTTGCACATGTTATTATTTCTAATAAATGTGGGGCAGATATTAGTGCAACAAAATATGCTAATGTTGATTTTGGTATTGTACAAAATTCTAGCACAAAAGAAATGTTTTTTTTGAATTTTGCAGATGTGCCTGATTGTGTTGCTTTTAACATATACCAATCATCTAGCGGGCAAACAATTAGTGTGAAAACTCAAGATAAGTTTTCTATTACCAAAGGTGAGGAAAAAACAATTGAGATAGTTAGTGATAGTGTTGTACTAAAAGAAGGTGTTGATGCTATCTATACTATAGAAACATTAATTAATGCTATAGCAGTATTAAAGATTGAAAACAAAAGTTCTACTAGTCTTTCTGATGTTATTTTTTCTGGTAAATATTTTGGTGTTGAAGATTCTCAAAACGGATATTATATTTTAAGTATTAACAATAATGATCAAAAAAGATTTCAAAATAATATAGAAGACTATATAACTTTTGAAGCTTATAGTTGCAAAGTGCATACAAAAGAAAAAATAAAAATAGAAGTAGGCGAGATAAAAACTTATACAATTACTAATGATACTTTTGTACTACTCGAAGGACATTCTGAAGGTGCTAAGTTATGGAAGTTAGTTGAGGCAGCAAGGGTAACTATTATTAATGAAACTGATGCTGAGCTTAAAAATGTTTCATATGCTAATGCTAATTTTGGTGTTTTACCTAAAAATGTTGGTAAGGCCAATCATGTGTTTTTGGATTTTAGCGATGTTTCAAATTATATTAGTTTTGATGTTTCTTCTTCATCTTTAGTTATTCCTATTAAAGTAAGAACAAATGAAAAATTTGTTATGCAAAAAGGTGTACATGTAGAATTTAAAATTACAAATAAAAACATCGTTATTAAAGAAGGAACAACTGACGAAGTTTCTATTAGAAATATTTTAGGAATAAGTGCGCTAAAAGTTATTAATCAAATATCTGCAACCAAAATCAAAAAGTTAAGCTATGCAGGAAGTACACATAAAAATGTATTGGAAAAAACTGAAACTTGGGAAGTAGAATTTAATGATGCTAAAGATGACTATTTGAACTTTGTTATCGAGACTGATATTGATATCTTTACTGTGAAAACAAAAGAGAAGGTTGTTATTGCAAAAGGTGAAGAAAAAACAGTTACATTAACAAATGACGCTGAAGTTATTGTTGAAGGATATAGTGACGCTACTACAATTCAAAAATTGTTAAATGCAGCACAATTAACTATTATTAATAACACATCATCAAATTTAGTGAATGTAAAATATCAGAATATTAATCTTAATGTATTAGAAGTTAATCATTCAGTTTCAGTAACCTATTGGAATTTTAGTCAATTGCCTAGTGCTATTAGTTTGGAAGTTCAGACTTCTGAAGGTTTTGTTAAGCTTCAAACAAAAGAGCTTATTTCTTTAATTAGTGGAAAAACTGTTACATACACAATTACAAAAAACACAATTGTGGTTAAAGATGGCACTACTGAACAAGTATCTTTTAAAAGTATGCTGGGTATAAGCACGCTAAAAGTGATTAATCAAACGTCTGCAAAAGAAATTAAAAATTTAAGCTATCCTAATAAAACTTATAATTATGTGTTGCCAAAAGATGATAGTTGGGAAGTGGAATTTAGTGATGTTACAGATGATTATTTGTATTTTGTTATCAAGACAGATTTACTAGAGTTTGATGTAAAAACAAAAGAAAAAGTGATGATTGCAAAGGGTTCGGAAAAAACTATTATATTGACTAATGAAACAGAAGTAATAGTTGAAGGAGATCCTACACCTACTAAAATCATTAGTTTATTAAATGCTGCAATATTAAAAATTGACAATTCTACATCTACAAATTTATTAAATATAAACTATGACAATTTTAATATAAATATATTAGAAGCTAATTATTCAACTTCAGTAAACTATTGGAATTTTAGTCAATCTCCAAGTGCAATTTCCTTTGAAGTGCTAACTTCTAACGGACCAGTTAAAGTTAAAACACAAGATTTGATCACTCTTTATAGTGGAGAGACCACTACATATAAAATTACCAACAATACAGTTGTGATTAAAGATGGCACAGGAGAAAAATTATCAATTAAAAATGTTTTAGGAATAAGTACTTTAAAAGTGATTAACAAAACTTCTGCAAAATTCTTGAGAAACGTAAATTATGCTGAAAAAAAATATGAATCATCTTTAACAGAAAATGAAACTTGGGAAGTTGAATTTACTGATGCTACAGATGATTATCTTGAATTTGCTATTGTAACTAATCTTACTACTTTTTTAGTAAGAACAGAAGAAAAAATTGTTATTGAAAAAGGTGAAGAAAAAACTATTACTCTTAAAAATTATACAAAGGTTGTTTATCATGGGCATACTGAATCTACTAAAATTCAAAGCTTATTGAATGCAGCAGAATTGAAAATTTTTAACAATACATCTACGAATTTATTGAATGTTACATATGACGATGTAAATTGGGGATTGTTGGAATCTAACTATAACGATTCAGTATTTTATTGGGATTTTACTCAATCTCCAAGTGCTATTAGTTTTGAAGTGCAAACTTCAGATGGAGTTGTTAAAGTGCACACAAAAGATGTTGTGATGTTGATTAGTGGTAAAACTATTGAGTATAGCATTACAAATAATACAATTGTTGTTAAAGCGGGAACAAATGAAGAAACTCCTGTTAGGAGAGTTTTAGGAATGACACTTTTAAAAGTTGTCAATAAAACTTCTTCAAAAGAAGTTTCAAATTTAAGATATTCAGGAACAATGAGTAAACCTAAAGATGTTTTGGCTAAAGATGATTCTTGGGAGGTTGAATTTAATAATGCAGTCGAAGATTTTCTTGAATTTACTATTGCTACTAAATTTAAAAAATTTGATGTAAAAGTAAGGGAAAAAATTGTTATTACAAAAGGTAAAGAAAAAACTATTGTTTTAACAAATGATACAGAAGTTATTGTTGATGGGGATACTAAGCCAACTAAAATTCAAAACTTGATTAATGCAGCTGTATTAAAAATTACTAATTCAATGGTTGTAAAAGATGTATTAAATATTGTTTATAAAAATATTAGTTTTGGAGCCTTAACTTGGAATGAAAGTTCCTCAAGAGTTTTGTGGGATTTTGACGAAACATCGACTGCTATTACTTTTGATGTAAAAACTTACAGTGGAATATTTACGGTTAAAACTAAAGCTCTTATATCGTTAATTAATGCTGGAACTACTGAATTCAAAATTACAACTGATACTCTTGTTATAAAAGAAGGAGAAACAGAGGCTATTCCAATATCACAATTATAGTGGAGTATTATTTATTGTATTTTAGGAGGTTTATATATGAAAAAGATATTTTATATTTTAGCTATAACTGCTGTTATGTTTGCCAGTTGTAATTTGGGTAAAAAAGTGGAAGAAGAACATGAGAAAAAAACAGAACTTACTATTCTAAATCAGTCTTCTATCTCTGTAAAAGATATTAAATATAATGGGCTTTCATTTGCTGAAGTTAATAATGATAAAAACTTTGTCTTAACTGCAGGTGGTAGGAGTAAGATAAGTTTTGAAGGTGAAGGAAAAAGCTACATTTATTTCTCTATTTTAGATATTGTGAATAATAAGGAAGTGGAGGTGAGAACGGCTGAAGTTATTTCTGTAGAAAAAGGCAAAGATATCACTTTTATAATTACGGATAATACTTCGGTCGTCCCAGTTGGGCAAGTTACAGCTTCAACCATACTTGGAATAATAAGACCTGCTAGACTGAAGTTGATAAATCATACAAGTTCTACTATTGACAATATCAGCTATTGTGGCAAAATTCGCAAAGATGCACTTCCAAAAGGTGCTTTTTGGCAAGCTGATTTTATTAATAATATTTCTGGCAAAGTGCAGTTTAAGATATGGGATGTAAAAAATAACACCAGTGTTGATGTTGAATTAAAAGATGGAATTAGTATTAAAATCGGAGAAACAAAAGAAATTGCTATCACTAATAAATCCTTAGTTGTTAAAGATGGTAAAGCAGAAGCAATTAGAGAAGTTTTGGGGGTAGGCACTTTAAATATTGTAAACAGTAGCAAAGCTGAAATTAGCAATTTAAAGTTTGCAGGGCAAACGAAGAGTGGAATGTTAGAAAAAGATGCTAGTTGGGAATTAGACTTTTATAATAGTGTGGAAGAAGAACTTGAGTTTGAAGTGCAAACAAAATATAAAAAGTTTAAAGTGAAATGTGCAGAAAAGGTTAGTTGTGATAAGGGGGAACTAAAATCTTTTGCAATTACTGATAACACTCAAGTTAAAATTAGTGAACCTGAAAAAGCATTAACTTTAAGTGATTTGTTAGGAATGGCTCGTTTAACTATTGTCAATAAGTCAGACGTAGATATAAATGCTGTGGTATATGCAGGAATTGATGTAGGTACTGTGCAGAAAAACAACAAAAAAGAAGTATTTATTTTTGATTTTTTGAATGTACCGGATCATATTAGATTTAGCATCTACCAATTATACAGTGGCAACGATGTTAAGATAAAAACGCAAGAGAAAATTGCTATAGATAGAAGTGGAGAAAAAGCCGTTGTAATTGGAAATAATACCATCGTTTTGAATAATGAAAAGACTGAAACACTTAAAACTGTTTTGGGTATCTCTACTCTTAGAATTATCAACAATAGTTCTACAGTGATTAGCAACTTAACTCTAGGCACTCAAACAAGAGTAGAAACATTGTCAAAGAATGAAAACTGGGAGATTGAACTATACGATCCTCTTGATGATGTTTTAAATTTTGAAGTATCAACGAAATATAAGAAATTTATTGTAAAGTGTGAAGAAAAAGTGAATTGTGGTAAAGGTGAGGTAAAATCTTTTGCAATTACTGATAATACTCAAGTTAAAATTACAGAACCTGAAAAAACATTAAAGTTGAGAGATTTGTTGAATATAGCGTGTCTTGCTATCTTTAATTTTACTGGAAGAGATATAGGTGATGTTACATATATGGGAACTAATGTGGGTACAATTGAAAACAATAGTGAAAAAAAATTGTTTGTATTTGATTTTGATAGTGTACCACATCATATTAATTTTGTTATGGCTAGGACTGCTAGTAATGATCCTATGCAATTTAAGACACAAGACAAGGTTGGTATAGAAAAAGGTGAAAGAAAATCATTTACAATTGATAGAGATACTTTAATGTTGATGGATATGGATGATAATCCATATCTTGTTGATTATTTTCTTAGAGGAATATCTACTTTGGAAATTGAGAATGGAGGATATTATACCCTTAAATATGTGAAGTTTGGAGAGAAAAAGTTTGATTTTTATGGGAAATATGAATTAGAACGTGATATGAAAGTTTCAAGAGAATTTAATAAAGATATAGATGATTATATAAGTTTTAGTGTTGGATATGCTGAAATTGATGTTCGGTTGCCATTCAAATTATCAATAGGACAAAGAAAACATTATAGGTTTACGAATGATACTGATATTGAAATTATTCTGGATTCAACATTACATGGTATAGGTGCTGTACGAAGTGAGAAACTATCAAAAGTAGATGGTTACAATGTGTTGAATTTGAAGAATGCGACATACTGTGATCTTGTAGATTTTAAATGGGGTGATGGCATAAGTTGTTCAGTTTTTAAGTCTAAAACAAAAATATATGAAGTATTTCCTAGCAAAGATCCTAACTCTGAAAAAAGTTATGAGCTTAAGTTTAAAGTATTTAATAAACAGTCAAATTCTTTAATTGCTGTACATACAGTTAAAAAATATAAGGTAGAAAGGCGTGGTGGGCAATATTCTCTCCCTATTGTACCAGTTACACATGTTATAAGAGAGGATAATGGTCAGGAAGTAATGCTCAGATCTCTTTATGAGTAGTCTGATATTTTTCATAAAAGACAAAAGGTTTGATGTCCTTAAATCTAGAGATACGGTAAGTTTAGGTACATCGTTATGTACCTAAACAAGTCGCACGATGAGCTACAATGGGGAAGCCTTAGAGGCTTCCCTCACTTATATTAGTTATAGTTCCTTCTACCAGCTTTTTTGCAAGAGAGATTTTGTCTTTTATCTTACAAGCAAAAAATTCAACTTCATTCGCAATCTCTACTGCTACACTAAATTCCGCTCGGACCAGGGTGTGCGATCCACTCGGGGAATACTGCCTTCCCCGCTCGGGGAACACATCCTTCCCTGAGCGAGAGAACTTGCTCCATTCGGGCGTAGGGAGATATTCCCTTCGGGCGAGGTGGATATGTCCCACCGAATGAGCTATAATTGATGTTGGTGGAAGGGATGTCTTAGCGGACGGCAATCTTTAACTTTGTTATAAATTGCCATTTATGAAAGCGTGTTATGTAAGGGGGAGGGTACTGCCAGCGTAAGCTACTAGGCGAAACCCCTTGGTCAGAGCAATGGGGCGGCTTTTGCCTTTAGGCAAAAAAACTAGCATAGAATTTATTGATGAGGAGACTGGTTATGTGTTTTTTACTCTCTTAGATAATAGATGGGATGTTGTAGCAGAAGTGAGAACAAATGAAATTATTACTATTGAAAAAGGCAAGAAGACAGTGCTAACAATCACTGATAACACTTTGGTGGTTTTAACTGGAGGAAAAGAATCTTCTACATTGTTAGATTTACTAACACCTGCTACTTTGAAAATTGTAAACGATAGCTAACGATCATTGTATCATGTGAAATATAAAGAGAGGAAATTTGGTTCTGATTATCTAGGAACTCATAATAGTGAAACACAAGAGTTTTATGGTATAAATAATCATAGTGGTTATGTTTATTTTCGATGTGAAGGTCTTAACTTTCAAACAGAAAAAGAAGTGACAATTGAAAAAAGAAAGATGGCAACATTAACTATTACAGATGACACTTTTGTTCTTATATGTGGAAAGGTCAAAACTCGTGTTAAACTATCTGAAATAGATTCACATCATGTTGTACTTATAAATAATACTTCTTATGATTTATATAGTATTAATTTTACCAAAGATAAAATACTACAACACAAGGATGTGTTGACTAAAGATAACTATTGGTATGCAGGATTTTCGTATGAAATGGAGAAGAAGTGTATATAGTTGATTTTATGGTCAAAACATTAAATTCAGAAAAAATATTTCGTCTTGATGAAAACATTTGCATGGATGAGAATAGATTTGGAACTTTTATAGAAATGTTTCTTTCGGATGATACAGAGGTGGTGCATAAAGGAAAATCTGGAAAATTAAAAACTTTTTTAGATTAGCGTAGTTAATTTGAGGGGAGAATTTTTCAATTTTATTTAGAGTACAAAATTTATGAAAATTAATCTTATAGTGAATTAATTAGTGGCATCCTATGGATTCTCTACTTTCTCAAGTTGCCATTTAACCACAATTTACGGCAATCTGAGAAAGTAGCTGAAAAAGCTCTTGTTAAATGTTTTATCTTGACATGTTGCAGTTGTGAATACAATCGCTCTCTAATAAATTTCCACTCCTCGCTATTTCTAGAGGGGTGGATGCTACGCTGGTAGTAGCCTATCTTTAATCAGCCTTAAGCTCTATAGTGTAGGTAAATACCTGCTGGTTTGTATTTATATACGTCAATAAATCCATATTCATTGAATTTGAAAATCCAAGTATCAGGGTTATCTTTTGAAGGGATTGCCTTACTTAGCTTATATTTTGTAAATTGCATTACTGAGGATTTTTCTACAATAAGAAAATTGATATCTTTTCCGTCGGAGGATTTCTTAAAGCCTCTTTTTCCTTTTTCAGATATTTTACCATCAAGTAAATCAATTGCTGTATAGAAGATTGTTGTTGGGACTTCGGTAATACTAGTAAACGCTCCTAAAATAACACGACTCTTAGTCGTATCTACATTCTGTGCTTCAACCAAAAGCTCAGTTGTGATAAATAGATGACGGTTTTCACTTGGAATGTCAGCATTATTCATTTTAATTATTGCTGTTTGTAATTCTTCAAGTACTTCTGCTCCTGTTGAAATGTTACCACTGATTTTAATTTCTGTAAGATTAGCGTATTTTGAAAACTTGAAGGTATCTTGTTCGGGAATGACCTTTGTTCTAAGAAGCTCAGTAATAAGTTTAGATTTACAATTGATAGAGGTTGCTGACCAGAATTCTTGAGGTTAAGCTTGACTAACCTTATTGTCAAATAGAGGTTTATTGCATATACTCATTATGTATGGCGGATGGTTTTACTACCGCATCTAAAAATCAAGAATAATCTTAAGGAACTTCTAAAAAACTTTAATTTTTTTTGAGACTACTATTAAATGGTGTTTCTTTAATTGAATGTATTAAGGAAGAGAGAAGATGGCAAATTTTGTTGAATGGAATCAGAGTTATAATGTCGGAATTGAACATGTTGATAAACAGCACAAGCACTTGGTGTATTTAATCAACAGCTTGTATAACGCATGTCTTGACGAAAAAAATGTTTTGGAAGAAACGTTTACATCAGTGATGAAAGAGATGGTCGAGTATGTCATGATTCATTTTAGAGATGAAGAAGCAATTATGGAAAGTGTCAATTACCCACAGCTCAAAGAGCATAAGAAAAAACATGAAGCTTTTGTTAAAGAGGTACTGACTGCCGTGACTGCATACAAGAACGGAAAGCAATTTGTACCGAATGCCTTTGTCCGATTTTTGCGTGATTGGTTGTTCAATCATATTTTAGTGAGTGATAAGGAGATGGCAAAATACTACTTTACGGTGAAAGGAACAGATGCGGAATAGCCCAACAGTATAACCGCTCCTTGAAGTACATGCTTTTGCTTAGGGTGAGTCGAGTTTAAGAGTTTTGTGCATCATCTGCTTATTTCCATTAAGTGTTTTTCTCATTTTTGAAACAACCTCTATAACGATGACTTCATGACAATTCCGAATGGAAACGCGGCAATGATGGAAAGATTTTGTAATTGCCTTAAATAGTTGCCACTAATGATGATTGCTACGATATTTGCACTGAATGGATAGATTAAAAATCTTACTTCTCGTTGCCCATTTTCCCAGTTTAACCACTTTTTTGCTTTGTTGTTGATGATGTTGCTATGGAAACAAACATGGAAAAGAGATTTTATTGACTATTCTGGTTTGACATGATTTAATAATTTTAATTCAATTCGAGGCATCGCTAAAAGCATCCTCTAAAGCAACAGGAGATTTTACATGAAAAGAAAAATAATTAGTCTTTTTGTATTTTCTTTATTATGTAATGCTTATGGGATTAGCAATAAGACTCTGGTAAATACTCAATTATTTGAAGTGGATGGTCTTTTTGATTATTATGCTTTAGAAATCAAAAAAATGAAATAGTTAAAATTTTAAAACCGAATATTTATTATGGAGTATCAAATTGGAAATATTCGGTTAAAGTATTATATCGAAATAAAGAATATCTCATTAATATTGAAAATTTGATTCCTGAAAATACTCAATTTTATTTAGACAATAATATATCTTTGCTATATTCTGATGATATCAGATGGTTACCGGTTCATTGTTTTGATTCTTTGCAAGAAAAAAATCGGGATGTTATTATAAAAAAGCAACCGAAAGGATTTCAAAAATATCAGAAAGAAAAAACGGAATTTGATGATGAGTGGTACGAAAGCTTAAGCAATATTGTACCGACATATTTTTTTAATTCTGTATTCAATATTTCAAATTTATTTAATCGCAGCAGTTTTTTGATAAAAAATATAAAAAAAACCGAAGAAACTTATGTAATCGAGGCAGAAGTATATGATTGGTTTATGCCGGATTCAATTTTGAATTATTCAAAAGGTGATTCTGTTTTATTAACAATATCTATTGATGGTAATTATTTGAATTTTTTTTGTAATAATCAACAATTAGGACAATTTGTAAATACAAATAGTAAAACAAAAAAGGAGATAGAGTCTTTAATTAGGAATAATACTTGCAATTTTTCCAATATAACCTGGCCACGCCATGCTGATGGTACCTGTGACTACAAAATGGGGATAAAGTGCAGTAGAGAAAACCTTACTGTGCATCCGATGCAAACTATCAATACAACTACAACACCCTATGTAAATTAACCAAAAAATCTTTCATTGCTTCTATTATATTTTTAGCTACTTTATATTCAGATTTTACTACAATACAGTATCTCGTTTTTGTTTCTACTAGTGTAATAGAGCAAGATTTACTTTGTTTCTGTCTATTGCAAGAATCTATTATCCTCCTTAACAGTGTCTTATCTCCAACCCTTTGTATACATCCTTAAGTTTTCATTCTTTTTGATTTAGCTTTATTATTATTAGATCTTCCTTTTGTATATTTATGATCCTTAGATTCTCCTTTTTCTCGTAGGTTGTACATTCTTATTTTTTCTCTTCTACCGATTTTGCAACTATTTCTATTGTCTAAGGTCTTTAGGCAATGTTTTTGCTATACATCTAATACTTACTTTTCTAGTACAGTTTAAAACAATGTTATGCCACATTATTAAGATATTAAAAAGTTACAATAGCTTCTTGTATTGTAAAAAATATGATTTTTTCACAAATTACAAACTCATGTAAAATTGTATATACTTCGGTTACCAAGATACAAGGCGATTTTGTATATAAGAAACTTTATTGTAATTAAAACTTTGCTAGGCATAATTTCTGATTTTTGTATAGCTTTTAGGAGAAATTATTTATGACAAATACATATGGAAATTTTTCAATTGGACAAATTACCAAGATGAAAGTTGATTTACTTGGTCGTGATTTATTTTGTGATATAAACTATTGTGATTCGGAAAAAGATTTATCATGGTCAAATTTTATTGATAAAATATACAATGGAGAAGATGTGAATTTAGAAAATACTCATAAATTTAATAAACGAACTAATGATATAATTTTGAAAATTTTGAAGAATACAATAACTGAGAATTCAGATGAAAAAAAAGAAATTACACAATTTGCTGGATTTATAATTCTTTTTTTTCTTAATTTTTTCTCTAAATTATCTAAGGCAATAAATGATATATTTCCCGGTAATTTTACACAAAAAGAATTATTTCAATATATTTTTTATTTACACATTCGAGAAGAAACAGGACCCAAATGTCGGATGGGGAAATTTGTGCCTGGTTATCGAATTCAAAAAAGTATTCCCATAATTGTAAAGAAAATTTTTCAAAAGTTTTATTTAAAAGATTCTAATGGATATTATATGCTTTCAATAGAAAAATCTAATGATTTTATTAGAAAAAACTGCAAAGAGAAAAATATAACATTAGACAAAATAAAAAATGTTTTGGATACTAAAAGAAGAAATTCATTAAAAAATCCATCAACGACATGGAATGTACTTTTGCAAATGCTAACAAACAAAGAAATATTCAATGGTTTATCTGATGAAATTAGGAAGCAGTATGTTGATGATTACCTAAGTTATTATTTTTTAAAACATTTTGAAATGATTTTAAAAAATTATGTGTCTGTAGCAGAGATGACGGAATTGATAGATACTGTTTTGAGAAGTACAAAATATAGAATACTGTCTGTTGATTTTTCCAATAAATCTCTTGCAGAGACAATTTATAAAATTCCATCAACAAAAGCAGAATACGCAATATACGGAGATATGTACTCCTGGTATGAAAAAGTTGATACTGAATTTTTCTATTATGATAGGAGTTCTTCTAACGAAATAGAAGCAACTTTAGATTACAAAAAGAATTATGAATATTCAAATTTAATTGTATCAAGAATTTCAAAAATTATTTCAAATACACATGGAGGAAATTTTCTAACCTATAAAATAGATGAGGGTAAGGAAAGATTTTTTCTGGAAAAAATATGCTCAGAAAAATATATAGGATTGTGTAATAATTTTTATTACAATTGGTATAAAGGCGCAATAGAGTTTAGTCTTTTCAAATATTCAGATTCATTGTTGGAAAATTCCATAAGTTCATTTACAAAAGCTTTTGAAAAATTTAGATATTTTGCAGGCTTAAAACTAAAAGAATTTTGTGAAATGTATATGTTTATTCTTTTAGAAGATTGGAAAATTACAAAAAAATCAGGAAAGATTAGAGACTTATATCAATTTGCATCTTCACAGAATATGGTCTTACAAGTATATCAGGCTTTTAAACATTCAAAATTTGAAGATCCTTTTATTAATCCTTGGGAAATACTAATAAGATTGTGGAATTCAGGAATGGATGTTTTAGAATTAAGTATGACATTTGAGCTTGAAAAAGAAGAAATTCAACATCTTTTACGAGAAAATGAAAAATATTTAACAAGAAAAGATGATGATATGTATAGATATATTCCTCCATGGGAGGAGGATGAAATGTATTTAGATGATGGGTATTTATAATCCAATAATTGCTTAAAAGTTGATATTGCTAGGTAATTCAGGTTAAGAAAATAGTATACGCATGCAATGCTTAAGTATGAAAAGGGGGAAAACATGCAAGATGAAGTCATTGTTGATTTACAATCATATTTTCCAAAAATGGAAATTGAGTTCTTAGGGGCAGTGGGGAGCGTAACAGGTTCTTGCACAATGCTTACTTATACAAGAGCTAATGATAGTGAAAACTATAAATTTTTAATTGATGTTGGTAGTTATCAAGGTGAAAGTTTTAGTTTGGAAGCATATAAACGGATAATGGAACTTGTTCCAACAGTAAAAAAGATATTTATCACACATGCGCATATTGACCACATAGGTTTATTGCCAGATATTATAGAAGCAGGGTTTACAGGCAAAATATGTTGCACAAAAGCAACTGCTTCACTTATGATACCTTTGCTTTATGATGCAATGAAAGTTTCTTATAAATACATAAATTCGGAATCTATACAAGCAGTCATAAATAAAATTAAAAGTAAACTTTATATATTCGACCAAACAGAAGATTTTGTTTGGGGGCAACGTTTCTTTTCTGTTACTCAAGGTGTGCAGGTTGGAATGTTGAGAGCAGGACATGTTCTTGGAGCTGTTAGTTATTACTTTCGATACTGTATAAATCCTGAATTAGCAGAAGATGATTTGAATCGATGGAAAATTATTCATTTTAGTGGGGATGTAAGTTCAAGCGATTATGAACATGAGTGTTCTTCTATTCTAAAAGCTTCAAGCATTCCATTTTATAGTCAGCAGTCTTCGTTCATTGTAATGGAATCCACTTATGGTTCAAGAGAAAGAAACAAAGAGTGCATAATCCAAAAAAGACAAGATAAGCTTTTTGAAATTATTGAGGAAACATATTCAAATGATGGGGCTATTCTTATCCCTACCTTTGCATTTAATCGTGCTCAAGAAATATTGATTGACCTTGAATGTATTTCAAGAAATCATCCTGTTGAAAATACACAGCAATCACCTGATAAAGAAACTTTAGAAAAAGATGCTAAATTAACTATAAAAGATTTTTTACAAAAATATCAAAAGCTAACAGAAAAAGATATTAAAAACTTATTGGATGAAAGTATTAATTATAAAAACAATTTAAAGATAAATCATTTGCCCAAAAAGGTTAAGGAGGAAATATTTTGCTATATCCAAAAATTATATACACCATCTCCTGAAGAGACTTTAATACCGAAACCATTAAATGTTTCGTTTTCATCAAATTTAATTTCATACATAAATAGGGTTTTCATGGAAAATCTTTTTGATTCTTTTATGACCAAAGATGGAATTATAAAAACAAAATACTTAAATACTAATCTCTTTACACGTTTGGGACTTGATTGTGTAACAGATAGCGATACTCCTGATGAGTTTAAGCGTAAAATGAATTGTTTGCGTAGTCTGTTGTCTAAGATACTGACTAGCAAAATAGAAAATAAAAATAATAAAGCATTTAAAAAGCAAAACAAATCCGTGATTTTAGCATCTTCTGGTATGTGTGATGAAGGGAAAGTTATGGAAATATTACCTCATTTTTTAACATCTCCAAATTGTGTTATTATTTTAACAGGTTATCAGGGAATGAATACAAATGGCTTGTTACTAAAACAGCTTGCAGAGGGAAAATTTGGAGACGATCAGCAATATATGTACAATAAGCATTTTAATGGGCTTGATTTACGTTTATCTGATGTAAAATGCAAAATTATAGATATGTCTGAATATTATTCTGGACATGCAGATTGTGAACAATTATGTAATTATGTACATGGTTATCAGGGAGTTGAAAAACATGAAAACACTTTTAATACAACAGTTTTTCTAAATCACGGAACTCAAGAAAGTCGCGAAGCACTCAAAGAAAAGATAGAAGAATTAAATGAAAAAATGGAGCATTCTATTTCGGTGATATTACCTGAATATAAAACTTTGTATGGATTAAGAATTTAAGTATTAAAATTTCTAAAGTTTTCTAATTGCATATTGCAGAGATTACCTCAATAAATAGGATTTAGCTAATACCTATAATTATAATTTTGGAGAGTTCTTAATATGAATACTCCTCATTATAGACTGTAATTTATGGTATACTCCAAATGGTATGTTGGATAATTAGTACAACTATTTTATTACCCTCTTTATGGAAAGGATAACTCAATATGAGTTTTTTTAGTAAATTTCTAAATGCGTTTAGTAATAAGAAATATCGGGCAAATCCTAATGCAAGAACATTGTCGTTTGAGCAGAATGTAGGATTAAATTTAGGTGCAATTAATGCTGAGCAAACTTGTTGTTATTGTGATAGTCTCGAAACTGGGTTGGGTACAAAAGATTTGTCAAAAGACTTGGCGGGGTATTATGGAATAGTCTCATGCGAAACAGCTTTAGAGACTTTAGATTGGCTTTTAGATCGAGGACATTCTATTATTTTTGAAGCAATAAAAGATGAGGACAATTTTTCACTGAATGAGGAAGAATTGGAAAGAGTTGGAGCTTTTATAGCTAATATTAATAAAGTGGCAAAAAGTTTATTGGATGAGAATTATATTACGAGTAAAGATGACTTTCTAAAGAAGTCGATAAAAGCATGGGACTTAGGAAGGCTAGTATTTGTGACAAGAGCTTGTTTTCAATGTGGCTATGTTTCAGAAACAGAAGCGTGGGATTACATAGAGAAAGCTAGGCAGGTTGCACTTTCAATTTTTAATAATTGGAATAATTTTGCAAATAGTTATGTTATTGGTAGGGCTGTAGCTTTTGGTGATAATATAATGTTGAGCGGTATCATGGGAATTGCAGAAGATTTAATTAAAGATGCGAAAAGTCCTTGGAAAAAATATGATTTGAAATAGGATGATTTAGTGAACAATTTGGTTTTTTGATTCTAGGATAATATTGTATAAAAAGTTGACATTGTTTTCAAAATAGATTGCCATCAAGACATTATCATTTAAAGTAATGCTAAGATGAGTCAAGGAGAAAAATGTGGTTGCAAAAAAGATTGTGAAATTAAGCAATATTTTATGTATTATATCAGTTGTTTTATTATGCTATTGGGTATTTACTTTTATTGTCATTAATGTTTTTGGTTTAAAGGTCTTTAGAAAAAATCTGACGGAAATATTTTATTTGAGTATATTGGGAATATTGGCTTTGATGTTTGGTGCATTGATTACTAATGTCATGTTCAATTTGACAAGAATAGCAGAAAAACATAATAGTGATACTATTGATTTAAAACAGACTAATAGCAAAATATTCTTAATTTGTTTTATAACATTATTTCCAATAATTACAATTGTGTTATTTTTAGGAGATTACCTGACAACGAATAAAAAAGAACGTATGTTGTTACAATCTGCTGAATCAATAGTCAGTAGTAATAAAAATGTTATTGATGAAATTGTGAATTATGAATTTACGAAAGAATGGATTGATAATGCAGCTTCAAAACTCAAGCTCCTATCCAAACTGGACAGAAACTATAAAAATATTTCAATACTTGTTAGCGATGTAATTGATGATGTTCCCGTATTTTTGGTATTTGATCGATATTATTATACAACAAAGGATGGTGAACATGACCCTGATAAAGTCAATTTCGTTTTTCAAAGCGATATAAAACAACGCGAGTATTTAGAAAAAGTATTTCAAAATAATTTATTAGAAAAGAATTTTAGTGCATATGATGGAAATTATGAAATGTTTTATCCCATAAAACGTGATGATAAAATAATTATTTTATATTTTCAAGATAAACAGCAGTATGGGAAAATAGGTAGTTAATAGGTTTCATCTAACGCTATTTCAGATAAATATATTGCATGTTGAAGACTTATTTACAAAATAATTATACCTAACATCCGCTTCAACGTTGATAATAAAGATAAACCTTGTTGTTTGTTAAGCGAAAATGCTGGATGAATGGTTCACAGAGCAGGTTGAAATAAATGATTAATCAAATAAAAAATATATTCAGTAAAAATTTCTTTGATGTTTTTATTGGAAAAGTTTATGAAGATTTTAGTCTCTCTGGGATTGTTGCAAACTTCTATTTTACAAATTTGATTGTAAAAATTCCTAATAAGAAATTTATTGGTTTTCCAAATCAGACATTTCGATTGTTATTATATAAAGTACGTTTAATAAAAGAAAAAACTGAAACTGAAGTGAGAATATTTGATGGAGAATACGTATTAATTTTATATAAAGAAAATAAAAAGATATATGTTTATTACCAATGGAAATATTTTATAAATAAAGTAAATGATAAGTTTATAGAATATAAAATAAGACCTACAAAAAAGAAACTATTCTATAAAGGAAGTTATTTAGCTTTTATTAAAAAAATATATACTATTTCTTTAGAATTGCAAAAGAAAATTGAAAAATACGGAAAAACAACAGATGCTGAATATGAACTTGAGCAACAAATACATGTACTTGAAAAATATATAAAAAAATTAGAAAAACTTGAAGTTTAGCTTTTATTTATAAAAGCTTAATTAATAAATGAATAACACCTGCCTTAACTTGAACATTTTGTGCAATTAAGATCAAGTGAATGTCATAAGAATAGCCACTGACTTGTGAAGTGAAAAAAAATGAACTATTTTATGCAAACAGTTTTCTGGCTTAAAATAACAGAATATTATTGGGATGGAGAGAATGAAAAAGCACTGTTTATTAATTGTATTGCTTGGATTTTTGTGTATGAATTTATTTTCAGAAAATTATGACGAGCGAAGAATCCTTTTTGGTGAAAACTATCAGGCAATTCAAAAAATTTCAAAGGAAAGTGAATCTATAATAAAAGATTCCTATTCAAACGTGCTTGCTTTTGCAAATGAATTTCATTTTTTTTCAGACTCTTCATTGATAGAACATGGTGTTTATAAGGAAGTTCATAATTCGTTTGTTTTTTATAGGTTTTTATTTACTGATAATCATTCTTATGGAACTTTTGTTTTTAACTATTTGCAGGTTTTTTGTCTTGCATACAAAAACAAACTTTACATCTTGGGTTCTTCTTATTTGCATGAAAAACATTTAATAGAAGAAACGATTCATGTTGCTGAAGAAAATATATATTCAAATTATGCTGTCATTCAAGAGAATGGAAAGTTTGAAATTATCATGCACCAAACAAAAGATAAAATTGAGACATATTACGATTATGATGGGGAAGTAGATTCCGAAGAAACTATTAAAGAGCAAGGAGAAGGAGTTGCATATTTTTATAAGTTATCGGATATTCTTAAGAGTATAGAAAAAAATAATAGTATAACAGACACTATCGCTCAAGTAGAATTGAAAGAGTATAAAACTGCACATTGCGAAAGCACATTGATTGATGAAAAATGTCCTTTTATGTATACAATTCAAAATGCGTTTGATAAAAATTTTGAGACAGCTTATGTAGAAAAGAGCGAAGATAATGACATTACTATTTCGATAGTGAGTGATACAAAAATAAGACGAGTCGGGATAATAAATGGTTTTGTAAAAACTCCGAAACTCTATGCAAGTAATAATCGTATCAAAAAAATAGATATTAATAATAAACTTTTTGAGTTAAAAGACATGCATTCAAAAGATTTTGTGTTTTTCGCCGCTTTCTTTCAACATTCATATTCAAATTCTGGAGTTGTATAAGGGAACTCGTTATCTCGACACTTGCATTGCGGAAATACAAATTGAATAGTAATAGGTGTATAACAATGTTTTTAAAACCATCAAATGAGATTGTGTTTATTTACGGTTTAATAAAGATGGAGCTACACTGAAGATATATAATTAAAAAGGAGTATTCTATGCTATCACAGGAAATGATGTATTATATTAATATGGCTATAGGTGATGGAAAATTAGAAAGTAAAGAACTTGAATTTCTAAAGCAAAAAGCAGCTGAACTAGGTGCTGCCCCTATTGAAGTTGAAATGATCGCAACGACACTTGCAACACAAGCAGAAAAACAAGTAATGATAGAAAAAACTCAGTGTCCAAATTGCGGAGCACAAATAAATCAAATGACAGGTGAATGTGAATATTGTAGCTTTTCATTTGATGAATCTGGAAATACTACACAGTTTTCTCAAGAAGAATTTTCTGAAAAATTGCAAAACCTTGCAACAGAAAAAATGCACGAAAAGAAGTCTTTCGGTACAATATTGTTAACCATTATAAAAGTGTTTGTGTTGCTAATAGTAATCGGTTTAGTCAGCAATGGAGTATCTAAATATTCCACCTATATCAAAATAAAAATGGGAACACAGGAATGGTATGCTGGAATACTATCGGAAACAAAGGACTCCGATGGATTGATTAGCATTGAAGCAGAAACCGACGAACAAAAACAGCGAGCAGAACCGGAAGATGTATACGCCACAGGAAGAATTCGTTGGAACAATATGACAAAAGAAGAACAACAAGCCTATAAAGCGCATAGAATAAAAGAAATAGTAGATGAGCCATTAGAAGGTTTGATAACTGATATCATAATTATTATTATCTTTATAGGTATCTTTTTAAGTCTTGTCCGACCACCACGCAAATCTCCTCGTCAAAAACAATTGGAAGCAGAGATACTTATGTACCCAATTCCAAAACAGCAGAAAGGAATTATGAAGTTTATAAGCTAAAAAAACCTTGTAAAGGAGTTATGAATGACATCTAAAGAGCATATTAGAGAAATTCTTAATGAAAATAAAAGAATCTTTGTTGAATTCAAAACAAAGAGAAATCTTACAGAACGCTGGAATTTGGAAAATGCACGTGCAAAAGATTATCATGGAAGGGAGCTTTTAGAATTACTGCAAAATGTTGATGATGCCTATGAAGAGCTTTGCCAACAAGAGCCTTCAATGCGTGGAAAAGAAGTAGAGGCTTTTATTGAATATACGGACAATATTCTTCGTGTTCAAAATAATGGAACAACCTTTAGCGAGGATTCTATAAATCGTTTGTGCCAAGGTGGTGTAAGTGGTAAGAAAAAATATTACATAGGTAATAAAGGCATAGGATTTCGCTCTATACTCAATTGGGCAAGTGAAATTCGCTTATATTCTGGAGATTATGCCATCCGTTTTTCTGAAGAATATGCAGAAAAGCAACTTGATGAAATTAAAAGAAATGCCAACATCCAAAAAGAACTTGAAGAAGAGCCATCTCTAAAGTTTCCTATTCTCTACGCTCCTGAAATAATTAAGAAGAAAAAATTTAAATTTGATACAACAATAGAAATAACTATCAAACAAGAGGCTTTAGAAGATGATTGGAGTATTGAAAAGCAAATTTCAGAATTTGATCCATATATTTTGCTCTTCTTGCCAAACATAACAAAAATCACTTTTAAAAAAGATAATGAATGTTTTACTTTCAAAAAAAAGATTCAAGAAAAGAATGAATTAAAAGAAAATATTGTTCAAAAGATTGATGTTAATAATAAAAAAGTAGAAAGCAAAAGAGGTTTTTTTGTATTTAATAATGAGGCATCTCCTTCAGAAATTAAGTGTAAAGATGGTAAACTTGAGATAGTAAAACTTGCTGTAGCCATTCCATCTGATTTCTCAGAAGAATATAGTTATAGTATGTACACATTTTTTCCAATTAGAACTGCAAAAAGTCCTTTTCATGCTCTTATGCATGCAACTTTTATATTAAGCCAAAATCGTGATGAAATAATAAACACCAATAATAATATCCTTGTATTTAAAGAATTGTTAAAGTTTTATGTTTCTGTAATAGCCAATAATTTTTGCAAAGAAGAATTTGGTATAAATGCTCTCAAATTACTTTGTCCCATTAATTTTATAAAGTCAAGCGAATATAGTATTATAAATCAAGAGAAAAAGAATAGAACTTTTTCAAGTCCATTTAACAAGCAAGAAATAGTCAATGAATATATTGAATTATGTAAAACAAAAAATATTTTCTTTACTGTAAATAAAAAATTTATTTCTCTAAAAGAAAGACCAAAATTACTTCCTAAAGGATTTCCTGAAAGTTTTAAGGGAGCTTCTTTTAAATCTCTACTTGCTGATGGAATTGCAGGAAGTAGTGGTGGAGATTTGAAAGAAGCTGATAGAGGTTTATCAGGATTTTTACGTAAGTTACTTGGTGATGAATGTGAGTTTCCATTTGATGAATTATATGAAGCAATAAACAATCTTTCAAGAAGTTGGCTTCCTTGCACTCGTGTTAAAGTGTTTGCTTGGTGGATTTCTTATTACAAAATTGAAAACGATTTACCCCATTTATTAAAAGATACTAACAATAATTGGATTACTGGAAAAGAAACAGTATATTTTTATGATGAAAACGCAAATATTCCAAATTGGGCTCTTCGTATTATGCTTTCTATAGAGTATGAAAAATCACTCATTCAATATTATAAAGAAAACAAGATAGATTTTGATTCCCTAAAGGGTAAAGATGATAGGGAAAAATTACAGCATATATTAGAAAAAGAATGTGAAGGGATGAAGTTTTCTAATTATGAACCGCTTTCGCTTATGGCTACGCTCAATAAAAATGTAGGAAGCAATTACGAACGAGCAATAGAATTTACTCATTGGCTAAAACAGAATTATGAAGCATTAAAAACTACTACTCCATCAAAACTTTTACTTCCAAGTGCAGAAGCCACTGTTCTTGAAGCAGAAAAACTATATTTTGATAAGTTGTGGAAAGAAGAAATAGGTGAAGAATTATTTTCAATCAATAATGATTATAAGAAACTTTGTTCTCCAGATATACTGGGTATAAAAGCTGAAAACTACAAAGAATGGAAGGAATTCTTTAAATGGTGCAAGGTACAAACATTTCCAAAAATGACAAGTATTAAACTTACTTCACGATCCACTCTTTATGCTGAATTCACTAATGCTGTATCTAAGTTTGGAAATGATGGATTTTATTTTTATCAGACTTACTTTTGTAATTATGCAAAATATAGTTTAGAAGTCAGCAGTATTTTGGGTATTGGAGCAATTCTTGATAAGGCATCGTTAAAAGCTATCCTTAAATGGATTTTATTGGATAATGAACTCCGCAAAGAAATTCAAACAAAAGAACATTCAGCTGTGACATATAGTCGCTCTGGTAGGGAATTTAATAATGACTACCCTTGCTACTTAAACTATGTTTTTAAAAATAAAAAATGGATTGAATTTAAGGGTGAGCGTTATGCACCTTCTGATTGTCTTGTTGCCGAAAAAACTGAATTTTCACCTTATATTCCATGTCTTTCAGATAAATATCTTTCTGATTTAGGTTTTTCTGCAGATGAAAGGTCAACAATAAAATCTTTTTTACTAGAATTAAATGCTGCAAAAACTATTAAAACTCTTTCTTCTGCCACATTCTATACATTGTTAAGACAATTAGGAGAAGATGATTCCACAGCTGAGCTTTCAAAACAAATCTATAGAGAATGCCTTGAAAGTGGTAATTTTAGTTTTGGATCTTCTAATGAAAGAGTTCATTTCTATGAAAATGGCAAGCTTTTAACGAAAAATGCAGGTTATATGCCTGTAAAAGAAGTGTTTTTTTCTTACAACGCTGTGTTAAACCCTTCAAACACGCCTTTATTAGATGTTCCATTTAATATTGGAAATTCAAAACGTGCAAAAAACATCTTTTTTGTTGAAGAATATAAAGAAAATATTGTAGTGAAAGATTATGAAATTTCATCTTGTAATAAGATTTTTCAAGAATATTTTATGGAGTTTCTTCCATATGCTTTTTGCTATGCAAAACAGTATATAAACGATGAAATAGTAAAAAATCTTCAACTTGAACTTGCAAGTAAAATTTCATTGATCGATTCATTATCTGAACATTCAGAAATTATAGAATTGGAAAAAGTTTATTCCCTTGCTAAAGATGCAAAAAATAAAACAAAATGGTTTTTATTTGTGGGAGATATTGATAGTTTTTCTGAGCCGAACAAACTAGAAATCTCAAAACAAATTGAAATATTGTTTACAAAACTTGGTGTAACGGATGAAAATATATTATCAAATATAAGTCTCTTATTTTTGTTTGATAATAAGGATGTACGCAATTATCACATTAAAAAAGTTGCTTCTTTGAATGAACTTGAAAAATATTCTGAAATACATGAAGTTGCTGAAATATCTGATTCTAATAATGAGGATGAAAATCAAGAAAAAACAGAATCCATTTCAACTTCCAAGAATGAAAAACTGAGTACTAACTATATAAAAAATCCAGTTTTAAATAGTCAAAACATTGCAAGCTCAAATTTTGATACCTCATATTATGATTATGTACTGGTATTGGACGAAAAAGAAGGAGATCAAGCAGAAAAATTAATAGTTCAAAAACTTCGTAATCGTGAAATTGTTGAGATAAATGATTATTTTGATGGTGAAGATTATAAGGTAAATTGGGTCTCAAGTACTTCTAAACGCTTTGAAGGAAATTTGAATTGGGATGAAAAACTTGGCTATGATGTTGAGTTATCTTCAAAAAGTGGGAAACATTTGTTTATTGAAATAAAAAGTTATTGGTATGATGAGATAAGTTTTTATTTTTCTACAAATGAGTTGAAAGTTGCAAAAGAAAAAGGAAGAGAGTACCGTTTAATATTTGTTGGAAACAGAAAAGAAGAAAGCCCGACTATTCATATCTTACCTATTGAGTTTATACAAAATGCAGAAGATGGAGGAAACGAAAGTTTTTCTTTTGAGATAAGCCAATATAGATGTAAAAAAAATTGAAAAGGTTCATTATATAAGAGTTATTTTTATCTACCACCAATCATATTTTAATGCTTCTTAACTAACATCTCTTCATTAGTAATTTCCAGTTGAGAGTTCATATTACAAACCAAACTAATTTGATTTGTAACTAACAATGATTTATAAAGTTTTTTTACAAGCATACCTTATTAATATATTGGAGGTTATACAATGATAAAAAAACATAAACTGATAGCGTTTGCTATATTGCTGGATCTTTTGTTTACAACTTGTAAGGGTAACTATACACAGAAAACTAAAGGAGTTGTTACTGAAGATAATAAAGTTATTAATGTTAAAAGCATTACTCTTATACCTAATGAAAGTAAGATTTCTTTAGTGAAAGGAACTACCCATCAGTTAAAAGTAGAGGTAAAACCTGAGAACGCAACTGATAAACAACTAAGCTATGTTTCAGACAAAACAGAAATTGCGTCTGTGAACGACACAGGCTTAATTACTGCACACAAAGTTGGAACTGCAAACATAACTATAACAGCAGGTGGTATTTCAAAAAACCTTATAGTAACTGTTGTTGAAGCACATATACCAGCTAAGGAGATTTCTATTTCTCCTACTCAAAACCCCATTTCACTTGTGAATGGAACTTCTTATCAATTAAATGTACAAGTAAAACCTGAGAACGCAACTGATAAAAAACTAAGCTATGTTTCAGACAAAACAGAAATTGCGTCTGTGAACGACACAGGCTTAATTACTGCACACAAAGTTGGAACTGCAAATATTACCATAGCTGTAGGTAGCATTTCAAAAACTATAGAAGTGATTGTTACAGTAGCTCATATTCCTGTTATTTCTATTGAATTCACAAAACAGCTTCCTGAACAGCCAATTGAATTGTTTGTTGGTGATGAGTATAAATTGGAAGCCAAAGTAACACCTGAAAATGCTACAAATAAAAAGATTAACTTTGCAACATCAAATGGCTCAATAGCAGGGCTAAGCGGTGAAGAGAAAAATATTGTAAAAGCCAATGGAGAAGGAGAGGCAACAATAACCATAACTTCTGATGATAACCATTCTATTAGCCAAGAAGTTCGGTTTAAGGTGAAAATACGTCCTATACCTTCTATTAAGATAAAGCAGGCACCTGAAAAATGCAAAAATAATGCTTGCAAAACAACAATTGTGATAGAAAAAATAAATGGCGGACTTGAGTATGAACCTGTAATACTAGGTGGTGGCTCTAAATGGGTGGAAATAAGTAGTGAAGTAAGTTCAACTGAAACTGAAGACGAAATACAATTGAATGTTTTTGAAAACAAAACTGTTTGGGAAAGAACTGCATACATCAAATTTAAAAATAATTCAAATAGATTCATAAAAGGAGAAGATAATAAAGATCTAGAAGTAAAACTTATTCAAGAGAAAAATGAAAACCCAAAAGTAGAAGTAAAGTGGGTGTATGGAATAGGAGAGCCTAGCGATGATGAAAGAAAACCTGTTGAAATTCCACATTTATCTCCAAAGCAATATCATAAAATGCCTTATGTTTTTCATTGGTGTGAAACAGAAAATACAAAATTCTTTAACACACGAAAAATGGGGCCTACAGGTTCCAATGCAGGTAAATATCCTGATCATAGTCAGTGTTGGGCAAAAAGTTCTTCCAATATGTTGCATTGGTGGTTTGAGCAAAATAAAGAAAATGTAAAAAAATATATAGAAAAGAAGGGTATAACGAAAGAAGATAATCCTGAATTGTATGAGATGTATAATCCTTATTATAGACGTGAACTTCCTGATAATCAAGAAAATATAAAAAGCTCTATAGCAAATGAATTTCGTGAAAAATGCCCAAATTCTACTAATGGTTCATGGATATATCTCGGGCTTAGATGGTATCTTTATGGACTTAAAGATTTTGCAAAAGATAAAACATATTCTCCGGCATTATTCAAAGACATTTTTGGAAAAGGAGAAGAAAATGATCCTGCTGTGGCAAGAACTACTCCCACGAAAAAAGAATTTGAAGAGGTTCTTAAAGATGCACTTCTTAATCCTGATTCCAAAAAAGCAGTTGGCGTACACGTACATGATGAAGGTAAGTATGGGCATGCCATAACACTATGGGGAGCTGCTTTTGATGAAGAAAAAAATGTTATTGCCATTTATGTGTGTGATAATAACGATAGGGAAAATAGGATATTTACTTATGGTATATATTACAAGAGTGACATCTATGCCGATGACCCTGAAGGTATTGTTCGTGTTTATCCATATCTTATTAATTACAATATAAACAAGAAATTAGATAAATATGTTGGTATGTTGATTACCCTTGATAAGGGTGAGGCAAAGTGGAAAGAATGGTTTGATAAAAATTAAATAGATTTATTTTCATTATCAAATGTAGTTTTGAAAAGCGGATGTACTTCCTAATGGGTGCATCCGCTTTTTTTGTTTTAGTTTGCTTCCATAGATTGAGCCATCTACTTGCTAACATATAGTAAATAATGTATCCTAAATTACATTATGCGAGGATTTACTAGAATAATTGAAGTTATCCAGAATATTTATTTTGACTTAAAATATGGCAAAATATTATGTGGAGTTAAAAAGACACCATATAGGCATTTAGGAGCACATGATACTGCAAACACAAGATATTCAGTTTTAAAAGAGATTTTTTCTCATATAGAAATAAATGAAAATGATGTAATTGCAGATATTGGTTGTGGCAAGGGACGGGTTATTAATTATTTACTGGAGCAAGGAATCTCAAATAAAATATATGGAATAGAATTAGACGAAGAAGTAGGAAATTCTATAAAAGATAGGTTAAAACAGAAAAAAAATGTAGAGATTATTATTGGAAATGTATTGCATGTTTTACCATCAGATATAACAATTTTTTATATGTATAACCCATTTAGTAGAGAAGTTATGATAGAACTTAAGAAGCTTTTGGACACATATCGTAGTGGAGAGGATTTAAGAATAATATATTACAACTGTATGGATAAAGATGTGTTTGAAAAAGATGAAAGGTATATCGTAAAATCTCTTGATTTTAAAAATGGAACAAAAGCTCATGAATGTGTCATTGTCGAGCGAAAAAAATACTTATCATAAAATCTTTTTTCTAAACTCTAAAAACCATCTTGAATAACGCATATTGTAAAGCATACACTAAATGCTATCTGACTTTGCTGTAAATTATCTAAGAAAAAAGCTACTATTGATTGTTTAACATATAAGGTTAAAATACACTATCTACATATGGCATCTTGAGAAAGAAAATTAATAAGCTTTTTTCTTTAAGGTGTTTTTATTGTTAGGAGGTATTATGGACGAAGTTCTGCAAAAAAAAATTAGTGAAGTGCAAAATGAAGCAGCTCCAGCTCTTATTAAAACTGCTTTAGAAATGGAAGCAATTAAACTTTCGATTGATGAACCTTTCACTTGGGCATCTGGTTATAAAATGCCAATATACAACGACAATAGAAAGTTTTTGCAATGTGCTGAAACTAGAAAGCAAATTGCTTTAGCATTTAGTAAACTATTGAATGTGTTAAATTATTCCCCAAGCTTTATTGCAGGAACAGCCACTGCTGGTATTCCTCATGCAACCACTTTAGCCGATCTATTAGGCCTGCCACTTTCATATGTCAGGCAGTCTAACAAAACACATGGCCTTTGCAATGTGATTGAAGGATTAGGAAAAGATGGAAGCTATGGAGATAAAGAAGGTTTGGTCATAGAAGACTTAATCTCTACAGGAATGAGTTCTATCAACGCTTGCCAAGCAGTGCGAGATGCAAAAGGTAAAGTGCCATATTGCTTTGCAATATTTTCATATGGAATGGAAAAAGCTCGTGATGCTTTTGCCTCCTTAACCCCTGCTTGCATTCCAATTACAATTATAACTTATGATGTTATGATTGAAGAAGCTTGCAAAATAGGCTACATAAACGAAAAAGAGAAGATTAGCTTGCAAGAATGGAAAGCCTCTCCTTTCACATGGTGGGAAGATAGAAACAAAAAATAAACATTAGGATCAATGGTAATTCAACTGAGCTATCATTGATCTTTTTCTTTATATCTGCTACTCAAGTTCCAAATTCTCTCTTCAAAGCCTTCACCATTTTTCATAGCTTCGTCTACGTTGTTTTTAATCTTTTCATCGAACCAGCCTAGTCCCATAAAAGGTGAATAAAACTCTTTCATATACTTTAAGTTTAGCCAACCTGGAAAGCGTATATACTTCCAGCAAATAACTCTTTCACTTATAGGATAGTAAGTTGGAATAAAAAGTGCATTTTCTCTTACAATTTCTTCTATTTTAATATTGCAGTTTGCTTTTTCTTGAATGCTTAAACTAGGATTTTGATATTCTTCTAATAGTGCATCCAAGTCTTTATTAGAAAAACCAAAAACATTAGAAAGATATGGAAAGACTTCATTAGTAGAATGTAATAAGTTATAATGATTGGGCATTTTAGAAGAAGGAAGGCGTGTCCACCAAGCTTGAAATGTTTTATTGTTAATCTTTTTTAAGATTCCTCCTGAAACAAACTGAAAGTCAATAGACACTCCACATTCAATAGCTTTAGCAAATAAAAAACCAAAAACATCTTTCAAAGCTATGTCATCGTAAAGAATAGTAAAACTTGCTTTTTTTCCATCTTTGGTCATCCTAATTCCACTTGAATCCAAAACTGTAAATCCTGCTTTTTGTAATAATTCATCTGCTTTTTTCTTGTCATAACTAGCTAGCCTTATGTTTTGGTTATTAAAAGGAATACCGTCGCAACTTTGAGATATTCCCATTGTGTAACACCTTGAATAACCTCTTTGTAAAACATTTTCAAGAACTCCATCAATATCTAAAACATATTCCATTGCACGCCTAAAATCTGGGCTATCAAAAGGGAAGGTTTTAGTGTTAAAAAAAATGCCATTTAAGCCTTGAATACTTTGATAATGACTTACCCAAATATCTTGTAAACCTCGCTTAAAACGTACATCATTTGTTGCATCAAGATATTCATCTTCAGAAGAAATAAGAAGGCAATCAAGTTCTTTGTTTCTAAAATATTTTCTAACAGATGTTTGAGTGCCGGGCAATATCTTAATTTCTATAAAATCAAAATTAAACATGTTTGCAAAATGTTTGTAGCTATCAGCCCACCATGTATCTACCCTTTTAAAAGATAGACCATAATTAAAATCCCAATGATGAAGATAATATGCTGCCGTTGTAGGTTCTGCCTTTCTATTGTATTTTTCAACCCAGTTTTTTGATATACCTTCTTTGTAAAAATGTTTTGCACGAGGACAGATATTTGTAAAATCTAATAATAATTCTTTAGATTTTGTAAGTGGTGCATTATATGTGATGGCGATATATTCGTTATTAATCTTTCTTATGCTTAAATTGATGAAGTCTTCGCTATCGCTCAAGCGAGCTACATCTTCATTTTGCATAAAGTCTATTGCAAAGATAAAATCATCCGCTGTGCAAGGCATACCATCAGACCACATAGCATTTTTGTTTAGCTTATAATAGACAGTCTTGCCATCTTCACCAAAAGCCCAATGTGTTGCAACTCCGGGTAAGAATTGAAAGTCTTCTAGTGACTTCACTAAAAGAGGAATATGATTGTTAAAAAGAGTTTTTGATACATTATCTACCTGTGGGCCTACGTATCTAAAAGTGTTTGGAATATCGTGTAAGTATGTGTAAAAAGCTCCACCTTTTTTTGCATAAGGCGAACCTACGCTGTTTGCAGAACTTGTCGTCCATTTTAGGTTTTTGAGTTCTTGATTTTCTTCCATTATTATTATGTCTTCTATAGTTTTTGTTTTGAAATCTGGAATATTAGTAGATTCTTCTTTTATAATCTTTTCGCTTTTTTCTATTGCTTTAGAAGACTTTAAAGAAAAGTTGCTGTCAAAAAAATCAAATTTACCATTACATGAAGAAAATAAAATGACTAAACAAAAAATTATCCATTTCATGCTTTGCATTATAAACTTAAAACTGATATAATAGGAAGATATGAAAAAACTTTTTTTGATGAATACATTTAATTTTTCTCTATTTAATAATTCTTTTTATCTTGTGGAAGAGTGCTATTTCATACTGTTAATTCAAAAAACTAGCAGTTATTTCAAAAATTTCTTTTCAAAATCTTTCTCTTATGTTAGAACATGTGAGCATTGTACGTTAGTTAATGTTACAATCCTACATTAGCTAGTGTTATGATTGCACCTTAACTAAAGTACTGAGCCTAAACTGTACAGTTTAAGGGTGCGAAACTGTATTATTTAGCTATCGCAAACTGCAGTATTTAGGGGTGCGAAACTGTACAGTTTCGCGTATAGCGAAATAGGTTAATTTTGGATGTCCTTAGCGGATGGCAATCTTTAACTTTGTTATAAATTGCCATTTATGAAGATGTGTTATGTAAGGGGGAGGGGACACCTTTGTTTGAAGCAAATGTTTTCCCCTCCCCCTTACGATCCCCCGCCCTTTCCAAACGTCAACTAGGGGGGTCAAAAGTCGGCGTTGCCGACGTTTTGTTGAGAATTTGCTTTAGGCAAATTCTCAAATAGGAATTTGTATTACCCCCTAGTAACCCCCATCGTTGTTGCTAATACTTTATTACAGTTTATATTTCTCAAGGTATGTAGATTTCTTAGGGCGTTTCTTCGAGCTTTGCAACTCAAAAGTCGGCGTTGCCGACGTTAAGTATTTGAGAATTTGTATTACCCCTAAGCCCCCCCCTGCAACCATCTTTCCAAGAAAAAGTAAGTTTTCCTTGCAATTCTCTCCAATTTGTCTTAA
>JBQNBL010000024.1:0-33086 GCA_052169955.1 Treponema sp.
ATCGCCACTCCAAAGGAGTGGACATGTTGCAACCTCGAATGAGGTTGCATTCCAACAAAATTTCCTCATTCTATAAGACATAAAGGGAATAAACTATTGACATTAAGTATATATATATAGTAGAGTTATACTCCCCACATTATCTTGCTATATTTTATTTTGTAAGGTGTTTTATAATGAAGACAATATTTATTAAGGAAAGCGATATACAAAAAAAATGGTATATTGTTGACGTGGCAGGAAAGCCATTAGGACGTGTTGCTGCCAAAATAGCATCTATATTGCGTGGAAAGCATAAGGTTACTTTCTCACCACATCAAGATGCAGGCGACTATGTTATAGTCATAAACGCTAGTAAGGTTGCTCTTTCTGGAACAAAAGAGAAGGATAAAATGTACTATAGACACTCTGGTTACGTCGGAGGACTTAAGTCAATTAACTTTAAGCAATTAATACAGAAAAAACCAGAAGATCCAATTACATTTGCTGTAAAAGGCATGTTACCAAAAGGAAGACTTGGACGACAAATGCTAGGCAACTTAAAGGCATATGCGGGAGCTACACACCCACATTCTGCTCAAAATCCTGTGAAGTTGGAAATTTAAGGGAGGCATAGAGACAACATGAAAGATAATCTAAATTTAGGTATAGGAACAGGAAGACGAAAAACAGCTGTTGCTCGTGTTTACATCAGAAATGGCAAAGGCGATATCAAAGTAAACTCAAAAGACATCAATGAGTATTTTGCTACTTCAGCACAAGTTGATATGGCAAAAGCTCCTCTGGTCTCCACAAAATCTAGCAATAAATACGATATTTTAATAAATGTTAAAGGTGGTGGGCTTTCAGGTCAAGCTGGAGCTTGTTCTCACGGCATTGCAAGGGCTTTGGTCAAGGTTGACGAAGCAAATCATGGCTCACTAAAAGCCGATGGACTTTTGACTCGAGATTCACGAATGGTTGAACGCAAAAAGTATGGTCAAAAAGGAGCCAGAAGGCGCTTCCAATTCAGCAAACGTTAATATTTTATACAAATTCTTACTATACAACGAGTGCTTGGATACTCAGCATGTATCTTTCGAGAGTGCTCGTTGTTTCTTCTATATCCTAATTACATTTACAGGGTACAATACATGGAAAAAAGTATTAAATTTAAGAAAAAGATGCGAATATATTCGGCTCTTGAAGTGGCGAATATTTGTGGTGTAGTCAATCAAACAGCAATAAACTGGATAAGAAGCAATCACCTAAATGCTTTTGTGACTCCAGGTGGTCAATATCGAGTTTACCATGATGAGCTTGTCAAATTCATGAAGGAACGTGGAATGCGTATTCCTAAAGCTCTCTCAGGGGCTAATGATTGCTTGATTATTGTTGATGATGATAAGTCTTTTAACGATGCATTATCTAATTTCTTAAAAAAGAAACTAGAAGACTTTACTATTTATCAATCATTTGATGGTTTTGATGCAGGAATAAAAATTATGAAGCATAAGCCGTCAATTGTGTTTTTGGATCTAGACTTGCCTGGCGTTTCTGGAAAAGAGATATGTCTTAAAATAAAACAAGATATTTCTTACAACAACCCTTTTGTTGTGGTTATTACAGGTTTGGAAGGAAATGCTGTAGATTCGGAACTAAAAGAAAAAGGTGCTGATTTGATATTAAAGAAGCCTGTAGATTTTTCCACAATGCTAGATCAAGTTAAAGCATTCATAGACGAAGAAAACGCAAGACAAAGTGTTCTATAATCAGGAACTTGAAAGTAAACAACTAGTAATAAAAGCTGGTAAAATATTATCCCAAAAAGGGCTTGTTGAAAGAACATGGGGAAACGTTAGCTCACGCATCAATGAGCAATATCTTGCTATTAGCCCAAGTGGTGCTTCATATAGTAAGCTAACGCTTGATGATATCCCTGTAGTAAACCTTAAAAATCTTAGCTTTATTGGCAACAAAAGGCCATCTTCTGAACTTCTTATTCATTCAACAATTTATACTAGATATAAAAAAGCTTCTTTTATATTACACACACACCAAAGGTTCGCTTCCTTGCTTAGTTTGTTATTTTCAAACAAACTAGGAAGTATTGAAGTTTTAAATGAATACAAGAGCATTTTAGGGGATACTATTCCCATAGCAGAATATGCAGAAGCTGGCACTAAAGAAATTAGTGAAAGCATTATGAGAGCTTTTGTCAATACTAAAGATCACTCTTCAGATATTTCTAAAGGAATAGTTCTAATGGCAGCTCATGGTCTCGTATGCTTTGCGCCTAGTTTTGATGAAGCCTTTTTTATGGTTGAAACACTTGAAAATTTTGCAAAATCCTTGGTACTAAACATATTAAAGCAAAACGGCATTTTTTTAGAAAAAAATGGAGAATTAAAAACATACTCAAAAGATAACTTTTATAATAATTCTAAAACTGCTAGTATAAACGACCTGTTTTCGACAATATTTACTAACCTACCTAGCATTTCTTTCATCACATTGAGTAATTTACCTACAAGTCAATATATTTCAAAAATGCTAAAAACTCAAAACTTCACAAATACAACGGAACTTTCACTTGCAGAATCATCTTTTAAAGGAATACCAACCTATTTCGATGATGCAGCCCAAATAATAGGGGAAGTCACACCTATTATATATGAAATTGAAGCTTTAGAAAAAACTCCTAAAACATTATTTGAAAGCTATAACACTTTAGTTGTTGAAGGCGCAGGTGTTTTATGTTTTTCACAAAAAGAAGATGAAACACTCTACATGGCTTCAATCTTTGAAAAAAATGCTCTTGCATTTCTTTTATCTTTGCATAATCCAAAAATCTTTCCTCTAATAAAAGAAAATGCTCGTTCCTTACATACTTCTTTTATGCAAGGATATTCAAAATTAAAAAATGATTGATATACTATATCTAGCTATCTTCCTTTTTCTTTACTGAAAAATAGCATAGTTTTTGTTTGATTGCTTAAAAGAAACATCAGTAGTTTTTGCCTTAATGAATATTGAAGCTGTGAGATCACAATTTTCAAAATTACCTTTTTCTATATTTGCTCCAACAAAATATGAAGAAGATAGGTCTGAGTTTTCAAATATAATATCTTTTGCAATAATCTCACTAAAATTAACATTAATTATCTCAGAATCTTGAAAGTTGCAACACTCAAAATAAGAAGATGCAAATGACGAAAATTGAATATTACTATGCTTAAAAGAAACATTCAAAAACTTACAAGATTCAAAAAAGGACATTCTAAAATTCACAAGATCAAAACAACAATTAATAAATTCAACATTTGAAAAAATACATGAAATGAAATATTTTTTAGAAAAATCAGTATCAGAAAATCCTAAGTTTGAAACACAAACATCAGTAATCTTGCTTGCCTGGCTTAATTCCAGAAAAGAAGACTTATCATTTAATATTGAAGTTGAAAACATGTTGTCAAAGAAGATTGAACTCCTTTATAAAAAATTATTACAAAGGAGTCCTAATTTTACAAAACTATTTTTTTAATGTTGCAGAAAGCATCCAAACATGTTTTTCCAAGCTTTCAATTATTCCTGAAACAATTCCATCTGTAGTGCAATCTGCGCTGTCGCTTGCAAGTTTTTGTGTCTCATGCAATTCTTTTAATATATATTCAAAGTCTGCTTTCACTGCAGTGACAACCTTAACTATACAAAAAGAATGCTCTGTCTCTTCTTTTATTCCCGTAAGAGCTAAATACTCTTTCAAACTTGCAGGAGCTACCTCACCAAGTTGCAACAATCTTTCTGCTACTTTATCATAAGCATCAGAAACCTCTTCATAATAACTTTCAGTCATCTCATGTGCAACTTTAAATTCTACACCAGAAACATGCCAATGATAATTATGCAATTTAACGTACATAACACCAAAATCCGCAACATGTTTTGCTAACCTTTCTGTAATCTTACTCATTTTAATTCCTCCGAAACATTAAAACAATTTAAGGGCAACGCCCTACACTCAACAATAATTTCTATTCTGTTAATTTACTTGTAAAATATAAAAAAGTCAATAAAACATCTTCAAATTATAAATTAAGGAAATTTTTAATCTTGAAATATCAGAACATGTTATGTTATACGTTTCACTTTTTTAAACAGTTCCATTTTGTCTAAAACGAAATATATTGGTCTTCCATGTGGGCATAGTGGTTCTTCTAGTAAAAAGGCTTTCTGAGCTAAGCTATACATAGCACCTTCATCTAAAACATCCCCATCTTTACATGCAGCTCTACAACTAACTGTCGCCAATAAATGACTAATAAGGTTTTCTGCATCTTTTGCTTGCACAATGTCATTTAACAAATGTCTTTGTGTTCCTTTATAAAAAATAGGAACAGCAGAAATCTCCCATCTCCCCTCGCCTATCTCCAAAATCTTAAAACCTGCTTTTGTGAGAGCGTCTTGATTTTTTCTTATTATTGCATCATTTTTTTCTGATACTGTTTCTAATATATATGGAGCTAATAGTTCTTGAGAAGAACCAACACTTTTTTTTAAACCTTCATATATAATTCTCTCATGGGCTGCATGCTGGTCAATGATATAAAGAGCATTATCTTTTTCCACTGCAATAAATGTCCCACAAAACTGCCCTAACACTCTGAATGATGGAATAACATATTCAGATCTTCTTTCTGCTACTTCGTAAGAATTTGAAATGCTTTCTTTGTTTTGAATATCTATGTTTTTTACCGGAAAAATTGCAGAAACATCAGCAACATCAAAATAAGAGCCTTTTTCTTCATGTCTTTGCTCTCTATTAAATGCAAAGTTATGCTCAGTAGAAAAAACAGAAGAGGAAAAATCCTTTACACTATCAATTTCTAATTTTTCTTTAAATGACAAAGTTTCAGTCTTTTCTTCTTCTTTTGAAAACATAGACATAATAGTTTTTTGTTTATAAAAATTATTTATTACTCTGTGAATTGTTCTATGAATCTCATTATAATCTTCAAAGTGTGCCTCTTTTTTTGCAGGATGAATGTTAAAGTCTACACGAGAAGGATTAACTTGCAAGAACAAAAAAGCTACAGGATAATTTCCATTGGGAAAATATCCTTCACTTCCATAGCAAATAGACTGAATAAAACCATACTCATTAATTTTTCTACCGTTTACAAACACATTGATATATTTTTTGCTAGAACGATAGACATCTGGTGTTCCAAGCACTAGGTTAAAACTAAAATTTGCTTCATTATGATAAAGCTCAAAAAAGAGTTTTTCATTTTCCTTAAATCCAAAAGCAGAAGAAAAAACTTGTAAACAACGTTCTTTCAAAGAAGAAGTGCTATCAAAGATCAAAGAAGTTTTTCCATTAACAATATAAGTTGTATATATATTATAAAAAGGAAGTGATTTTTCAATAAAAATTTGCCTGCAACTCAAGCCTTCAAACTGACCTCTTTTCAAAAACTTCTTACGTGCAGGAAAGTTTTCAAAAAGGTTTTTAACTTCAACACTTGTACCAGCTGAAAAAGCTACAGCTTCTAATTTACCATCTTTCAACTTCCATGCAGGAAAATCTTCACGTTTTGAAATAATTTCTAAATCACTCACTGCTTGGATAGAAGCAAGTGCCTCTCCTCTAAACCCCAAAGATGAAAGATGGAGTAGATCATCTGCAACTCTTATTTTGCTTGTACTATGCGTTGAAGTACAAACAAGCAGATCTTCTTTTGTCATACCACAACCATTATCCACCACCTTAATCTTTGAAATACCCCCATCTTCAATTTCAAGACTAATCCTATCAGCTCCTGAATCTATCGAGTTATCCAATAATTCACGAACTACAGAAGCTGGTTTTTCAATAACTTCTCCAGCTGCAATTTTCAAAGCTGTTTCCGGTGGTAATATTTGAATAGGATTATAAATGCGATTCATATTGTTTAAGAAAATAATTCTAACTCCGGCTTTTCATCAGCTTCTAATGGTTGATTCATCAATATACTTACTTTCCCTTCCATCTTTTCTATATCTTTTTCTAATGCTTTTGATATTTTCATTCCTTCTTCAAACATAGAAATAGCGTTTTCTATAGGGACATCATTATTTTTAATTTTTTCAACGATCTCCTCTAACTTTCTTAATCTTTCTTCAAAGTTTTTCATAATGTCTCCTCAGCATAAAACATACGTAGAGGTGTGGATTATAACATTAAAAATACTCAAAAGCAATGTTTATTAAAAAGTCTTGGCTTGTGCCAAAAGAATAGAGAAAAAAACAATATATATGTGATGTTAAATCTAAAAAACTTTAACTTTGTTCCTTCAATTGTCTTAGCCTTTTCAACATGTCTTTTTTTTTATCTCTCTCTTGCATTTAATACTCTTATAACATTGGTATTTCTGCTTTTTGTTTGCATACTTCTTATTTTAATTAGACATATTGTACCACAAAAATCTTTTGCTTTAATACTTTTTATAGTTCTAGGCTTTTTTATTTCTAACATTGCACATATTCGTTTAAATATCTTAGAAATGCCAATCCTTTCTTTAGCACAAACAAAAAAAATTGAAAAAATTACAATTGTGTTAGATGAAGACGTTAAACCAGCTGGGCATAAATATTACAAAGCACGAGGAAGAATTTTTAAATGCAAATATCAAGATGGTTCTATATATAGTTGTAAAGGTAGAATAACAACAATCTTTCCTTCAAGAATTATAAAAGAAAATTATATGGGAAATTGTGCTGTAAGTAGACATAATGAAGTTTCAATATTTTGTCAAGGAATACAAATTGAAGTATCTGGTAGTTTTTCTAAAGATAATAGGTTTAAAAGAAACACCTCAAAAACCTTTTTTGTTTATGAAAAATCTCCTATAAGATTTTTGGGTTGGAAAAATAAAGTTTTATTATATCGAACACATTTAAGATTTTTGATTAATCGCATGTTGTACGGATGGAAAAAAGCAGGCTCACTACTTTTAGCTCTTTTGACAGCAAATAAAGATTTTATATCTTTAGAAGATTCTTTGAGCTTTAGAAAAGCAGGTCTTTCACACGTGTTAGCACTTTCAGGAATGCATCTCGCAATTATTGGATTTCTTTCAACGTATTTTGCAAGTTTTTTGTTGAACAAGAAAAGCTTAAAACTCCTTTTAATAATGGCTAGTTTTACCTTTTTATTTTTTGCAGGAGCTTCTCCTTCATTAATTAGAGCATTTTTTATGCTTACCATCATTGCAATAGCAAAATTGCTCTATGTTGAAGTTAATCTTTTAGGTGTGTTGTGCTTTACATTCACTATTCATTTAGTATTCTTTCCCGAAGATAGTCTCACTTTGAGTTTTATGCTTTCTTATGGAGCATTATTTGGAATTTTGGTATGTAGCAATGCAATTTATTATTTTCTTAATTCATTCTTGCCAGACATATTAAATGAAAGCATTAGTGCATCTTTAGGTGCAACTTTTTTCACTACTCCAATTATAGCATTCACAATCAAACAAATTTCATTTATAGGCATTATCTCTACTTGCATTATTAGCCCTCTCATCTCAATTTTTCTTATATTAGGAATTATTTTTATATTTATATCTTTAATTTTTCCACAGTTATATGAGATATTAGGATATATATTAAACCTATTCCATGCAGTCATTATTTATATTGTATATTTTTTTGCTAATTTTCCAGTATTAGTTATAGAAAACTATATTTTCTCATTCATTCCACTCATTCTTGCCATTTTTGTTATAGTATTTTATAAGATAAAACAAAAGGAAGACTCACAAAAATTAATATTTTAACTTTTGACAAAATTATTGGTAATTAATAAAACTTCTTTATTAATTACCAATAATTTTTATAACTATTTTGAAATATATTTATTCTCATTCTTGAGGTTCAAATATGAAAAAAGTTATCTTATTATTTTTTATAATTCTATTATTTTTTGTTTCTTGCAATAGCCAGTACTCTACAGATGATACAAAAGAAAATCTATTTTTTAGTGGAGCTTGTAGCAACACAATCAATATCATGGTTGGTAGTTCTGGACAAATACTAAAAAATACACATGGTTCATTAACTTGGGAGAAAGTTAAAAGTCATACAGATAGACACTTGATAGATGCCTATTATGATGCTAAGAACTCGCATTTTTATGTTGCAGGTCATTATGGAACTGTCGCATTTAGCAATGATGGTCTAACATGGCAAAATATAAATGCCAACCCAGAATATCATCTTTTTGGAATTGCAACAAATCAAAATAGAATTATTGCTACTGGAAAAGGTTTAGTCGTTTTGTCTAGTAAAGATGGTGGCAATAATTGGGACAAAATTCATAAAGGCCCTCCTCAACTTTCATTTTATGATGTTGCATTTGGTAACAGCTTTTGGATTTCAGTAGGCGACTATGGCAACATTCTTGTTTTAAATGATAAGACAAATGATCAAACAGAACATATGCTGGGAAGAAAATACAAGTTAAAAAGCATAGCTTTTAACAAAATAAATAAGCTTTTTGTTGCAGTAGGACATGAAGGTACAATTTTTACTAGTAAAGACAATGGTACTAATTGGGAGAAAAAAAATAGTGAAACAACAGAAGATTTATTAAGTATAGCTTCTAATGGAAAGCGATTTGTTGCTGTAGGAACAAATGGAATAGTATTAACAAGCAAAGATGGCTCTCTATGGAAAAAATATTTAATCAATAATAACTCAACATTTAGGTCTATTTCTTGCACAGATATGCAATGGTTAGCTATAACACTAGAAGGTAAAAAGGAAATAATATTAGATAATAGTATTGAATAAATAGTTATTAAGAGCACATATGAACTAAAATTAGCTTAAATATAAACGCATTCTTTCACTTATATTGTCCTCCACAAGTCTAATTGAAAAAAAGATTATTATAATGTTAAGATGAAAGACATTGGAGGACGTAAGAATGAAAGAATCTCTTTTACAAACTTTAAGGCGTGAATATAAGCCAAAACTACCATACATTTTAATGGAAGATTTTAGTCACATATCAATTAAAAGACTACCTTCAAATATAACCGAAACCTTAGTTAAAAACTCTTTTCCAAAAACTGCCAGTGGACCTTTTATCAAACTGGAAAATTCAAAAGAAACAATCAATAAATTACATACACCAAAAAAGATAGGTGTCATTTTATCTGGAGGGCAAGCTGCAGGTGGACACAATGTCATTGCAGGCTTGTTTGATGCAATGAAAAAGGCTCACCCTGATTCTACCCTATATGGCTTTACAGGTGGACCTTCAGGTTTAATAGAAAACAAGTATATAGAAATAACCGCAGAGCTTTTAGACTCATATCGAAACACAGGTGGTTTTGATATAATAGGCTCAGGACGTACAAAAATACAAACTGAACAACAAATTAATTCCAGTATAGAGACAGTGAAAAAACTAGACTTAGATGGACTTTTGATCGTTGGCGGAGACGACTCAAACACAAATGCTGCATTTCTAGCAGAAAGTTTTTTGAATGCTAATCTTAAAACTTCTGTTATAGGCGTGCCAAAAACCATAGATGGAGACTTAAAAAACGAATATATAGAAACATCTTTTGGTTTTGATACTGCAACGAAAACCTATTCAGAATTAATAGGTAACATTGCAAGAGATGCCAGCTCAGCAAAAAAATATTGGCACTTCATAAAACTCATGGGACGCTCTGCAAGCCATATTGCCCTAGAGTGTGCATTGCAAACAGCCCCAAATATTTGTCTAATCTCTGAAGAAGTAAAAGAAAAAAACATGACGCTAGAAATGATAGCAAAAGAAATTACTACTGTTATCACTGCTCGCTCTCAAAATGGAGAAGATTTTGGACTCATTTTAGTTCCTGAAGGCTTGATCGAATTTATTCCTGAAATGCAAACACTTATTTCAGAACTCAATGAAATCTTAGGTAAAAATCCTTTTAATGCTGAAGTTAGTCAAGAGAAAAAAGAAATTGCACTTTCAAAAAGTTTAACAAAAGTTTCTTTTGATCTTTTCAAAAGCTTACCACGTGATGTTGCTGAGCAGCTCTTACTTGATAGAGACCCACATGGCAATGTACAAGTCTCACGGATAGAAACAGAAAAACTATTGATTTACTTTGTAGAAAAAGAACTTAAAAAATTAAAAGAAAATGGAAAATATAATGGTAAGTTTTCGTCCTACTCTCATTTTTTTGGATATGAAGGACGAAGTGCCTTCCCTAGTAATTTTGATTGCAATTACTGCTACACATTGGGCTACACAGCGTTCATATTAATGGAGGAAAACTGTACAGGCTACATTGTCTCTGTAAAAGATCTAACACTACCTACAAGCGAATGGAGCGTTGGAGCAGTTCCTTTGGTTTCTATGCTTAACATGGAACGAAGAAGTGGAAAAGATAAATTAGTCATCAAAAAAGCATTAGTAGATCTTTCTGGTAAACCTTTTCTCATGTGGAAAGAAATGCAAGAAAATTGCAAAATACAGACTTCATATATGTATCCAGGAGCTATTCAGTACTTTGGAATAGAAGCTCTTGTAAATGCCACAACAATAACTTTATCAAACAGCTAAGAAAATACAAGGACTAGAAAGTGAAAATATTATTTATTGTTTCAACATTACAAATGGGTGGTGCTGAAAGAGTTGTAGCAGAACTTGCAAATAGATGGAGTGAAAAACATTCGATTTCTTTATTAACCCTTGATTTTGCTCCTGATTTCTTTAAGCTAGATAAAAAAGTAAAACGATTTAGATTAGATATAGTTAGAAAAAATCGTAGAAATCCAATTCCACACATTAAGATTCTATTTGGAATTAGACGTGTTGCAAAAGAAGTAACCCCTGATTATGTGATTAGCGTGGTAGGTAAAACAAATGTTTTTACACTTCTAGCACTAAACTCAAAAAAATATAAAATTATAGTAAGCGAGCACTCTATAATCACTCAAGATGACAAAGATAAATTTGTTGATTTTTTTAGATTGTGTCTATACCAAAAAGCATATAAAGTAGCTGTTTTAACAGAAGGAATCAAAAAAGATTTTTTACTTAAATATACAAAATGCAAGATAGAGAATGTGGTTGTTACACCTAATAGCCTAAACATACCAAAATCTCTAAAAATACCTAGTTTAAATTTAAAAGACATTTGCAATGTTAAAAATGAAAACACAAAGATTATTGCATCTCTTGGTCGCTTTGATGAGGTTAAGAGGTTTGACATTTTAATCAAGATTTTTTCTCAATTCTATAAAACATATTGCAATGATAAAGCTTTTGATGCAAGGCTCATCCTATTTGGAGGAGGAGATGAAAGACAAAATTATATTGATTTAATATCAAAATTAAACATGCAAGAAAAAATATTCATACACGAAAGAGTAAGTGATGTCTTTTCTGTTTTAAGTCAAACAGATATCTATGCTTGCACTTCAAAATATGAAGGTCTTAGTATGTCTATGCTAGAAGCTTTTTATGCAAAAGTACCAATTATTGCTTTTGATGTGTATGGTGTTAATGAATTAATTATAAATGAAAAAACAGGTATGCTAGTAGAAAATAATAATATTGAAAAATATGCTTGTTCCCTATATAAACTTTTAACAGATACTAACTTATATAACAAAATCATAGATAATGCAAAAACAGAAGTAAAAAATTATCTTCCCGAAAAAAATGATGAAAGATGGTTTAATGAAATTTTAGTTTAATGGTATCTCAAATGAAAATATATGGAATATACTTAGTTGATAAAATAGTTACAGGTGGCAACAGGCGTTATATTGAGCTTTTAACATCAATTGCAAAAAAAGGAATAAGTGTTACCGTTTTTGTAAATGAAATATTTAAAGATGAATTCATTGGTTGCAACACTGAAGCTATTCCAATAAAATTAAAAAAAAACAAACGCATAAGTGTGCAAACAGCAAAACAGTTAGAGCTTTTTATAAAGCAAAATAAAGAAAGGCTTTTTTCTAAAGAATTATTAAAAGCAAAAGATAGCTATATTTTAATTTTTGGTGAAACTGATTGGCTTAGTGGCAATGTGCTAAAAAACTTCTGTGAAGCCAAAATTGTGTTTGCATACCGTAGTGATATAATAGAAGAAATTGCATCCTTTTTCAAATACGAAAAATTAGATATTAAAAAAAGAATATTTTTCACTCTTAAATACTTAATTACACGATATAGGGAAAAGATGATTGCAAAAAAAGCAGGTATAATAACTTTTCAAACAACAAATGATGAAACACATTTCAAGCTTAGAAATAGAAAAATAAAATCTAAAACAGTCGTCATTCCAAATGATATATTACAACTGAGATTTAAAAAAGAATATAAAGATAAAAATGAATCAAAAAATTGTAATAACATTCTTTTTGTAGGTAGTTATGATATAAGGAAAGGACTTATTTTTTTCTTAAAAGCTTTGGTTATAGTAAAAGAGTCAAATATCAGTTTTAATTCCACCATTGTTTGTCGTGGAGACGTGCCTATTACAATTTTAAACTTCATCAAAGACTATAATCTAGAAAAAAATGTAACATTTATTAAAGATGCATCTGATTCTTTACCCATTATGATAAGACATGACCTTCTTATTGTTCCTTCACTTTTCGATAGTTTTCCAAACGTTATTATGGAAGCATTACACGTAGGTCTACCTATTCTTGCAAGTAACACCTCAGGAATGCCATATATGCTACAAAATAAAAAATTGCTTTTTGAAGTAGCAAATCCTAATGACATCGCAAAAAAGTTAATTGAATGCGTCATAAATAATGAGTACTATCTTGATATTAGAAAAGATTGCCATGCAGAAAGGGAAAAGTTTGAATTTGACTGGGCAGAAAGATGGATTTTGGACATGAATAATACCTAACACTTATCACTAGAAATTATTTCAAAAAAGTTACTTATACATAGAAACTACTATTATTACATTTCATAAAAATGCCTTTATATGTTTTTTAATGTCATAAAGCTTGCCTAGAAATACTATAGGCTCATTTATGTAAGCTTTATTTTCATATCTTAGCCTTTATCTAATTTTGAGTTTTATTTAGTTTCTACTAAACAAACCAATCAACACATAATAAGGCATAACATATAAATATCACCCTATTAAAATTATCACTATTTTTGATATAATCTCATACCTTATGACTCTATCTCAATTAGAAAATAAAATTGCTAACTGGCAAGAATTGCATTCATTAATCAAAAACTTAAAAACTGACTCCTACCCATATAAGATATTGGGTCTTAATAGTGGACTTAAAGGCTTTTTCCTAAAAGAGTACATAAAAAACATAGAAAGCAATATATTGTTTGTAGTTCCCACAGAAAAAGATATTGATGCTATAATTGCGGATATTAGCATATTAGACATAAACTACTATATTTTACCAGCATGGGGAACAATTGCCTATAGCCCAATTTCCACTAATTCACAAATATTTGCAAATAGAATTGATATGCTTTGTAAGCTAGCAAGTGTTTCTTCTAGCAAAAAAATAGACAAACATACAATATTCATCACAACACAAAAAGCTCTTCTTACTCCTATTCCACCAATCTCTTATGTCAATACATTAAAATATAAAGTTATGAAATCCAAAGAGTATGATGTAAGCGAAATTACAAAATTACTTTCTTCATGGGGATATATAAGAGTACCTAGGGTAAGCATGAGAGGTGAGTTTTCACAAAAAGGAGAAGTACTAGATATTTACCCCATGGCAATATCTCAAAAAGAAAACCTCGCCTATCGTATAGTATTTGACTTTGACGTAATAGAAAAAATAAGATCATTTGACGTAACTTCACAAGCAACATTAAAAGAATTTAATGAATTGGAACTATGTGCTACAAAAGAGGTAATTTGGAGCGATGAAAGAATAGAAACTTTAGAGAAAAACTTAACTACATATCACGAATTTACTGAATACTCTAAAGTGTTAATAGAAGAACTAAAAACAAAACGTTTTTTTCAAGGAGAAGAAATATTTTTTCCTTTAAGTTTTGAAAAGACAAATACAATTCTTTCTTATTTAATTGAAAATGAAACATTTACGGTTTTTTATGTAGATTATGAAAGGCAAGAGACTGCAAGTCCAATCTTTCAACGTGAATATCTGGCTCTATACAAGAGTACAAAACAAGAGAATGACACCTTTGATTCTTACAACAATCTAATAAAAGAATACCCTGAGCCTAATAGAATTTTATTAGATTTTGAAAAAGTTATCACAAGCTATAAAAAAACAATTCTTCTAAAATCATTAACAGATAAGTTAACTTTAGAAGAAGATGAAAATACTTGTGAAACTAAAGTTGAAGACTCTCAAACAAAAGAAGAAAACACTATTGCTCCTAATGATAAATCTTGGTTCAAACTTACTGTAAGCCCAGAACGCAATTTTTTTGGTAACATTGTATACTTCAAAGAGGAATTAGCTGCCTTAATAAAAGAAGATTGGCACATATATATATTTGCAGAAACAGATAATCAAGCTTTGCGCATAGGAGAGATATTAAAAGATTTTCAGGTTGGCATATTTCCTTTCAACGTTTCTAGTGGTTTTAGTATTCCTTCTCTTAAAATCCTTGTAATCCATGAAAAAGAAATATTTGGGCGACGTCGTCGTGTTCCAAAAGTAACAAAGAACGTTAAGAGTGAAGTTATTGATAGCTTTGTAGAGTTAAATCCCGGGGATTATGTAGTGCATGTAAATTATGGCATTGGCATTTTTAAAGGAATTGAACGTGTTAAAATATTGGATACAGAAAGGGATTATATCAACTTACAATATGCAAATGATGAAAACACATTTATTCCAATTGAACAAGCAGATTTAGTGCAACGTTATATTGGAAATGAAGGCTCTGCTCCTAGTTTGGATGTCCTAGGCTCAAAGTCTTGGGAAAATAGAAAAAATAAAGTTAAAAAATCAGTTGAAGACATTGCAGAAAAATTAATTGAACTCTATTCAAAAAGAAAGATTGGAAAGGGATTTGCTTTTCAAAAAGACGATGAATGGCAATTAGCTTTTGAAGCAGCTTTTCCTTATGAAGAAACCAAAGATCAACTGACATGTGTTGAAGAAGTCAAAAAAGACATGGAAAAAGCCTTGCCGATGGATCGCTTAATTTGTGGTGATGTAGGCTTTGGAAAAACAGAAGTTGCGATGCGTGCAGCTTTTAAGGCTGTGATGGGAGGCAAACAAGTTGTTTTTCTAGCCCCGACAACCATCTTAGTTGAGCAACACTATGGAACTTTGCTTAAAAGGTTTAATAAATTTCCTGTTAGAATCGCAAAAATGTCTCGTTTTGTTTCAAAACAAGAACAAAAAAAAGTTTTGTCCATGCTTAAAGAAGGTCAAGTTGATATTGTTGTTGGCACTCATAGAGTAATTCAAAAAGATGTTATTTTTAAAGATTTGGGACTTATTATTATTGACGAGGAACAAAGGTTTGGAGTAAAAGACAAGGAACGTCTTAAAAGCTTAAAAACCAATGTAGACTGTCTTTCTATGTCGGCAACTCCTATTCCTAGAACACTTCACATGTCATTACTCAAGATTAGAGATATGAGCATAATAACAACTCCACCACAAAATCGAAAGCCTGTAGAAACAATAGTTGACGAATATAATGAAGAGACCATCTGTCGCATTATAAGACGTGAAACAGAAAGAGGCGGACAAGTTTTTTATTTGCACAATAAAATTGAAACATTGGAAGAAGTGCAATACAAACTACAACAACTACTACCTGAACTCATGATTGAAACAGCTCATGGGCAAATGACTAGTAACGAAATAGAAGATATTTTTAAACGTTTTTCTCTTGGTGGTTTTCAAGTTCTCATCTCAACTACAATTATAGAAAATGGAATTGATATTCCTAATGCTAACACAATAATTATTGATAGAGCCGACATGTATGGTGTTTCCCAACTATATCAATTAAGGGGAAGAGTTGGACGCTCCGATCGAAAAGCCTTTGCTGCACTTTTATATCCAGGACAGAAAGTTCTTTCTGAAGTTGCAATGAAAAGATTGCAAGCCATTTCTGATTTTACAGAACTTGGTGCAGGTTTTAAAATTGCTATGAAAGATATGGAAATTAGAGGAGCTGGAAACTTACTTGGAAGAGAACAGTCAGGGTATATTTACTCTGTTGGTTTTGACCTTTATTTGCGTCTTTTAAGTGAAGCAATTGAAAGGCTAAAGAACTCAAACTATATTGCCCCTCTTGATGTAAGTATTGAGCTTGAATATTCTGGTTTTATTCCTGATTCTTATATTTCATTGCCAGAGACAAAAATGGAAATATATAAAAAAATTGCAAGTGTTAAAACAAAAAGAGATTTTGATTCTGTAGTATATGAAATTAATGACCGTTTTGGCACACCACCTGTCGAAGTTGAAAGCCTTTTGTCTCTTTCTGAGATAAAAATAATATGCAATAAGCTATTCATAAAAAGCCTAAAAGAGCGTGGTGCAAAAGTAAAGATTGAATTTAATAAAGTTTCTGAAATCTCAATAGAAAAACTTCTTTCCCTCATTAAAAGTTCACACGGAAGAGCAAAGTTAGATAGCAAAGAGCCCAACGTCTTAATTCTCGAAACAGGAAACATTGGTTTAAAAGAAAAATCTGAGTTTATACATGAAAATCTAACAAAACTATTATAGATTCTACACAAGAAATCGCACTATAAATAATCTAAAGGCTAGACATTCCTCAACTCAAGACTATCTTAATCATTGTTTCTTAATGATTTCTGGTTATGTTGCTGGGGGGGGGGTAGTACCTTTAATACTATCAATTTCAGCTTTGGTTAAAGGTTTTCGTATAGTTATACCTTTAGGACTTGTGTTGACAATTTGAGATTCACCTTTTTTTGACATTCCTCCATATATTAAAACCACAGGATAATTAATATTTTTAGGATTAATATCCAAGACTTGCCCTATTCTCTTATCAGAAAGTTGAACAAAAGTGCCTATGGGAAAAATAGATATAGAAAAAAGTAAAGATTTAAGAACTACATCGCTATACTGTTTATTAATATTTCTAACAACATCTAATACAGAATTAATGCCATAGCCATGTTTTCTATCTCCAATTGCCGCTTCAAAAGAACATGCAACAGATAAGATTTTACCAAAAATCGATATCTTCTCAGAATCTAACCCACGAGGATAGCCTGAACCATCTTCCCTTTCGTGATGTTCCAATACTCCAACACACACAGTAACAGGGAAACCTGCTTCCTTTAAAATCCTATAAGCAACAATAGGATGAGACTTAAATGTTTTTAATTCTTTTTCTGTAAATGCTCTATCTTCATTATAAAGGTATGGGGGAATGCGTAAAAAGCCAATCTTATGCAAGATGGCAGCAACAGTTAATTCCACAAGCCTATTTTGAGGCATTTTGAGTTGCACTGCTATAATAATTGCATAAACTGCCGTTATCACAACATGAAAAATTAAATCTGGCTCTAGACCTTCAAATGTTGATCTTGGGATTTCAATTATCTTGTGTTTATGTTCTTTTACTACTCCGCAAAATTCTTTTGCTTTTTCAAAAATATTCTCTACTTCAAGCTGTTGTCTAGAAGCATAAAGACTATAAACCTTAGCAACAAAACTTAAAAAACCTACAAAAACATTTTCTAATTCTAGTCTTTCCTTTTTAACTTGTTCATCTACCTCTTCTTCTTCCTCTTCTTGAACTTCTTCTCCATTAGCTTCTACCTTTTCCTCTTTATCTTCACCATCGGGGAGTTTAGTAGTTCCTTCAGAATATACATTAGTAAAACTACATTCCAATAGCTTTTCTTTTAATTTTGCATCAAATGGTACATGGTTAGGTAAGAGAATAAATTTCTTATCAAGGTATACATCATGTGTAAAAGTTGAAAATTCTTCAATTTTTTCTATCGGATATGTATTCATTATAATCACCTTAAATTCAATAGGTAGTCTTTAAAATAAAACACTTTTTAACTTGAAAACCCAAATTCCCACTAGGTTATCGTCATAATAAAATGTTTTGTTAGATATAGCTCCAGAAAAGCATAAATAAATTTTTAAAGGCTCCAAAAATAATAGCTCAAAATTGTCTCTATTTCTTCTTTACAGCCAATATTGTTAGATCATCATATTGTTCATCTTGCCTAATATTTGTGTAATACAAATATTCATCATATTCAGGATATTGTCTCTATTTCTTCTTTACAGCCAATATTGTTAGATCATCATATTGTTCATCTTGCCTAATATTTGTGTAATACAAATATTCATCATATTCAGGATGTGGTTCTCTATGTAAACAATAAGTAGGATATTGTAAAAAATGTTTATTCAAAAATAAATCCACTTTCTTATCAACAATAACATGATCAAAATTAGTAGCACTTGGGTCTTGATAAAGTCTAAAAATCTTTTCTACAGAAACCAATGCCAAAATAGCTTCTTCAATGGTACCTTCACATGTTGTAAAATCAAATTCAAAAATTTCATCAGGAATAGGGTTGTGCATCTTCTTTAATATGAATTTCTTCTTTGCAAATACTGCTTCTATAATGGCATTAACTCTGTCTTTTCCCATTTCTTCACCATCTTGACCCACAGTATGAGTTTCGTGCCAGTCCCCTTCAGAAAGCCCTTTTTCATTACAAACAATCACTTGTAGTTTTTCATCTCTAAACATACGCTTCGCCTCTTCAATACCATCAGTATATAGGAAGAGTATGTCACCAGATTTAATATCAATGCGTTCAACAGGAAAACCACCTTTCATATCAACTAACATAGTTGGAAAAACCCCTGCTGCAGCTGTTTCTTTTAGCGTGATTTCCTTCATCTTCTTTTCACTTGCATCATAAATGTTAATAATATTATCCCCTGCATTACAGAAATAAGTTGCCCCTGTCATGCTATCCAAAATGCAAAGAGTGAAAGCTGCAAAACGCCCCTTAAAACCTCTAGTTTCTATAGCGTCATTAATGCGACTAACTATCCCACTCATATTAAAACCATTTTTCTTAAATGTCCAATCCTTAAAGTAATTTGCAAACAATGTTGCAACTTCAACCATAATAAGAGAAGCTGGAACACCTTTACCAGAAACGTCACATTTTATAATTGCATAATACCTATCACTTAGCTTAATGTAATCAAAATAATCCCCTGAAACTCCCTTTGCACCTTCATAATAACCAAAAAACTCAACATTATCTTCAACAGTTTTACCAGAAATCAATTTTCTACCTGTTGAATCCGTATCCAGTGGAATAAACATCTTTTGAATCTCTTTACCAACAGTAACATCTTTGGTTGTTGCTGCAGATTTACTCAAATTATCAGTTAATTCATTGATAATCTCCGCCAAAAGACCAACCTCATCCTTTTGTTTTATTTGCATGCTTTTACCACTTAATTTCTCTTTATCTTCCGTATCTCTAATCATAGCAACATGAATTGCAAGCTCTTTTAGTGGTTTAGTAATAATACTAGCTAATATCCATGCACCTAAAATACCTGCTAGCAATGCAATGAAAGAAATTGTTAATGTAATAGCAATAACTTCTTGTTGCTTCTTTTCTACTGCATTAAGAAGATTTTCGATAGAGACCTTTAAGTAGACAATTCCATGCACAAAAGAATCATCTTCTTGAGACTGTCTATACAAAATTGGTTTATAAAATAGATATTCCAGTCTCTCTCTCGAAAGATTGTTTGAATCAAATACTGGGTAAGAACCCATCGCACTATTAGAAAGCCCCTTAAGCCTTTGAGTGATGTATCCTTCCGTCTCTCTAATAGTTGCCTGTATTTCATCTCTTTTTTCTCTTCCTTGCTCATCTTGCCTTGTCACAAAATTAAGAGCTTGTTGATTTAGCTCTCCTACAAGACGAGAAGCTTTACCTACATATTCAATTGCCTCTTGGTTTAAATTAGTAAGAGTTTCATTCAAATCTTCTTCTGTGTAACCTTCTAGATGAGATTCACCTAACATCAAAGTATCTGTATTTATGTGTTTTAGAATATTTTGATCGCTAGATGCCCACACAAAGTTATATCCTTCTTTTTTTCCATCTTGCTGTTGGCTAGTTATGGTTGCAAAGATGATATCATCTATATCGTTCGCTTGGTTTGTAAGAAATGCCAATTCCAAAATATTTTTTTCTCTTAAATAGGAACGAGAGCTAGAAACAATACTTTCCAAAACTGTTTCTGTTTTGGAAACTAAGCTATCTGCAAGAAGATCTTTTTGTGTCTTAGAAAAATGAGAAAGGAGAGGAATTGCTAAAAGGAGAATGATGGAAATCACTAACATAACAGTAAAAAGAACCAGTTTAAATCTTAATCCAAAACCTCTAGTTTTTATCTCATTTGATTTCTTTTTCTTATCTTCTTTTGACATATCATCTCCTTTCAAAAGTAATGCCATCTCTATTTGTAAGCTCTTATACTCTTTTATAACTTTAGTAACCCCTACAACATACAAGGTTAAAACTACCAAGAATAAACACAATAAGGCAGCTCTTACATAGAAATTAAAGTTGAATAATGAATATCCATCACTTTCTATTTGCCATTTATGCTTATATGAATATTCATAATTTCCAAACTTAATTGTTCCCATCTCATCAACTGTGATGTACTCACTTGTAAAATACAAACCTCTAGTTGGGTGCATTAATCCTATTCTATAATTGCCTTCTTCTAAGTCATCAATATGTATTTGCGAAATTAACCTATCTGTGATAATCGAAAAATCACCTTTATTTAAAGTAAGATCGTATGGTGCTTTCCCATCTTTATCAATGAATATGTTTGTAACATCTCCAGATTCTTTAAAACCACGCCCTGATAAAGTAAGAGAAAAAGAACCATCAACATCTTTTTTAACATTGATATTATTAATAACTGTGTAGGCTATATACTTATTTAATGCAAAAAACTTTAGTGAAGGACTTCCAATATTTCCAACTTCATCAATTGCAGAAACAGCCAAACAATATATTCCATTGTCATAATTTCTTAAATCAAGATAGTTTGCACGCGTTCGAGTAAAAGCTGGAAGAGAGCTTTTTATACTAACCTTCGCCTCTAAATATTCTTGCAATGCTTCATCTGTAACCTCTTCTTCCTTTTCTTTACATTCTTTTATAAACTCTTGATAAAGGCTATTAAGATTTAAGCTTTCAATCTTCCATGTATATCCTCGTATTTGTCCTTCTACTCTTCCTGCCTCATCTTTTTCAGGTGTTAACCACTCAATCTTTAAATTGTTAGAAACACAAAAACCATTTGGATCAAGATTTAAGTTAAGAAATTTAGGAGGCATTGGAGGTGTAGTATCGACGCTACACGAAGTTACACTAATAGCTGACCAGTTTCCTGCATAATCTGCAACTCTCACTCCAACATACCAATCCCCATCTTCTTCAGGCTCAAAGGTGAGATTATTTTCAGATGGAAACTTCTTTATTTCTTCTTCAACATATTGGGGAGGAGCATCTTTTGACCATGTATATGAATATCCTGCAATACCAGAAGAGTCAAAAGGGAAATTAATTTTAACACTTAATTTTTTCTTATCTTTCTTTTGTGATTCAACTTTACCTATTAGACTTGGACGTTGCACAAAGTTATCAGGCTTAATCTGCATAATGTGTTTAACATCCTGCCCTTCTTGCCAAAGAAGTTCTAGGTTTCCTGCAATATTATAGGGTCGAGCAAAAAGCATTGTACCTGAGACAGAGCGAACTCTCAATGTCTCTGCTGTTTCATAGTCGTAAATATAAACTGCACTACGACCTTCATTTTCATGAGTCCAGCAAACAATTGGATTATTATTTATAACTAATATTTTAGGATTAATAGATTTTCCTGCCACATTAAATATTTCTGCTACAGGAGATGTCGCTAATCCATTATTGTTTAAGAACATAGAACAAACACCTACGTTTGCAGAGCGATTCCTATTTCTTTCCCAAACAAGAATAAACTCATTATGTCCATAAAGTGGTCTTATGTCGGGTCTTTCATTCTGAAAATCTCCATCAACTGTAATCTGCTGTGGAAAAGAAAAAGTCTTGCAACCATCCGTTGAATATGTAGAAAATAATTGATATGACTTTCTTTCATTCACTGTAACCAAAGCCTGAAAGATGATTAAATCGCTACTTTTTCTAGCTAAAGAAACTGCATGACTTGGCAAAAACACTCTATCACTTATAGAACTCGAAATAAAAGGCTTTAATTCACTCCATTCAACTCCATCGTCTGAGAAAGTAGTTAAAAGAGAAAACTTTTCATCAAAACCTTTAGAAAGAAAAAGTAAATATCCCCCTTTTGATGTAGTCGTTATGTAAGGAGAAGAATAATCATTTGCATCAAGTTCTATTTCAGTAGCTTCAAAAGAATGCCCGTTATCTTTGCTTTTATATATTACCAATTTAGTTTTTTCATTCAAAGAAGCAATCAATATAGAGCCATCATTTCCTACTGTGCAAGATGTAATAGAGGGAACGTTTACTGTGTATGGTATAGCAGGCGTAATTCTTTCATTTGTAAACCAACCACCGGATGAATAAACAGACAAAGAGACATAGACTACACCTTTAGAATCACTTTCAGGCACAACTTCTTGCCAAACAGCAATGGACTTACCTCTCCCACTCGCTGAATGCAAAAACTGAGTGTTTTTGACTGTCATACGTGTAGGTGTCTCCCAATAATATCTATCACAATATAGGTGCATTGAGAAGAAAAATAAAACAATAGATATGCAATATGCAAGTTTTTTTGTCATAGCTGTGCGTTGATCCTCGTTTTTAAGTCATGCACTTTTGCAGACTTTCTACCTTCAGGGTCTCTTAATAGTTCTTCTACTAAAGAAATTGCAGTAATCTTATTTCCTCTTTGCAATGCTAAAACTGCCTGCCTATACTTTTCTTCGTTGGCATATGACAAAACAGCGATAGCTGAACCTCCCATAGCCATTTGAATCCTATCTTTTAAAAGAGACGCTCTTTCGTTATTTTGATTTAATTTAATTGCTTGATCTAGCTTTTGTAAAGCTTCGTTATATTTAGCCTTGTTTCCAGACTTATATATATTATCTGCTTCATTTGTTAGGGCAACCGATTGATTTACTTGTGTCATATCAGGTGGTAATATTTTAAGTCCTAAGTATATTTCAACTTCATCTTTTAACTTTGCAAGACCTGGAAAATTCCTATCCATTATATACAGGTTTAAAAGCTCAGCATAAGAGCTTTGAGGATTTCTCCTATAATCAATTCTCACCCTATCAATTCTTCTTTTAACTTGTGTTTGAAAATTTTCTGGATCTATTAATTGGTCAATCCTTAAATTAAGTTGACCAGACTCTTCGTTTAATGGGTAGACTAATAACACTTGCTTTATATTATTTCTAGCTTCATTTAATTTTTTTAGTGCTTCCTTACGTTCTGTCCTAATTATAGAACTAGCTTCATCATATAGTTGTTTCGCATTATTTAGAAGTTGAATCATTTGAGGATAAAGAGCTGCAGATTGGGGAATGCTACGCCCCGTTTTCATCACACTAGCAGTTTGAGCAATGTTGAGCCAATTTTGAATTTCTTCGTTATCTTCAATGTTAGTAGCTGCCCAACGGCTTTTTGCACTAAGAAGAATGTTTTCTGCCTCTCCAAAATTTCCATTAAAATATAACTTTTTAGCATCATCAATGGATTTTCTAACTTCACGAACAACCATTTCATTTTCTTTTTGATTTATCTCTTGTCCCAATGCTGAAAGTCGAGAATCAACCATATTTCTATATTCTGCGTTCTCCTCCATTTTTAAGGCTTCATTACTTTTTTCTTGAGAACGACTAATATTTTCTCTTGCCAAGGTAAAATCTGAAAGACGAAACATTTTTACAGCTTCATTATATCTAAAATCTGCCTCACGCTTTGCAAGCTCAATTCTAAAAATACTATTTCTGGTGCTAATTGAAACTGCTGTTAAGTTTGTCAAAAGAGCATTTAACTTTTGCTTGCTATCTTGAATGCCATCAAAGTGAGTTTTAGTTGTCAAGTTAGGGTCAAATTCTTGAGAAACACTAGAAAGAAAGCTAATCACATCATCAAGATCCTTTATATCTTTCTTTATCTGAGTTGTTTGTTCTTCAAATTGTGCAAGAGCTTCAGTAGGATAGAAAACTTCAGAATTTGATGCAGAGTTTTCTACTAATTTTTTTGTACTATTAAATTGAGCTTCATGTTCTTTATAAAATCTTTTGCCATCAATATTTTTTACACGTGCATAATTACTAAGCCTATTTTGGTAGAGGTCAGAGATGCCTGCAAACATTTGAGCTTGAATATTAATTAGCTCAGTTTTCTCTTTTGCAAGTTTTTCAAAAGAAAGTGCAATAAGGCGACTTTGCAAAGGAACAAGCCTAAAAATAAAAGAATCTAGCTCTTTTATATCATCCATATTTCCTTGTTTTCCATAATCATCATTTTTATAGTTCATCTTGTTTATTGCAAGATATTTAGCATAAATTTCAAAAGAATCACTAGTAATTGAATTTAACGTAGAAAGAATCGCCAAAATGTCTTTGCTTTCTTTTTGGTTTAATGGAAAACGAGTATTTGTTTTGTTGATAGTTTCAATTAAACCAACAATACGCTCATACTCATTTATATAATTTGTAACAATTTTGTTTAGAGAAGAATCAAAAGCTAATCCAAATTTGAATTTCATAAAGTTATTTGCATAAGTTCGCTGAATTAAAGAGACAATATAATCTTGTAGACTTGTAAGTTTAACAAAAAGAGATGCCTCTAATGCCCCAGAAACTCCTTCGTATTCTGTTGCACTCGCACGCCCTGTAGTTACTCGAGTTGCATAAGGCAAAAAGGAATCTGTTTGAAAGTTTTCACTCTGCTCATCTTGCAAAAGGAATGAAGAAAGCACATTGCCATTTACAAAAACAGCCTCGCTTATAGCGTGCATTTGCCTCACTTCTTCTTCAAAATCTTTAATAACACTAGCTTCTGGCTTTAGGATATTTTGTCTTAACATCAGACGATATGCAATAATCGCATTTGAAAGCCTAAAATCTTCACGCCTAAAAGCTCCATGTGAAGCTCGAATTGCTTTAAGTGCATCTTCTGTTTTTGTAAGACGCTCTGTGTTTTCATAAATCTCGGTATAATCGTTGTAACATATTGAATAACCTTCTGTAAATTTAAGAAAAGCTTCTGAATACAACTGACCTTTAATAAGATCAACACCTTCTTTCATTATTTTATTAAACTTTATCCTATTAGCTGCATAAAGAGATGAAGTTTTTAACCTTTGCAAAAACTCTTGAAGCTCTGGCTCCATTGCAGTATTAAGTTTTTCAATATTTGCGATAATTTGCAATATTTTTTGATTATTATCTGGGTCTTTATAGAGCTGGGCAATTATTGCAAGGAATTGCGAGACAAACTTATCTTGATTTCTCATTGCTTTTTTTAAAGAATCAGTTGCTGTACTAAAAGATTCTGGATGAGATGTTAATATTTCAAGAATCTTTTCTATAGCAACATCTTGTTTTTTATCTTTGATGAGACGATTTGCTTCCTTATAACTAGCCTCTTCTTTTGCATACATCACACATAAAGAAGACAAAAATAAAGAGAACACTAAAAATATTTTGAAAGAGTTTTTCAGTTTAATATTTTTCACCCCTAATAACCTAGCTATAGATAGTCTTACGCTATAAATATTCGGCTAAACATAGCAATTTCTCAAATAATAAACACTAGCAAAGTTTTAAAAACTCTAATTTACAATGAGAAGTATATTCAAGTATAAGATAAAAATCCTCTATTTTGTTAGCTATTTCTTATATTTTTTAATACTCATACAATGAATGTTCAGATAAATACTTAAGCGGAGCTAATCCAATTGTTTTAACTCTTCCTGATGGAAAAACTTTAGAAAATGACACAAAAATGACTGTAAATAGATTATATGTAGGTATGAATAACGAACAATATAAAGAAAATGTAGAATTTACTAAAAAGTAGTTTTAATAATAAATAAAAAAGCTCATATACTAATACAGTCGTATTAGCACATGAGCTTTTTATAAAATCATAAATAGCAAAACCTGTTTTAAAAGTTAATTTAAAACTTAGCAAAGAGATTCATCAACTTTTCTTTTCCAATAATCTTCATAAAGCCAGCCAATCTTGGCCCTTGCTCTTTATTTATCAAAATCTTGTATAAAACTGTAAACAAAGCTTTTGGTTCTTTGCCAAAACCATTAGCCACGTCATATAGCATGGTAGAAAGTATTTTTTCATCAAAAGAATCAAGAATTGGAATGATTTCATCCTTTATTTTTTTGACACATGGAATAAAATCTTCTTCCACATTTGGCACGTTAGAAGGCTCATTAAGAGAAAACTTAAACTCTTCGGGAGCTCCCGATTCTCTAATCCAGTTCCATGCACACTTTGCTCTTTGCTCCAACCTAGCTCTTTGTTCTTCTTTTAAGTCTGGAAGACTAGATAAAACTGCTTCAATGTTTCCACCTTGCACTTGCAATAAATTGCAAAGATGACGGAATGGAATTTGGTAAGAAGGCATACTAGGCATACCATCTACTTGAGATAGCTCATATATTCTATACTCTTTTTGAAAAGTTTCTTCATTTTTTGCCTCTTGTAGCTTCCAAGCAATACGTTCTGTTTTGTCATAATCTTCATATATTTTTATAACATCAAGGTCAAAACTAATAACAAATTCTGTATTTGGCCTCGTACTTGCAAAAAGATATCGCAACACTTCAGGTTGATATACTTCTAAAACATCTACAAGGCTCACAACCTTGCCTTTTGAAGAAGACATCTTGCCGGGTAGACCTTTAAGTCCAATGAAATCATACCTAAAGCTAATAGGAGCCTTCCAGTCATAAATGCTTTCTGAAACAAGGCGAGCAGTGTCAAAGGAACCTCCTTGTGAATGATGGTCTTTGCCTGCTGGTTCAAATACAACTTTTTCATAAGCCCAACGCATAGGCCAGTCCACTCTCCAACCTAACTTAACATTTTTTGCTTTTCTCAAATCTAAAGTTTCTTTATGTCCACAATCACAAGAATAAGTTAAATTCCAATCTCCATCCCACGCGTCAATCTTTGTAGTGTCTTTATTGCAACAAGAACAAAACACAGAAACAGGATAGTAATCTTCTGTTATCTTATGCTCAGAATCTCGATATGTGTTTAATATTTCTTTTAGTTTTTGGCGATTATCCAAGGCTTTTTTCATGCCTTCTGCATAATCACCATTTTGATATTTTTTACTTTGATATAAATATTCAGGCTTAATTCCAACAACTGGCAACATAGTCTCAATATCAACTTCGTGGTGTCTTGCATAACTTTCATCTCGACCAAAAGTGTCAGGAGTTGATGTGATTGGATATCTCAAATATTGCTCCAAAACTTCAGGTTTTGGCATGTTAAGAGGAACTTTTCTAAAAACATCATAGTCGTCCCATGAATATATAAATCTTACCTTTTTACCACGCTTTTTCAAAGCTCTAACAACAAGGTCGACCGAAATAATCTCTCTAAAATTTCCTATATGAACAGTTCCCGAAGGCGTAATACCTGAAGCACATGTATACTCCTCTTGTTCCCCGATTTCTCTAATAATCTTTTCTGCTGTTTGATCTGCCCAATGCAACTGATTAGCCATATTTCTCTCCTATAAGAAAGCAGTTATGATATCACAATGAAAAAAAAAGAACTAGAAGATTATCACCTAGCAACAGTCGTATGCTTAAATCGAAAACATAAAGCAAAATCTAAATCTCAAACTATAAGCCAAATATAACTCATTTCTAATAATCTATTTTTGCACAAGACAAAAATACATAGGCCCTATTCCATTATTAACATCAGGTGAATACATAAAACCATGTCGCGTTGCCACAGGTTGTTCTCTAAATTGCTTAAGGATTGGTATATCTTTAATCAAACTTACATTTTCATATTTTTTCAATAGTCTATCAATTACACAATCATTTTCTATTTCTAACAAAGCACATGTAGAATAAAGCAAAAAACCACCTTCTTTGAGCATTAAAAAAGCTGATGAAAGAAGCGACCATTGACGAATGCTTAAACTTTTAGGTCGGGAAGGCGACCACTCATTTAGTGCTTTTTCAAGATGAAGAACATGACGTTCCGAAGAACAAGGAGCATCTAACAATATCCTATCATACTTTAAAGGGGAATGTCGGCACATTTTGCTAGCATCATAGCCTGTAACACTAATTTTCTTTCTTACATCCTGACTTAAATGCTCTTCAAGTACGGTGATAAGTCTATTCCGTCTAGCTGCAGAAATCTCATTTGCTTGCAAAGTTGCCCCATCCCCCAAAGAAGCAGAAAACACTAAAGTTTTTCCACCAGGTGCTGCACACATATCAAGAGCTAAACCTTCAGTCAATGCAGGCATAACTTTACCTACAGCAACACTCGCCTCATCCATATAATATGGCTTTTTGAGATTTTCAGTATAGGAAATAGGAGAAGAAGGGATTAGCAAAGCTTCTTTTAATGAGTCCCATCTACTACTAAAGAAGGATGAATAGTAGACATCAAAAGCTTCAGAACCTCTCTTTACTTCTTTCATTATATAGGGTATTACTCAGCTGGAGGATAATAAGAAGTTTCATCACGCCCAGAGCGATTCAAAAGACGCACTTCCACTTCAACAGGTAAAAATCTTCTTCCAAAATCTGAGTCCATACTAGAAGTGTAAGAAAGTTTATATAAACCAGTTTGAGACTTCGCAATTCGAGAAATAAGAGGCTCAAGTCCTTCATTTACATATATATAAGACACCTCTCCCCCTGTCTTTTTTATTAGATAGCCTAATTCATCACAAGGACTTCCATCTTTTAAGGAAAGAGAATAAAACCTAATATTGTTGTTTGCCATGTAAGAAGAAAGTTCATTAAGCCCGTAAGTGCTAAAATTTTCTTTTTTTAGATCATTAAAGCTTAAAAAAATTACAGCACGCCTAGCTTGAGCATTCAACAAACTAGAACTTGCAAGACGAAGACCTAAATCAAACTTCCAATTCTCTGAAATTCCTCCTTTAAAGCGAGGAATATAGTCTATAATATCTTCAGGATAATAATCTCCTTCCTTGTTTGGTGTAACTCCTGCAGAAAATATAGAAATCTTGCCTCTTCCTCTCATAGCAAGAGCAATTTCTTTTATTGCTTTTTCAACTGCAATTTTTTCTTCTTCCATTTTGGGAGATCTTTCCAAAAGTACTGCAATATCACAACCTTCTTTCAAAAATCCTGAACCATCAAGAGAATATTCAAGTACAGGATTACGACCTTCTGTAACATTAAAATTAAGACGTTCAAGACCTACAATTTGTTCTCTATTTCTGTTTTCCACCAACACTTCCATCTCAATCTTTGGAAAGTTATCAGAAAACACTCTTTTTATAGTAACAAAAAAGCCACCTGCAAGCTCACTAATCCTGCTTGTCACCTCAACTGTTTCATTCTTAAAATCCATAAGCAAGATGTTTCCATTTGCATCAGGTGTTGCACATGTAATTTTAGTTGGAGCATTTCCTAAGCTAACTAATTCGTGAATTACTGCAAGTTTTACATCAACAAGATATGCTTTTGAAAACGATGAAAGAAGGATGTTCCCATTCCACTCACGCATAGATTCAATTGACTTAAAACTATTTTCCGCTAACAATTCATCTATGTAATTTCCTGCTGTATCAAAAACGTAAATTGCTCCCTTAATTGAATCTGCAACGTAGACAAATCCATTTATTACACAAATACCTGAAGGAGCAATAAACCCCGAAAAACTAGCATTCTTTTCACCAAAATGAAAAAGAGGTTTACCCTCAAAAGAAAAAACAGAAATGCGAGCATTACCAAAATCTGAAACATAAATATTATCATAAACGTCTGTTGTCAAAAACTGTGGCCCCAAAAGCTCGCCTTCATTCACTCCACTTTTACCAAAATATCGTAAAAACTTACCTTCTTTTGTGAGGAGAGATATCCTATCCGAAGCAAATTCAGAAACCAATATATGCCCATTTTTAGTACGTACTATGTCAAAAGGACGATCGAAGCCTTCTATTGGTCCTTTTGTTCTATCAATTATCTTTCCATTTGCATCAAAATGAAGCACTTCATTAGTGCCATAAGCTGTAGCCCAAAAGCTCCCATCTTCCATTGCGACAGCAGAAAGTGGTTGCCTAAAAAGGCGTGAATCCTTATATATAGATGAAAAGCTAACTGACTCACTAAATTTCAAGTTATCCATCAAATCCATAGAGAAAATACGACGTTCTCTTACAACTTCTGCTTTATTTTTTAGAAGGATGCCTCCATGATTTGCCTTAATTGCAACATCCCACTGTTGTAAACATGCATCTTCCAGTCCAGAACTATAATAGGCTTTGCCAAGCCATTCCAAAATGACAGGCTCATCAGGCAAGATTGAAAGAGCTTTTTCAAAAAGCAAGATAGCTTCATTATAGGACGCTCTATAATATGATTGCACACCACGTCTAAACTCTTCAAAAGCTATCTGATGATCTTGTGATGTAGGAGTTGGAAAAAAGTTATTCTCAGTTGCCGTTAAAACACTAAGAAAAAAGAAAAAAGCAATAATTATTTTATGTTTCACTTACTAGCCTCATTTTTTGAAGTTTGAATAATTTCTGCATGTTTATTTATTGTTGCATTGTTGGCAAGTTCCTTTCTTGCTTTTTTTATAAAAGCATTAGCTTCTTTTACAGAGCCACTTTTAAAATAAGCCCATGCCAAAGAGTCTAAATATGCAGGATTTGTAGGCTCTTTTTCTAAAGCTCTTTTGCAATACACAATAGCTTTTGCTAAATCTTTTTCACTATCTGCTAAAACATAGCCTAAACCATTCAGTGCATTAGAATTATTTTTGTCGATTGAGAGGGCTTTTCTATAATATTCAAGAGCATTTTTTACATCTTTATGCTCATAAGAGACATATCCCATAGAAGAAAACACTTGGACTGACTCATAACCTGCGTCAAGCAATTTAGAAAGTTCAAACTCTGCAAGACGAGTTCTATTTGTTTTTGCATATATCAATGCCAAAATAAGTCTACATTGATACACTCTGGCAACATCTGTTTCTTGAGTTACCACCTGCTCAAGATATGCCAAAGCACTTTCATAACTAGAAAGCTTTGCATACGTAAGACCAATATAATAAGGAAGCTCAGATGTAGCTCCTTCTCCATTTGGTTTATATTGCAAAAAAAACGTTAAAGCTGCTTCATAGTCTTTTGCTTTATAAAGTTTAATTCCTTCCCTTAATGAACTCAACTCAATTCCCTCCCTCAAAAAGCTATAACCCTAATTATCCTCTTTTTTCCAGCTCTCAAAACAATGCCATCTTCTAATAAAGTGTTTAAAGTGACATTCATTTTGATATCTTTCACCACTTCTCCCTCTAAAAAAGCACCACCTTGCTCAATCAATCTTCTTGCATCACTTTTTGTCTTAGCCAGTGAAGAAAAAACAAATAAGTCTACAATATTAATCTCACTTGAAAGTTTATCTTTTTCAAGAGAGATTGTAGGCATTGCATCTCTTTGTACATCTTTACCAAAAGCTGCCTTAGAGGCCTCTAGTGCTTTATCGGCATTTTCTTTTTTATGTATAAACTTTGTTATTTCATAGGCTAGGCATTCTTTAGCATTATTGATATCACTTGATATCATCTCATCAATTTTTTCCACAGAAAGTTGAGTAAAAATGAGTAATGAAGAGCGAACATCAGTGTCTGTAATGTTTCGCCAATATTGAAAGAATTGATATGGACTGACCAAATCAGAATCTAAAAACAATGCACCACCTTCAGTTTTGCCCATCTTCTGCCCTTCACTATTAAGAAGAAGAGGAATCGTGAAAGCTAGCACATCACTACCACCTTTACGTCTTATTAAATCAGAACCTGCAACCATGTTCCCCCATTGATCATCTCCTCCAAGTTGTACTTTTACACCATAACGTGAGTTAAGTTGCAAGAAATCATAGCTTTGCAAAAGTTGATAGTTAAACTCTATGAAAGACAAACCTGTTTCCATTCGTCTTTTATAGCTTTCAAACGAAAGCATTTTATTCACAGAAAAATGAGAACCAATGTCCCTCAAAAAATCTATATAATTTAAGTTTGAAAGCCATTCTTTGTTGTTTACAAACATTAAATGCTGTTCATCTATATTCAAAAATCCTTTAATTTGCTTCTTTATGCTTTCAACATTGGCATCTATATCTTCATACGAAAGCATTTTTCGCGTTTGTGTTTTTCCTGAAGGATCTCCAATTCTTGCAGTTCCACCGCCCAACAAAATAAACCCTTTGTGTCCAGCTTCACATAGATATTTTAGTGCAATAAGTGGCATAACATGCCCTATATGCAAACTCTTAAACGTAGGGTCAATGCCAACATAAAAACTTAATTTTTCACTTTCCAACAATGAAGAAAAAACTTTTTCGTCTGTGCATTGCCCAAACAACAGTCGCTCTTTTAACAATTCTAGCACTTTACTCATAATATTCAAAAATATATATACTATATGCAAAATATACAAGTGCCTTTTTATCTTCTAACTTGATAAATCATAAAAATATGATAGAATTACAAAATATGAAATTTTACACTTGCCATAATATTTTCTTTAAGTTAGATAAATTACCTTTTGAACTCAACCGTCTTTTTCACATTGTGCTTGAAAAATCTTTTCACATTATTGAAAAGACTACATTAGCTAATGTTATCATCGTACCTTAGCTAATGTTATAATAGTACATTAGCTAGTGTTATGGTTGTACCTTAGCTAATGTACTGCCCCCAAACTGTACAGTTTAGGCATGCGAAACTTCATTATTTAGGGATCGCAAACTGTACAGTTTGCATATGCGAAACTGTACATGTTGC
>JBQNBL010000025.1:0-32561 GCA_052169955.1 Treponema sp.
GCTTCTCTAATAGCATCTTGCAAAGATTTTTTACCTTCCATTGCGCCTTGTAAACAAGGAATCTCTACAATTAAAGGATAATCTCCTTTTAGTTGCCAGCTATTTACCTCATCATGCAAGTATTCGCTAATTTGCTCACTAATAATCAAAATTTTAACATCCAGCATATCAGAAGAACTTCCAGATATAATAGAATTAAAATGAAGCAAAGCTTCTTCTCTTGAAGTTGCAATAAAACCTTTCACACCAACAAGAGAAAAGGCTACCACGAGCTCTCGTTCTGCAATAATACTATATTTCATACCTTAAAGCAGGATAATCAGAAGAGCAACCAAAAATCCCCAAAGACAAATGCCTTCCGCAAGACCTACAAAAGGTATTGCTTTTCCTGAAAGCTCAGGTTTTTCGCTCATAGCTCCCATAGCCGCAGCCCCAATTTTTCCAACAGCAAAACCACCAGCAAGACATGCAATTCCCACAGCAATAGCTGCAGATAAATACTTAAAAGAAGCAGTTTGGGCTTGAACCTCTTTTTCACTCTTTTCATGTTCCTCAGTAGGACTAGCAAAAAGAGTTAAGCACGAAAAAACCATAAAAATCAAAACAAGTCTTCTCTTATTCATTTATATTTTCCTCCAGATATCACACTAAATATTCCTTAAGCAATTCATAAGAATCACAAACTTTTATATTCAAACTTAAAAGGTTTAAACTCAACACCAGTTTCTGTAAAAAACTTTGAGAAAAACTCATAATATTGAAGCCTAATTACTTGAATTGAAACAATTAAACTTTCTAGTAATATAATTATAGCATTCCCAATAATACTCACCAAAAGGCCCATTGAAAAATATCCACCAACCAAGTCGGTAAGTTTAAAAACAATAAAACTCAAAACAGCATGTGAAAGTGCAAAAGCTCCAACACGCAAGAAACTTACAGAATTTGAAATAAATGTAGAAAGCAATTCCAAAATTTCAACAAAACCTTGGATAAATCCAGCAAATATTCCATTTTCAAAGATTGGGCTTTCCTTTGTTATAATTCTTTCCAATGGTTCGCCTAAAAATATTAGCAAAATCGTAATAGCAATAAAAATGCTATCAAACATGTAGACTTGATTTTTTATGAAAATAATCCGTAGCACCATAAAAGCCACATACCAAAAAAATGAAAGCCCAACAAGTCCTGTTTTACCAAGCAAAACTCTTTCTATGCGTCTTAGTTTTATGTTGTTTACTATATTTATGATGATACCAAGCGAGTTGATAATAAAGCCAATAAACATAGTAAAACCAAAGAAATACATAAGCTTCAAAATTGCCCCACTTTCAGGCATTAAATGCAAAATATGGTCTTCAGGCTTTCCAAAAAAACCTGTAACGGTTCTGCTAAAGGGAATTAAAAGAATGTGATTAGTAAAAAACTCTCCTGTCAAAAGCCCCATAATCATACTAGACATTCCCATACCCATGAAGATAAAACTAAATTTTTTCCAATCTTTTATTAGTTGAGTTTTAGAAAAATAAAGGAATATACCAACAGAAAAAATCACCATGCCCTGACCTAAATCTCCAAACATAATACCAAAAAGAAGTGTAAACAAAACCGCAACTATTGGAGTAGGATCAATAGTACCATAAAGTGGAACTCCATAACTAAATACCATTCTTTCAAAGCTCTTAATAACCCTATTGTGTTTATAGCTAACAGGAACTTTCTCTATTCCATTTTTTACATCAGGCACCTCATCAGTCTCATAGGTTTGTAATGCAATGCGTCCATCTGTAATGCTAGTTAAATCTTTTGCCATTGTTTCAACATCAGATGAAGCTACCCACCCCCTTAATCTATACACTTCCTGTGCTTCATCAAGATTAAATCTTGCATGAACTATCTGATAGCCCAATGACATTTTTTTCAATAAGTTTAGTATAGTCTTTTCATTAAAAGATATGTAAGTCTTAGATTTTTCTTTTAGTTCATCAATCTTCCCTCTTTGTTCCTTAATATTGTTTGTTAGAGCTTCTAAAATATCGCTTGGCATACCCTTAAAATCTTTAGGAATTTCCATGGGGACAAAATCAACTTTTTTTAACTCTGTGTCGAGTGCAAAACGTCCTTTTTTTGAAGAAGCAGCAATTATCTTAGAACCATCTTCATTGAGTGGAATAATTAAAGCTCTATTTCCAACCGAAAAGTTAAGAGATTCAAGAGAAGAAGGTGGGATTTTTCCTATACGAATAGTTAAAAATGTCAGAGCATCAACTTCATTGTACGGCAATTTAAGTCGTGAAAAAGCATTTGCCTCGTTATAAGCTGCTTCCGCTTTTTCCAATAACATATTTAACTCTGCTTGAGAGTGTTGCATTGCATCCACTTCATTAATAATCTTATTAGCCTCATCAATATCTTCTTTACTTGGAAATGAAACATCATCAAGACTCAAAGAATCTGTATGCAAACCTAAATAAGAAGCAGACACTCTAAGATGGTCAAAAATATCTTTATATGGATTCGTTGCTTGAACCTCTTCACTGCTCCTTTTATACATTTGGAAAGCACCAGACTTACCCAAATATTCCATAGCAGTATTTACATCATCCTTTAGTATAACTAACTCTAATAATTTCATTTTTCCATCTTTACGCATTTTCCACTCCCTTATCTTCCATAACAGACTCAAAGGGCATATTCTTTCCTACCTTTAATTTTTCCAACTCCTGCCTAATAAAATATTCTTCTCCACGTTTCAACTTAAAAAACGAAAACAAAAGAGAAACAGGATTATTTCCATTATGAAAATTCCTTAAAGCTAGATTATATAAATATCTATCAGCCACAGACTGTGCATACCTAGGATCAAGTTTCCACTCTTCATTTTCTTGATATGGGTTGATCAACCATTCAAACTTCCAATCTTCCCATGCTTCCCTATCATCTAATGACGCTTCAAAAGCAAAATAGCATGGCTCACACAATATTCTCCTACTCTTTTCATCCCAATTTCCCAATAAATATTTTTCTAATTGCTCATCTCTAAAGCCATAATAAAAACGAAGACGTAACACCCATACTAAATTATGTAATAGAAATTCTTTTGTAACTAACTTATTACATGCCTCATAGTCATCTTCAGAAAGAGAATAAAGAGCATTCCACATAGCTTTATAATATGCACTGTCAAGTTCCATTTCTTTTTCCAATTGTCTATCAATAGAAACTACATCAGAAAAAAAAGAAAATAAGGAGCCTCTTGTTACATCTTTGAGTGATGGCCATGCATCCCACTTAAGTGGTGAATAAGAACCTATGTCTATAATAAAAGATGTGTCCTCATTTTTTTCTCGTAATTGAGACATTGCAACTTTTAAGTTGATTAATTCATACTCATATAGAAGAAAATTCAAAAGATCATATGACCTATCATAGAATGAAAGAAGTTTTGTGTAGTGCTCAATAGTTCGCACAGTGAGTTTTTCCTCAATCAAGTCTGTTAACGAAGCTTCGGGAATAAGTGGCGGATCTTCTTGAAAAACCACTCTATATAAATCTCCAACAGACTTAGCATTTCTAATTTCTGCAACACGTCCAGAAACAAAAGAAGAAGCCCACATACCATGAGCTTTTGCAAAGACATACTCTTTAGTTGTTGGATCGTGCATTTTTTGAGTCTACCTCTAAACAAAAGTAACTATTTAAGATTTTGTTAAATGCAATAAAATCAGGTTTTATAGATAATAAGCTATTTTGATAGGTAACTAATTCTTCATTAATAGAATCATCCACAAGTTTTTTTTGTTGTACAAATTCACCCTCTAATGTGCCTACTATTTTTTCATGTGCTAGCCTATACTTTTCATCAATTTCACTTTTTACACTTTCAACCTTACTGTCAGCCTCAACTTGTGCTTCAAACACCATATTGCTAGCGTCTTGTTCCACATCTAAAAGACTATTAAATATGTCTTCGTTCATTTTTAAAAATTGCTCTCCAACATAACCACTTCATATTTTGAAATAAGATTATAAACAGCATCTCCCGTAGTTTGTTCTAGCATATCATTCAAGAACTTATTGTCGTTTATGAGAGAATTCACAGAAGTTAGAATGCGCAAATGCTCATCACATTTTTCAGGATTTGAAAGTAACATAAACACTAAATAAACAGGTTTTCCATCTAGCGAATCATAGTGAATCCCTTGTTGCGAAATACCTACAATTCCTATTGGACGTTTCAACCCTACTATTCGAGCATGCGGCAACGCAACTCCCTTCTTTATACCAGTAGTCCCTTGAGCTTCTCTAGCTAACAATGCCCTTAAAATAGTGTTTCTATCCGCAGAGGAATCATAACGAACATAAACATCCACCAATTCCTCAAATACCTCAGCCTTTTCAACGCTTTCTAACGACACTTTTATTATTTCTGGATGAAAAACACTACTAAGAAGCATAAAATAGCCCCCTTTTAATTTGTGGGCATCTCAGAACCTTCAGCTTTCGTTGCCTCATCTGAAGTCTTTTCATTCGAAGGAGTTACCTCGTTAGGTGCTTCAACATCATCCTTCTTATCTTCTACCTTTGTTTCATTATCATACCAAGGCGTAGCTGCTTCGTTTTGAATCTTCTGCCCTTCTTCTTGCACTCCCTGAACACTTCCATAAGATGTCTTATTAAGAATTGCCAATAAAAAGCTAGAAACAAAAAACACGGTAACTAAAATATATGTTGCTTTAGTTAGGACATTACCTGATTTTGAGCCAAAAGCAGAATTACTACCACCTGCAAAAAGCCCTCCAATAGTATCACCCTCTTCGTTCTGCAAAAGAACTAAAAATACAATTAGCAAACATGTAATAACAAACAAAACTAGCAACATAACATTCAAAGCTGTCATAGCCTCTCCCCATTTTAAGGAAAACTTCCAAATTACAATAGACGTTATAGATTATATTAAAACCTTATTTTAATCAATAGAAAAACAAAGATAAAAAATAGACATAATTTATAAGTAGTAAATTATTTGTCTTTTATAATCATTTCATAAAGATGGTCAAGATTTTCTTTTGTGAAATAAGAAATCTCTATAACTCCTGCCTCAAGCCCACCTTTTATTGCAACCTTAGTCCCAAGACGCTCAATAAATTGTTGTTCTATATTTTTAATATCATTATCTTTTAATTTTTCTTTTGCCGAAGCATTTGGGACTCTTTTTCCTTTTACAATACTAGAAGCTTTGTTTTCAGCTTGTCTAACCGAAAGATGTTTTTCTATAATCTCTCTAAAAAGTTCCACACGTCTAGATAAATCTTCAATGCTTAAAAGTGCCTTTGCATGTCCTGCACTCATCCTTCCATCTTTCAATGCAGATTGCATTTCAGGAGACAACTGTAAAAGTCTTATCGTGTTTGTGATAGTTGAGCGTCTTTTCCCCACTCTAAAACTTAATTCTTCTTGAGTTAAGTTTCCCATTTCAATTATAGCTTGATAAGCTTGAGCCTCTTCAATTGGATTCAAATCTTCTCTCTGAATATTCTCAATTAAAGCAACTTCAAGTTTATTTTCATCTTTTACATCTGAGACAACCACAGGAATTTTTTCCAATCCCGCCATAATGCTAGCACGTGTTCTACGCTCCCCTGCTATAATAAAATAAGAACCATCACTATCTTTTTGAACTACAACAGGTTGAATAAGACCATGTACTTTTATAGAATTACTAAGCTCTTCAAGCGATGCTTCATCAAAATGACGACGTGGCTGATATGGATTAGCTTTTAGCTCACGTGGGTCTAGCATTAATTGAAAATCTTTTTCCTCGCTTTTCTTATCTTCATCAATACTACCAAATACTGCATCTATTCCCCTACCACCAAACACATCTCTGCCTAAAGCCTTCCTAGCCACGTTGCAACACCTCTTCCGCAAGTTTTTTATAGCTCAATGCACCTATGCACTTGCCATCATACATACAAATAGGCTTACCATAAGATGGAGCTTCTGACAATTTTACATTTCTCGGAATAATTGTTTTAAAAAGTTGGTCATCAAAGTAAGCACGCACTTGCCGAATAACATCATGCCCCAAATTTGTACGGGGGTCATACATAGTGAAGAAAATCCCCCCTATCTTCAATTTGGGATTTATGCCTCTTTGGACTCTTTGAATAGTCTCAGTCAATAACCTCAATCCTTCAACTGCAAAATACTCACATTGCAAAGGAATTTGCACCGAATCCGCTGCCACCAAGGCATTAAGTGTTAAAATCCCCAAAGAAGGAGGACAATCTATCAATATATAGTCATAAGTGTCTTTCACTTTAGCAATAGCATCATGTAAAAAGAATTCCCTTCGCTCCACATCTACCAACTCCACCGTAGCTCCAGATAAGTCTATAGAAGCTGGAATTACAAAGAGATTTGACATACCAGTCTTTTGTATTGCTTTTTCTATTTCTATTTTTTTTATAAGAACTTCGTATATGGAAGCTACTCGATTCTCCACCCCCACACCTGAAGACATGTTCCCTTGTGGGTCAAAGTCAATCAAAAGTACCTTTTTCCCCATCAACGCAAAATATGCACCCAAATTAATTGCTGAAGTAGTTTTTCCAACCCCACCTTTTTGGTTTACAAATACAAAAACCTTTCCCATACTCTCATTATACAAAAAAAAATAATTATTTACAAGAAAATAAATTATAGCCTAAAACACTCATAATTTAAATACAGGAGTAAGCATTAGTTTTTGCTTAAAATTATCCATTCCCCTATCCAAAATATAAGCAAGTCTATAAAAATTAAATAGAAGCAATTTTAGTAAAAGATTCTGCCTTTAATGAAGCGCCTCCAATTAAACCACCATTTATATTTGGCATTTTAAGTAATTCTTCCGCATTTTCTTCTTTCATAGAACCACCATATTGAATAATAAGCTCATTGCCTATTTTCTCATCATAAAGAACTTTTATAGTACTTCGTATAAATGCATGCATGTCATCAGCATCTTTGGGACTTGCACTTTTACCTGTTCCAATAGCCCACACAGGTTCATATGCTATACTAATTTTTTTCATATCTGTAGCAGTAACCCCTTTTAAACCTTCTTTAACTTGGTTTTCACAGATATTTTGAGCTTTACCTCCTTCCCTTTCTTGCAAGGTCTCTCCAACACACAAAATCACTTCTAGCCCATGCTTTAATGCTAGTAAGACTTTTTTGTTTATCATCTGATCATCTTCTTTAAATATACGCCTTCTTTCTGAATGTCCTAAAATTACAACTTTTACACCAACATCCAATAATTGAAGAGGAGAGACATCGCCTGTATACGCTCCCACATCTTCTAAACCCATATTTTGAGCTCCTAAAATAATTGAAGAATCTTTCAACACTTCTCCAACAGATTGAAGAAATGGAAAAGATGGAGCAATCATACACTTATTCTTATTGCTTTTAATTCCTTCTTTAATCTTTCTAGCAAGCTCTACAGCTTCTTCCTTTCTCAAATTCATCTTCCAATTCGCTGCAATGTAATAACCTTCCATAATGTTTCTCCTATAATCAATTTTTTAATATTTAAAAGCCTTTTAACCTTGAATAACATCACATATTTTATCAAATAGGCTCTGCATGATATGAACTACGCACTAAAGGCCCTGAATTCACACGCTTAAACCCTAATTCTAAAGCAATTTCCTTATATCTTTCAAATTGCTCAGGTGTTACATATTCTGTCACCTTAATGTGTTGCTTTGTAGGTTGCAAATACTGTCCTACTGTTAGCATGTCACAATCTACTTCTCTAAGTGCCTTAAAGGTTTTAACCATCTGTTCCTCAGTTTCTCCAAAGCCTACCATAATACCTGACTTAGTCTTAAATCCTTGTCTTTTTGCATACTCTAACACATGAATGCTTCGCATAAAGTTAGCAGCAGGACGAACCTTTGGATAAAACTCAGGAATTGTTTCTATATTGTGGTTCAATACATCAGGTTTTGTCTCTAAAATGATATCCAATAAATCTTCTTTTCCTGACATATCAGGAATAAGAAGCTCCACTGTAGTTTCAGGATTATATTTTCTTATTTGGCGTACAATTTCTGCAAATTGATTAGCTCCTTGATCAGGTAAATCATCTCTCGTGACCGAGGTCACCACTGCATGTTTTAATTGCAAGGTTTGAACAGCCTTTGCAACATTTTCAGGCTCATTTGGGTCAACAGGATCTGGCTTATTTCTTGTAACATTACAAAAAGTACAATTTCGCGTGCAATTTCTACCAAGTATCATAAAGGTGGCAGTGCGTCTAGCAAAACACTCCATACGATTTGGGCAATTTGCTTCGTGACAAACTGTGTGTAGATTTAAGTTTTTTATTAAACTTTTCACATGAAAAGTGTTGCTATCTCCCTGCACATTAAGCTTTAGCCATGAAGGTTTTTTAACAAACTCCTTTCTCTCCATATCTTTCACCTTGCCTCTATCAATTTCATAATATCACTAACAAGTATATCTTTTTTCATTCCTTTAATATATTTATCTAAATTTCCCAACTTTTCAATAGCCTTGCTTATGGATTCTAAAGAACAGTCCACACCTTTTAAAGCCTCACACAATGGGATAACACCAAGCTCACTAAAAAAATCCCCTTCAATAGTAAGCTCCTTAATTTTGTTCTTTTCAACATCAATAGAAATTTCAACAAGCCCAAAAGAATATTTTTCTACTTTTCTGTTGTTCTTTAGTGAACCATTTCCATAATTCCATTCATGTCTTGCAAATATTTCATCTCTAATTTTTGCGATTTCTTTTAAGTCTTCATCTGAAAGTAATGTAGTTTCCGAAATCTCATATTCTTTTTTGATAAAATCTTCTATATAATGCTTGAATTCTTTTGCATTCATAGAAACAAAATTGCTTATAAAGCCAATTCGAGAAGCAACCGATCTAACTCCTTTCCCTTTAAATTTTATATCTCTCACCTTTAATGCATTAGAAAGATTATAAGTGTTAGCTTTGAATAAAAGAGTGCCATGATGAAGGATTTTCCCATATTTATGGAACTGGGCATTACCACTTACCTTTAATCCATTAAGAAGAATATCATTCCTACCTGTAAACTCTGCTTCAAGGCCTAAAGATTTTAGAGCTTTAACTACAGGTTCTGCAAACTTTGCAAAAGAATTAGAAATTGAAGTTTGCTTTGTGATAAATGTATATTGCATGTTCTCAGTATCGCAATAGATTGCCCCTCCACCAGAAAGGCGACGCACAACATCTAGTCCATTTTTTTCAGTAAACGAAAGGTTTACTTCCATATTAATATTTTGATACCTACCTATTAAAATACAAGGTTTATTTTGCCATAGCATAAATATATCTTCATCATATTTGTCCATCACATATAGTTCGATTGCATGATTTAATGCAGGATCCAAATTATTATTTTCAATAAAAATCATCTCGCCAACACCTTATTTATTAGAACCACCTTTCATTATTCTATCACTTTTTATAAATTAGGTAAGACTCATAAAATCTTTAAAAGTTTTAAACATCATTAAGTAATATAAAAAAATAGCCTGAGTTTCTATTAGAAAACTCAGGCTATTTTAATATTTAAGCAAAATCGCTTAAATAATTCCCATTTCTTTACCAACTTTCTCACAAATCTTAACTGCTTCGTCAAGTTGTGCCTTTGTATGTCCTGCAGTTACCATACAACGAACTCTTCCTGTTCCTTTTGGCACAGTTGGGAAAACAATAGGTCCTGAGAATACCCCATTACTAAACAACTTTTTAGAGAATTCAAGAGTTTTTGCTTCATCTCCTACTATAATTGGGGTAATAGGTGTCTCACTATTTCCTGTATTAAAGCCTAACTTACCCAAACCTGACTTAAAGTGTTTAGCATTATCCCAAAGTCTATCAGTATATTCTGTAGATTCCATAAGCATTTTAATTGCTTCAATAGCAGCACCTACTGCTGCAGGTGGAAGTCCTGTAGAGAATAAAAATGGACGTCCTCTATTTTTTAGCCAATCAATAGTAACTTGCTTTCCAGCAACATAACCACCAACAACACCGATTGCCTTAGAAAGAGTTCCCATAGCAAAGTCTACACGACCATGCAAATGGAAATGGTCTACAGAACCTCGTCCACTTTCTCCCAAAACTCCACTAGCATGTGCATCATCAACATATGTTAAACAATTGTATTTTTCTGCCAACTCAACAATACCTGGCAAATTTGCAATGTCCCCGTCCATTGAGAAAACACCATCTGTGATGATAAGAACATTTTTGTAGCTATCTCTCTTTTCCTTTAACACATTTTCAAGGTCTTGCATATCTGAGTGTTTAAATACAGCTTTATCAGCTTTAGAAAGACGAGTACCATCAATAATAGAAGCATGGTTAAGTTGATCAGAAATAATCAAATCCCCTTTTTCCGTAACAGCTTGAATAACACCTGCATTGCAATTAAAACCAGATTGAAATGAAAGAACAGCTTCTTCGCGCTTAAATTTAGCAAGAAGACTTTCAAGTTCATCATGCAAAGCCATATTTCCAATTATAGGGCGGACTGCTCCTGCTCCTGCTCCATATTTTTCTACAGCAGCAATTGCAGCCTTTTTAAGACGTGGATGATTAGCAAAACCCAAATAATTGTTTGAAGAAAGATTAATAACTTTCTTTCCATTAACAACACACTCAGCATCATTTGGTCCATCAAGTGTTACAAGCTCTTTATACAAGCCTTGATCTTTTAGTTCTTGAACCTTAACCTTCAAAAACTCCATATCATGTATACTAGACATAAAAATCCCTCCATATATCAGTATAAATTATTTACCTAATTTTATTTTAAGTTTTGCCAACATATCAGTTGTCATCTTTGATAAGTCATACTTAGGTGACCATCCCCACTCTGCCCTTGCAGCACTATCATCAAGAGAATTAGGCCAAGAGTCTGCAATCCCTTGTCTTACAGGGTCAACCTTATATGTCATTTTGAAATCTGGCATGTGTTTCTTAATCTCAGCTGCAATCACTTCAGGAGTAAAACTCATAGCTGTAATATTAAAAGCATTCCTATGCTTTAGTTTTGATGGATCAGCCTCTAAAAGTCCATGAATAGCATCCAATGCGTCAGGCATATACATCATATCCATAGAAGTCCCTTCTTTGATAAAGCATTCATAAGAACCTTTTTGAACTGCATCGTAATAGATATGCACTGCATAATCTGTAGTTCCACCACCTGGCAACGCTTCATAAGAAATAAGACCGGGGAAACGCACTCCTCTAGTATCAAGTCCAAAACGTTTGTGATAGTAGTCGCATAAAAGCTCACCTGCAACCTTCGTTACACCATATAGAGAAGTAGGACGCTGAATTGTATCTTGTGGAGTCTTATCCTGTGGCGTTGAAGGTCCAAAAGCTGCAATAGAACTAGGAACAAAAAGAGAAAAATTATTTTCTCTTGAAACTTCAAGAATGTTATGTAAACCATTCATATTAATATCATATGCTAGATTAAACTTATCTTCTGCAACTGCTGAAAGAAGAGCTGCAAGGTGAATAATCGTATTAATTTTATGCTTTTTGCACACATCAGACACACCTTGTGCATTAAGAACATCCAATGTTTCAAAAGGACCACCTTCTATAACTTTTGGAACATCTTTTTTCACAACATCAGAAGCAACAACATTTCCTGCTCCATATTTGTCTCGCAAATACACAACAAGCTCACTACCAATTTGCCCAAGTGAACCCGTAACCAAAATTCTTCTTTCCATATACCATCTCCTAAAAATAAGAGCCTCATCATGCTAGGCATGACAAGGCTTATACAAAAACAATTGTAGTATTAATCTTCATCCCACTCTGGTGTCTTAAACATAAAAATATCTCTGTCCAATCCATCACTTTGGTGAGTTAAGCAACACAAAACATAACCTTTCAAGCTTACTTTCTTAGCAAAGTCAATAAAATCACCTTTAGCTCGAGCTGCCTCAAAGTCATCATTTGGTTCCCAACAATCCATTCCATGAATCAACTCATATATAAAGCGACCTGTTTCAGGTTGCTTTATCTTTTTATCATGTTGGTAATCAGGAGAACTCAAGAAATCATTGTTGCCCTTTCTAAACGTAATAAGATTCTCATATCCTATGCGCAATCCATAAACTCCAGTCCTATAATTGCCAGTAGATGGATCTGCAAAACATGTTATCTCTGCAAAATATGTTTTTCCGGGCTTAGCATTAAATGCCATTGTATCCAAAGTGTAATAATCCATTCTCTCTATAGGCTCGTCAAATTTTCCGTCTTCATATATAGAAATGATAGTATCAACTTCTAAATCAAACTCTCCATTTGGAGAATATTTATCATAAATAGCTTTATGAGGAGTTATAGTTGAAATATAGATTATTGGAGAATCATATTCAATAGTAACAACATTCTTTGCATTTGAAGCATGATTTATCTCAAATCTACCCTCATAATATTCACCTTCAATATTTACACGTGCAACATAACCTTTACCTTGAGGACGCTTTGGCAAGAAGAAAAAATCTGCTTCACCTTTGTTATTAGTCATGGCGAAACCTTTTGGATCACCCGAATCATCTGCATATACTACAACAGGATGACCTGAAAGTCCCAAATCAACATTTTCTTTAGGGATATTTCCTTGAGCATCTGGTGTTTTACTTCTTTTGTTCTTAAGCTTAATTCTTACAAACTTTTTTGTATTATACTCAAAATGATCAATAACAGGTTTGTTTTCCATTACTGCTTTGGCAGCTTCAAGAACATTTACACGACCATAGCCATAATCCTCATGATGTTCGCCTTTAGTTTGCCCTTCAAGAGGGTCTGCAGTACTTTGAATAATAGCCTTAAGCCAGCCGGCATCTTTATTTCTAGCGTTTTTAAAAGAAAGAAGATAGCCTAAAACACCAGTCATAAAAGGCGTTGCCATAGAAGTTCCAGATATAGTGGTGTAAGCTCCGCTAATCTCTTGTTGTTCCCAAGGTTTTTTCTTTCCTTCAGGCAACCAATGCACAGACCATGGATAGTTATGACCTGGTGAAATTCCAGTACTCAAAATACCATCACCGGGAGCACAAATATCAATCCATTCACCACTACAACTAAATCCTTTCTTCCTGTCACGTCCGTCAGTTGCTCCAACAGCCAAAACACCATCATAACTCGCAGGAAACTCTACAAGACGCTGACCATCATTACCCATTGCCACAACAGGTAAAACACCTGTTTGCAAACAACGAGAAATAACAACCGACGCAAACTGTGTTGGAAAAGCTCCTCCCAAAGACATGTTAACAGGATAAACCTTTTGATCCCTATATGGTTCAAATTTGTCCTGTTCTGTAGTGTATGAGTGTTCAGCCTGCCCAGTATTAGCTCCGTCTCGCTTTTCAACACTTTCAAGAGGATATTTATAATAACCATCGTTATTAAGAGTTCCTGCAAGTCCTGCCTCTATATACGAAGCATAATCATCCAATGCACCATATATCTCCCATCCTCTACTACCACCAACGCCAGTAGGCCCACCAAAACACTTATAAGAAGCAATTTTAGTGTTTTTCCATGAGACACCTGCAACACCTTTTTCATTGTCGCCAACTGCAGCCATCATACCAGCACAGTGTGTTCCATGTTCTCCATCATCCCAGTTCCAAAACATAAGAGAGTTAGGTGGATCTGAATAACCAATACCACCAATAGATGGATCAACCTTAGAACATGGCATTTCAAAAAATCTATTTGAATTTCTATGATTTTTAATAAAATCTTTTGCATATGGAACCATAGGGTCGTCTTCATCAATAGGATGAGAAAGCGTGTATACAAACCTACGGCTACCAACATCAAGCAAGAAAGCAGACTTAGTAAAGTAAGAAACAGACTCTTGCAAACCATTCTTATTTGTAAACCAAAAGTCTTCATTGCAGTAATTAAAACCTGTATCTATAAGCCCTAGCAAAACAGGTTTTTTGAAGTGATCATTCTTGTAAATTTTATATGCATCAAGTGCTTTTGTAATTTGCAACGAATAATTAGCATCTTTCATCCTTGGGTCTTTTTCCATATCCCCATCTTCCAATCCCTTAGGAAATATCTTACCGATATCTCCTATTCCATGTCCATTATCTGGATTTGGTCTTAAATTCTCTAGTGAATCTTTTGGAGGATTTATATGATACATTGTAAAATCATACTCTGCAGAAATAACTCCCTCAAGTTTTAAGACTTTCTTCATAAAAAATTCGTCATTTTTATAAAGATACCAAAAGACATTTCCAGCATCTGCCTTCATAATACCGCAAATGTTAGCACCAAGTTTTATAAACTTGGATTTATCAAAATCTTTTGGAGTTCGCACAATATAATAACCCTTCACAACATCAAAGCGTTTAGAGCCACCAAATAAAAGAGGCAAATCCACATGATCAGGAGCATCTTTTTTATGATTAACAGAACGTTGTTGTGTTTTCCTATTTTCTACATCTCCTTCCAATCCTACTTTGCATGAAAATAAAAGTAAGGAAGTAAGAAAAAAACAAAAAAATCTTTCTTTTTTCATTAATATCTCCTTTAATTTTCTTCAACAACAGTAAAGCGACATCTTCCATTCACAGAGTTACCACCATCAGACTCTCCGTTACCAAAAATCATATATATACCACCTGCTTTAGTATCTCCATCATCATCTCTATATTTTTCAGATGGAGCTTCTTTTTTCTTAGCATCAAAACTCTTAACAATAGACATTGCAGAAACAGCACCACCTATCGGATAGCTACTCCAGCTTACCACATCCCAATAATAAGTATTTCCTGCCTCATAATTAAAAGAACCGTCACCGCCATAAAGCTGAGCCCAGTTAAAAGGCTTAATTCTCAAATAAGCATCTTTAATAGTAAGTTGCCCAGTAGACTTATTGAACGTCATAAGATCATCTATCGAATAACGACTTGGAACTATTTTCATCTTAATTAATTGTTCTAATGAGACATAATTACCAGAATTAGGTAAATACACATAAAGCTCTTCATCCCCATCATCAAAAACTAAAATACACTTTGAAGCAAAAACAGGTTGATTATCCCTTGTATAAAGTGTTATACCAAATTCAATCTCCGAAGCATACTCTTTACTCCAAAGTTTAGGATTAGACATTCTAGCAGAATAATCAATCTTAAGTCTTGTTCTATCTTTCTCTGGTGTATTGCGAGGATATTTTTTAGCCTTTAAACAAGGAATATTTTTATCCATCTTATTAGCATTATATGTGTAAACAGTATTATCCTTAACTCCACCAGCCTGTCCTCTAACTTTTATGCTATCAAGGAAATACATAAATGAAGGTGGCACCTTAACTTCACCGAGATATTCTGTTTCCAAAGAACTACCCTCATCAACAAAAGCTATCATCTTATATTGATAAGTTTTCCCTTCTTCAAGAGTAAAATCTGTATCCATAGCTGCAAAAGCACTCCCTCTGAAAGGAGGTATTGTAGAGCCAACTCTCTTAAATGGAGTATCATCTTCTACACACCTACGATATAAATCAACACCGGAGACACCAATAGCCCCATTATCATCACCAATATATCCTCGCGCCAAGGCAATATAAGTCGAAGGAGTTCTAATCTTATCCCCTTGACCTTTAGGTGGAGTATACTCAGTCCATGGCATACCAAAAAGATTTTCAAAATATTGTTTGTTTTCAAAAACATTCATCTTTGTAGGCCATCTAAATAAAGACACCTTAAAGTTTTCAAACTTCACTTTTCGTGAATCTTTATCTCCATCAACTCCAGGGTTTTGTCCTTTCATCATATTAGCAGCCTCAATAGAGACAAGCTGATGTCTTTCTAATCTATTTCCAGCAACATCATAAGCCACCAAAACTAAATCATAAACACCAGAAGGAAAATCCCACCTATTTGACGATAGCGTCATTGTAGCCTCAGCATTCATAGAAATTTGACCATTTGGGTTATAGTCAGTCATATTAATGTTAAAACTATATGCAAAGGGAGTATTCTCAAATGCAATCATAACACCATTTGGCCCCCATGAAACAGGCTCAATACTATTACCTTGATTAACATCAAACCATGTAACCATATCTGTAAGAGCCCCTGCATCAGCATCTGCCATTTTAATATGTGCATCTCCACATGTTAGGTTGCAAGGTTTAAGTTGCCAAGTGCCACTTGAACCACCAAAAAGACCTCCGCCACCTAATTTCTGCTGCCTAAAAAAGAAATATGAACCATTATGATATTCATCTGGAGCTGAAGGATTAGTTTTCTTCTTTAATTGCTTTTTTAAACGCACAGGGCAACTTCCCCTAATAGGCTTTATTCTATGCTTATTGCCATCCTTATCCTCATAGTCTGCCCCACCATTTTGGGTTAAACTCAATTGCATAAGGTCAATAATTTCATCAGGCATACCTGTAACATAGTAGTGTTCAATCATTGAATCAGCAGTCTCAACGTCATCTCCTAAAGCATAAATATCATAGTAACGCCCTGCTTTTAATTTTCCCCTACAGCTCAGAATACCATCTGAACCGGTAGTTCCAAGTTCACTAAAAGCACCTGTATAAAGTTTTCCATCTGGTTGTAGTTTTAAGTCTTCGTTAGCTTTGTGTTCCTTATACAAAACCCTAGTCCCAACTCTTGCGGAACCTCCATTAGAATCCAAAACAGTAATCTTTGTATCATTGTTATCAGGATCAACAGCAACAATTTCTAACTGATATTCCCTATAAAGCCCATCTTTAACAACACTAATTGAGATTGTCCCACTCTTTAATTTCCCACCTTCGTAATATTTAGCAGGAGTTAACTCATACGTATAAAAATCAACAGTATCATCTATACCTGCACTTATAAATTCAGGAAACTTCTCAGAAACATTTTCTAGCTTTTGAGTAAAAGTCTCGGTTGCCGTTACCTCTTGACCATCAACATAAATCTTTGAACTACTATCTGTTTTTAACATCTTTAGTTTATATGTTGGAACATTATTTGGTAAAGCAATCTTATTTTCTGAAACAGCAGGTCTAAAACTAAAAGTAGGCCAAATCTTACCATTAATTGCAGAAGGAACACTATTGGGAGTAGGAGAACCCTCAACCTTCAACACACTTAAAGCAGGAGCTATACGCCTATCTTCTTTTATAAATCTAAATCTAAAATCTCTTTGAACCTTATCTACATTATCCTCGTTTCCATATTCATCAACAAAAGTACCATTTTTTAACTCACCGTTTTGGTAACTAACTATGGAAAACTTATGCTCTTCCTGTCCAGTAGGAGAATCTATAATAATTTCTTTATAATTTCGATCAGTATTACTTGGATGTGTTCTTGAATAATCTCCATCATCAACACTCAAATAATACCTAAAATTCCATATTTCACCGTAATTTTTCTTATATCCGGTTGCTACGTTCACATCATGTCTATCATCCGCTATAAAACGTACACTCTTTGTATCACTAGGAAGATAAACATTATATAACCCCTCTTCATCACTAGCCTTTACAATCACAGGTTGTGCTTCTAAAGAATTAGATTTGCGTTGAACAATCGCTTGAAAAGGTTCCATAACATAGAAATAAGCATAGAGGAAGACAAACCCATATTTAACTTCATAATACTTTTGTTTTGTCTTATCAGGACTAGTAACCCTAAATAAAAGGTCAAATTTACCTTGTTGATACGGACAAAATTTAAACTCCATATCAGTGTCGTGCCCTCTAAGAACAGGTAAATAGCCTCTTGCACCTGCAGGTGCAAAATCCACAGGATCATAAAGAACATTAGTATTCCATCCCTTCTCTACATTCATTTTTAAGCCTTGTCTACTAGTTTGGTCATGATCTACTTCGTTCCAACGTGCAAGCAATTCGACCTTAGCACCGGGCTCTTTTGTTTTTATAGACAATGTCGGTTTAGTACCATTAGCATGAGTATAAAGTGTAGTATTAAGTTTATATATATTTCCTATTTTTACAACACTGTTATTGATAGAACCTTTTGTATAAGGCTCAAGCCCTGCCATATCTAGCTTATCAAAATCAAAAATATCTCCATCTTCTGTTGTCATCCTTATAACATCAATATCAGTACTTTCTTTTTGAGATTTACTTAATGGGCAAAAGCTCATACGGAAGGTTTTTTCTAATTCTTTATTAGAATCATAGACTGTTACATCAACAAAGGTTGCTTCTGTGCTTTTTAGAGGAATAGAATAAGTTTTAAAGTCAGTGGATGTTGCAACAGCTTCTATCTTTCTGCCACTTATTTCAACTCTCTGAGTATCCAACTCAGGTGAACCAACCTCTAACTTTACTTCTTTATCATTTGCAAAACTTCTTTGATAAATACCATGGTAAGGAAGCTCATCAATAAAATCATCCGTCTCTATATCTTCACCTGCATAGTTTTTATAATTACATTTCAAGTGGATTAGACGCAACGCTCCTTCACTAGTTTGGCGGTTAATTTGAATCTCAAATCTTTCCCCCGTTTTTTCATTTTCACGGTATACAAGAATAGGTATTATATTCGTACCTGTTTTTAGGCGAAGTTTACGCACAAACTCAAGTGCATTGTTCCTAGAAGGAGTAGCCTTAAAGTCTTTAACCTTTACATTTAAACCTTTTTCACCTATACGAACTTTAATTGTCGCTATTGTCTGCTTTGATGACACAGGATCCATGGTAAAATTAGGCGAACCTGCCGAATAAACAGATTCAAATTCTCCCTCATTAAATTTCACAAGCACATCAGCAATATCCTGCTTTATTGGAGTACCTGTAAACTGCGTCTGAGCACATGTTAATAGAGAAAATGAAATCCATGTTAATAGAAGATATGTGCTAAATTTAAACACTCTATTCATCAACATCCTCCTTAAAGAACATCATAAAGTAAAACAATTAAAAGACAAATCGGAGCATACTATAATAGCATTAAGGAAAAAAGACAATAGCAAGTATTATTTCAAAAAAATACCAGTATATAATCTTTCTAAGTTTGCAAATCATAGCCTCAAGTTTAAACTTTCTTAAACTTTAAACTTATTAACTTCTTGAACTAAGCCTTCTATGCTATTTTTATTTTTCTGCGTAATATCAGAAACCTCTTGCACTGCGTTAGTAATTTGAATAGCCCCAGCAGACATTTCATTCATACTGTCAGTAATAACACGTGTCAAACCATCTAATTTTTCCATTTCTTTAGCAACAGCTTCACTTCCTTTAAGCATTTCACTAGAACCCTCTTGAACCTCATTTGTAATTGCATTTATATCCTTAATAGCTACCAAAACTTCACGGCTCCCATTTTCTTGCTCTCTCATTGCTTCTGTTAGACGATGACTCATATGTTTAACTTCTTCACTCAAATTAAAAATAGCATTAAACTTTGTTTCAACAACTTTTGAAGATGAAGATAAGCCTTCAATCTCTCCAGAAAGAGTTTTCAATGTTGTAGTTATTGCCTTTCCTTGGCTTGCTGAATCTTCTGCCAACTTTCTAATTTCATCAGCTACAACTGCAAAGCCCTTACCAGCCTCTCCTGCATGAGCTGCCTCAATTGCTACATTCATTGCTAAAAGGTTAGTTTGACTAGCTATATGCTGTATTACACTAGAAGCTTCCATTAAGGCCCCTGATTCTTCTGCTATTTTTTGTGTTACAGAATTAGATTGGATAAGAGTATTTTTTCCATCAGCAGTAGCAGTTCCTAGTTCTTTAATTAATCCATCAGTTTTCTCTAGTGTTCCTGTTATGCTTTTAATATTCGCTACCATTTCTTCAATAGATGCAGAAGACTGTGCCACGCTTGCAGCTTGGCTTTCTATACTTGCATTTAACTGTTTAATTGTTCGAGTAATTTCTTCCATTGTGCTAGATGTTTGAGTAACAGAGGTAGCTTGCGTTAGTGCTTGGGTTTTAACACTGTCAATATTGGCACTTATCTCATGAACACTTGCCGCTGTCTCTGTCATATTACTTGCAAGACTAGAGCCAATTTCTTCCATTACATGAGTATTTTTTTCAACATTTCTGATAGCAAGACCAATTTTCTCTATAGTTTGATTAAAATACACGCTAAGTTCAGTCACCTCATCATTTCCAGAAATTGGCAAACGCACAGTTAAGTCTCCATCTCCTTGTGCAATTCTTTTCAATGCCTTAACAGTAATTTGCACAGGTTGCACCATCTTTAAGGAAATCAAATAGATAATAATAAGAACCACAGCTAAAATAATAAGCCCCACTATTAATAAAGAAACACTATCATCCCTTAAAATTGGAGATCGAGCAAGCCCTTCCACAAATTGATAGATCGCCACCACTCTACCATCAATAACCTCATCTTCACCAGCTGAGAACAATTATCTCTTATTAAAGGTATCGCTAAAAGCACCAAAAAAGTCAAAATTAAGCGTTTTTCTTATCTTCGAGATGTTTATCAACAAATTTAGAAAACTTATTTGAACGAAAAAGATAGATACAAAGAATGACAAAAGCAATAAAAAGCACAATTCCAAATATTTTAAAGTATCTTCCACCAGTTCTGCCAAAAAAATAAACCAGCCAAAAAAGAACTGATGTATTACAAAAAGCTGCAATAGCATCAAAAATAAAAAACTTTATAAAGCAAAAATTTACAAAGCCTGATGTCATAGACATGACATTTCTCACACCAAAAGGAATAAAGCGTACAATCAAATATGTAAATATACCATATTTATGCAGAGCTTTAGAAAACCTAATTGTATTTTCTTCCTTTACTATGCGAGAAAATACTTTACTAGAGATAAATCCACGTCCTAAAAGCCAGCCCCAAAAGTATACAAGACAATCACTTACAAGAGCACCAAAAAAAATAGCAATATAAAATGGTGCTATGCGAGCCTTTTCTGTTTGACACAAAATTGCACTTGTTACCACCAAAACATCTTCAGAAATAGGAATGTTAAAACCACCTAGCAATAAAGCGATAAAAATGACTAGAGGAAAACTATGCACATTACAATTCAACCATGCTAATATTAAATCCATAAGAATACTCTTTTAAAGGATTTTATCTAACGATAGCAAAACAGAATCAAGAGAGCCTACTAAGTTTTTCATCTTAATTTCATTTTTACACATCATAAGGCGTTGAAATACATATAAGGCTTTTTTAATAACATTACCCATTTTACCATCTATATTTAATTCATATCTCAACATCCACTTTGAAGTACAGAGCAAACCTTCAAATAAAACTGCCTTAACAATGCCTTGTAACAAAGCTTCTTTAGTTATAATTATGGGAATAATATCTAAAAATCTATACTCAAAGATAACATAACCATAAGGTGGAAATAGATTAATTAAAACAATACATATAAAGGTGAATACAAGATGAAAAACATTTATTTTGATTTTTTCTATAACGCAGAGAACCAACGAAGTAGCAAAAATTATAATCTTTAATTCAGGCAAATCTATAAACATCAATAAAATAATTAAAAGGCCACCAACAATGAAACGATGAAGGTTAGACCTCTCTTTCTTTACTTCGCATAGATTTTTTTCATAATTTGCCAACTTAATCTCCCCTGTTAAAAGACCTTCATACCAGATCGAAGAAAGATAAAAAGCATTGGCAAAAAGACCTATAAATAAGGAGGTAATAAGTGAGACAACCATCATGGGAGGCAATATATACCAAGCTCCCTCTCCAAAAAGCACAAGATAGGCAAATAACCACTGGCTAATATTAGAGACTAAAGCCCCCAGCATACTAATACCCACAAAAGAAATCCACCTTTTTTTTCTCAGAAAGTTGAAAAGATAAATTACAGTGCCAGAACTAAAAGTTCCAATAAAAGAGAAAACAATCACATAAGAGAAAATAGTGCCTGATAACATAGCTTGCCCCAGCACTTTCACCAACAACAATAAGAAAAAAGAACGTGTTGAAAGCACATCCATTGCAAGCATCAAAGCTAAATTTGCAAGTCCTAAGCGAAAAAAAACCACTGGCTTTGGAATCATCACATCAATCAATGAAAGAAAGAAACATAAGCCAGCAAACAAAGGTAATTCTTTATCTTCTAATGACACCCCGAACATCCAGAACACCCACAAGAGTCCTCATCAGAATCCCCACATCCACAATCACATGAATGAGAAAAAAGCTCGGCAATTTCTTCATCTGTTGCCATTCGCGAAGAAACAACCTTAATATCAAAATGCAATGTCTCCCCTGCTAATGGATGATTTGCGTCTATAGTTACCAAATCATCTCCAACCTTTATTACACGCACTGCCCTACCATGAGGCCCATCAGTTTCAAATTCCATACCTACTTCAACTTTAACATCAGCAGGAAATTGTTTTCTTTCCACCTTAAAAATTAAGTTTTCATCAAACTCACCATAGGCATCTTTAGGAGCTACAGTAACCGATAGTTCTTCACCAACATTTTTGCCTGTAAGAGCTGTTTCAAGACCTGGCACAATCATTCCAAACCCATGAATATATTCCAAAGGTCCCATTTCTACAGAAGAATCGAGAATCTCTCCATTCTCATCTTTTAATGTGTACTCAAGAGTAACTAAACTATTTTTTGTTATTTGCATAAGTGCCATAGATGATACATTGTTTTACAAGTAAATTCAATCCATGATGTTTTTTAGAGTTTTTATTTCGTCATATTATAAAAAATATTGCCAACCTTTTTTAAACCAAGCACTTCCTTAACACTAATTAAGGAAAGCTGCTATAGACTTATCAATAACCATAGAACCCAAGCTGTTTGAGATTGGTTTCCTGATTTGTATCTTCCCTAATTAAAGGTGTATTCATGTCAATCTCAAATGTCACTCTCTTTCTAGAAAATAATGAAATTAACTCTTTTGTATGCAATTGAATTCTTCCATCACTTCTTTTTATCTCAAAACTAATAAACTGTGGTGTTGTGTCAAAATTCCAGTACACATGAATATCATTATCATGCCTTCCTATATACTCCCAATTAACACCACGATACTTTACCTCTAATAATTCTACATTTGTACTATTGTAAATTTTCAACTCTCCAGCATTTATAAAAGTTATAATTTTATTAGATTCTACATCATTTCCACGCAAAACATCTGTATCATTATTTATAAAAAAAGTCTTTTCTTTCCCCTTTGTAAGAGTAACCTTATCTTTTGTTTTCACATAAAATGTATGACCTATGTATGACTTAATATGAAAATTAATATAATCTTCCTTTATATCATCAAAATCAACTTCCCAAGTATCATCTTTATTTAATACATCTCTAGTTTTTTCTGCATATTGTAAATCTTCCAACCTAACAGCAGAAGTTTGATTAGCTATTTTCAGAGTGGTAAGCCCTAGAATTTTTTTAATAGTAATTTTTTCAGTTTCCCCTTCTTTTATCACAAGCATATTATTAGTAATCTTAAAATTTGAATGTTCTCCTTTTGTCATAGAAAATTTTTCATAAGTTCTCACTTTTACAGGAAGAGATATAATAGATGAAGTTATTTCAAAACTGATATAATCACTCACTGCGTTAATATTCAAAAACACATGAGCTACTTCACCATTACCTTCATTAATTTCTCCAAATTTAGCACCATAATATGAAATGTTTTTAAGCTCACCATCAGTCTGATTTATAATGTTCACTATTGATGCTTCAGATAATTTCCATAGCTTAACACTTTCAGAAGAACCTATAGGGGTTACAAGAGTATCATTATTAATCACATATTTCTTATACTCCCCTATTTCAAGTTCTATCTTCTCATATGTTCGAACCTTGCAATTATACACTTCAAAACTTATATATTCATCTATGCCATATTGAAACTTTTCACTATCCCATGTATTTACACTCAAATAATATCTATCATCTTCTGACCAAGCGTTTCCAAAAACTTTACCTGCAAAGTTTATATCATAAGTTCTAACTGAACTCCTATTCTCAATTCGCAAAATTCCCTCACCTTTAACCAAAGAACTTATCAAATATAGTCTATCACTATTCTCCTTTAAAACAATTGCATCATCAGGAATTTCAAAAGTTTTCTCTTCTCCTTTTGCAATGGCAAGTTTTCCTTGTGTTTTTACCCGCACAGTGTTCCCGTTATATGGTTGAAATAAGCTAAACTCAAGGTAAGAAGGTATGTTAGAAAAATCAAAAATAAATACTTCTTTCACCCCATTTGCTTGAACTAACCCAACATCAAAACCTGCATACTTTGTGTTATTTAGATTTGCACTAGATTTATTTTTAAAAATAAGATGAGCTACATTCAAAACATCACTTAATTTTAAGACTTTTTCCACATTTTGAACTTTAAGCTGAGTATCATTTGTAATCCTAAATGTTTTAATCTCACCTTTCCCACACAAAATCGCCTCTTCACACTTTACAAGAAATTTCTTAAATTTTGTTTTCACCTCAAAGCTTAAAAAATCATCAATACCATTAAAAACATCTATTTCCCAACTCTCATTTTTTGCTAATAGCTCAGATCTTGTTTGTTTCCCTAGCATTAAACCTGTAATCTCTGCAGAGCTACTGTTTACTACGCTAATGCTAGAAATTCCAAGTACTGCTTTAATTGTATCAATCTTTCCATCTCTAATCACTAAATGAGAATTGGTAAGAGTAACTTCTTTAGTTTCGCCTATTTTGATTGTAAGTTCATCCTTTAGAACAACATCAATAGTCTTATTTTGTGCATCCCATAATCTAAACTGCAATTTGCTTGAAACTTCGTTACTAAAATCTATGGTCCACTCATTTCCTTTTGCTATACTCTCTTTTCTTATCTTTCCCGCAAAACTAACATTGTCTATATTTGCAGATGTTTGGTTTATAAGATGCAATCTAGCAGGGCGGATTATGCCAATGATGGGAGATGCCACAACTTGTCCAACAGGAACCACCGATGTATTATCTGTAATTACAAAGACTTTATTCTCGCCTTTTTCGACAACAACAACTTCATTACTTCTCACTTGAATCACTTTATCATGTAAACTATCCACTATAGAAAAATATACATAACCAGAGCTTTCTCCATCCAGCAAGATCTTATCTCTACCCCCTGCTTGAATTGAAATCTCCTCACTATTAGCACCTTGCAATGATTTTCCATTATATTTTACACTTTTCACATTCACTGAAGATTGGTTTTGAATGATAAGCTCGGTTTTAATTTTTTCATTCATCTTATTATCTAACTTACAACCTGTTAATATTACTGTAATTATGAATATGACAAATATAAAAACTAATTTTTTCATACAAAATAAACTTCCTTCTAATACTTTAATTCTCTATATTTTTTCTATTGATTATTAACAGTTAATTCCACATCTTCACTTTCTGTTCGTTGTCTTCCGATGTCAATAAGCTCATATGACACAACCAAAAAACATATCAATAAAAAACTAATAATTTGTCTAATCATATTTTACCCTTTAAGGTTCAAAACTTTATTTGTCTAACTTTTCTACTGTAATAGTATGAGTATCAAAAGAAGTAATGATTAACCTTGTTAACATCCCCCTTTCAATTTTCACATCATTAATCGTAGCATGTCCACCTCTAAAATCAACAGTGCCTGTATAACTGTCGGGACCGTAAAACTTTCGTCTTGCAGTATCACCATAACGTAAGTATGGTATGTTATCTCGGGAAATAAACACCTCTCCATTATATTCTGGAAAGACCAAAGTATCATAACTCATGTTTTCAATTTGCAATACAGCTGGTATCATTAGATTCAGTAATATGGAAGGCTCTTTTCTACCAGTAATAACCACCAAAGTATTATCCGTAATCGTAAGGACAACCCTTTTACCCTTTTCAACTGTAACAATATCATTTGTTCTTACTGTCAATATAATATCACGGTTATTCAAGTCTACACCTAACAACAATGTAAAAAACACATAACCAGTCTCTTCGCTAGTAAGATTTATGCTAGTTTTTTTACCTACAGGTAAAACACTACCACCGTAACTACCGTCTTCCCCTTTATGACGAAGTTCTTTACCACAAAATTTTATCTCTTTAATGTCTACAGAAGATTGATTATTCACAATCAACTCTCCTGATGAGTTCTCATTTTTACCGTTTTTACCGTTTTCACTACTAAAATTACATCCTGAAAAAATAACTACACTTATAGCTAAAATATAAAACATCTTTTTCATAGATTCACATATCCTCAGATAAGACTAAAACAGTATTATGTAAGGTTTAATACTACCTTCTTCTTACATCTAGTAGGGTAACAGGTTCAGTTTCACCACTTACAACAACTAAGGTGTTATCAGTAATAGCAACAACTTTCCTCTCCCCTTTTGACACCGTTATAATTTCATTTGTTCTTAGTTTTATAGGTACAAAGTGATAGATTTCAAAAAAAATATAACCTGTTTCTTCATCAATAAATTTTTTACTAGCTTTTTCACCTTGGTATACAGTACTAGAATCCTTATTATCCCATAAGCCTCTTTCAATGTGAAATTTTTCACCACCATATATTACATTATCAATCCATACAGAACTTTGATTATAAACGACCAGCTCTCCTTCTCCTTTTAAAATTTCTTCTTTGACGGTTTCTTTTTTCGTACCAAAATTACACCCAACAATCAAAAAACACAACAATACCAAACCAATAATTCGCTTCATCATACTATACCTCCATTTATATAGTACTCACTCTTCTTCTCCCCTAAAACGTAATGTCTTGCACGCTAGGACCTGTTATCTCAGTGCCATTAAATTGAAAATTGTATACTTTGCCTCGTTGCAAAATAAAAGAAGGCACAGCCATAGTAGTCCCAGTAGCTGTTATATAAAACTTTAGATTGTTCATATTTACGTTTTCTTCGAGCGTAGGAATTGCTAACTCATAAAAACCAAAAGAACCTGCTGATAAATTAGGCTCACTTGTACCTAGCTTTTTCAAATATATAGAACCTTGCATCACTTGAAAACTTTTGTCCCCAGTATTTTGCACTTTCACATACCCATTAATAAACCTTAATTGATTTTTGTCAGGCTGAACTACTTTCTTTGTGTAAGTCATCCCATCTTTAAGCACAAAAGCAATGTTAGAAATGTCTCTATCTGCTTGAACATAAATAGCCTCACCTGTTCCCGAAGAAAAAGAATCCGCAAGTTGAACGTAATAATGAATATAAAAAACATCCCCTATCAACTGATTTTCGCTAGGTGGTAATTTCACTTTACAAGTGCCACTAGGAGCAATAGTCGCAATAGGTGGTGTAGAATTATCTAAACTAGAAGGATTTATGTTCCTATAAACATCAACTTTATAAGATGATTCATTAAAAAAATTGACTGTAACAGTGTTATTATCAACAGTAACATCACCTTCTTGTTCTTGTTTACAAGAAAAGAAACAACATAAAATAAAAAATACAATAATTTTCTTTAACATAGACACCTCTAAATATTTACAAAAATATCCATGCTAAAGTACACATAACAAAGATAACCATTGATTAATTCTATTAAACAAAAATTAACCAATGGTTTTTTACCTAAGCCACTTTAAGCATGGTGTTCATTTTTTATAAACCAAACACCTTGTTAATATCCACAAATCCATCATCTTTAATCTCAGATAATGTTATACTATCTTGTTCTGCACCGGTAACAGTAATTGAATACTTCTTATCGCGATAAAACTCAAATGAAGGTAAAGCTTTTGGATAATTAGCACTACCAATGGTTAATCTTTCCATAGTAAATTTTTCAGGATACGAACCGTCTCCACCTTTATTAAAACGCACAAAGAAAGTTTCTTGATGAGCACTTTTAATACCCTTCACTCCCAAAGATGTTTCATAGTCTGTATTCCCCTGTCTAAATCTCAAAGCTGAGCCAGATTGATTATTAATTGTTAGATAGAAACCTCCCGATGAAAGATTAAATTTAGTTGAATCCCATATCTCCCCAACATTCCAAGAATCTGCATTATCAGTAAAAGCAAAGTCCACAGAATAAGGCTTTGATGTGGTTTTAAACGTTGGTTTTACACTATAGATTTCTCTATCTCTTGCTAAATATTTTTTGAAAATTGGGAACAATGTAGCATCGCCCGGTGCTACTTTAATAACAGTATTTGTAGTAAATGCTCCAACATATCCCAATACTTCTCCCTCAGGAGAGTTCAACCTTATCTCCACATTAAAAGGAGAATTATTATGCAACGTAAAATCTAAACTTCCTCCAGATTTACTACTTATTGTATAAACGAGGTCATTAGAACCAGATTTATTATAAAAAGCATAAAGACTTGCAAAAGGTGTGTTACTTACAGCAGAAAGATTATTTCTATTTTCATTAAATACCTTTTCTGTTATAAAAAGAAGAGCAAAGTCTCCAGTTTCTGCAAATAAATTAGAATCCATCCTAAGTCCATGATTACTTGCATTTGCAGGAACACCACTAATTAGAGAAGAAAGTTCTATAGCACCCTTAAAAGCTACAAGACGCTCACCTGTGTTATTCTTTACAGAAATAGAGCGAGGGCTAAAGCTCTGGAAAGAAACCTCTTGCCCTTTCTCATCTTCATCTTTAGTACTAGCACCTTTGCAAGCAACAAATGACTGAGCTACCACTGCAACAATAAAAAATGTTGCAACCAAAAAACTAACATGTTTTTTCATATAATTCTCCTAATTAATAAATTTGGGATTTGTTTTATTTTTAGAAATGAACAAGAGAGATTTGAAAGAATATAAAAAGGGAAAAGTAAAGACAGTGAAAAACCTATTCCACCACAATCACTCTGAGAATATAATAATGTTGTTTGGATTCTTCTTTTTAAGAAAAGACTTAAAAAAGTTAAGCCTTTAAGGACATCACGGGCGTAAGTAAGTAAGTAAGTAAGTAAGTAAGTCTGAATTTACACTGCTTATACTTCATAGTTCTGAACACCGCACCATCATCTCCGTGACTGTACACAGTCTAACTAAATTGCAAAAAAAATTCAAGTATGATTTCTCATCTATTTGAATATTTTCTACTTCTTGAAAGCCAATAATCACACAGACAGTTCCTTTTAATAAGAAATACATAAATTAGCTACATTACACAGGAAACCTCTAAAACCATTATTGGTGTTTAGAGGTTCTATTAATTGAGTTAAAAAAGTTATTTTTCAACTAAGTGCATGGTGTTAAGATCAAAACCTACACCCAATTCAACATCTTTTTTATCGTGTTCTTTTAGTGCTTTGATTGGCACATACTGCTCTTTAAATCCTAGATATAGCAATACTGTAATATCATCAATATAAGGCTTTAACTCAGGAGCAATCTCACAAGAACGCACATCAGAAGAAGCACTATACCACGTTGCAATTCCCAACTCAGAAGTAAATGCCTTTAAGATTTTCAGTGCCTCAGGTAAAGCGTTAGCAAAGTTAAAATCATCAAACAAAAGCAAATCAGGCTTAGAATCAACATTTGAACTAAAAGCTCTAACAGTAGTCAAAATATGCTCAGTACGAACAACATCCTGATTGAAATTCAAAACAACTCTCTTTCTAAAGATTGCTTCTTTAAGCTCCTTAGCATTTTCAAGCTTATTCATTTTTGCAATTTCATTAAACATATTGTTATACCATTCAAAAGTATGGTCTAATTCCTGATTAAAAGACACATGAATTAAAGACTTACCTTTGAGTAGCTGATCTAATCCTAGTTGAACTAACAATGAAGACTTTCCCGCTCCTTTTGCAGCTGTGATCACTCCAACTTCACCATATTTTAAGCCACCTGCAAGGCTAGACTCAAATTTTCTCATTGGACTTTTTTGAATCAATTCACTTAACTCCATCATTCACTCCTTAAAATTTATTTTTGCTCAGCCTTTCTTTTTTCTTCATATTCAGCGATAAGAGTTTCTATTACATTCTTTGGACACTTACTATACTTTTCAAATTCCATTGAGAAAGAACCTTTTCCCTGAGTTGAAGAACGCAAAATACTTGCAAATCCAAACATCTCACTTAATGGAACTTCTGCCTCAACATTAGCGTTAGAATTTTCTTCAGTAGAAGAAACAATTACACCACGCCTTTGGTTAATAAGTCCAAAAACGTTACCTTGAAACTCTTGTGGCACATCAACAGAAACTTTCATCAATGGTTCCAAAATAGTAGGCTCTGCTTTTTTATATCCTTCGCGGAAAGCACCAATAGCAGCAGACTGGAATGCCATATCAGAGGAGTCTACAGGGTGATATTGTCCATCGTTAATCGTAACCCTAACACCAACAATTGGGAAACCTATCAAAGAACCTCTTTTAACAGCTTCCTTAAAGCCTTTATCACAAGATGGGATATATTCAGTAGGAATAGCTCCTCCCTTAATCATGTTAACAAACTCATAATCTTTATCTTCAACTGGTTCCATAAAGCCTGCAACACGTCCATATTGACCTGCTCCTCCTGTTTGCTTTTTATGAGTATAGTTAAATTCCCCCTTTGTTGTGATTGTTTCACGATATGCAACCTGAGGTCGTCCCACTTCTACAGTACAATTGTATTCTTTTTGCATTCTCTGAATGTAGATATCTAGGTGCAATTCCCCCATACCTTGAATAATCGTTTGATTAGACTCTTGATCAACAAATGCTCTAAAAGTTGGGTCTTCTTTGGTAAACCTGTTAAGTGCCTTACTCATCTGATCTGCATCTTTTTTCTCTTTTGGAGTGATAGATAGAGACATAACAGGGTTTGGAACAAACATAGAAGTCATTGCATAACTGATTTTTCCACTACAAAAAGTATCACCTGAAGCACAATCAACACCGAAAAGAGCGACAATATCTCCAGGCCCTGCTTCTGTAATATCTTCCATGGTAGCAGAGTTCATACGAACAAGTCGTCCTATTTTCACACTCTTATGAGTGCGAGAATTGATTAAATCTTCACCTTTTTTTACTGTACCCTGATATATTCTAATGTATGTTAATTGGCCAAATCTACCATCTTCAAGCTTAAAGGCCAAAGCTACAACAGGATCTTTAGCATCATGCCCTAAAACTACAGGTTTTTCTTCATCATCAAGGTTTAATGCAGTATTTTCAACCTCTGTTGGATTTGGTAAATAGTAGGTTACAGCATCAAGTAATGGCTGAATTCCCTTATTTTTATAAGCAGAACCGCAGAACACAGGAACAAATTGTTCTTGCAACGTTCCTTTCCTTATAGCGGCACGAATCATCTCTTCAGTTTCTTTTCCTTCAAGAAATGCTTCTGCCAATTCATCAGAAAACATGGTTGCAGCGTCTACTAACTCTTCTCGATATTTTTGTGCTTCTTCAAGCATATTGCTAGGAATCTCAGCTTCTCTAATTTCAGTGCCATTATCCCCTTCAAAATACAAAGCCTTCATTCTCACAAGGTCTACCACACCTTCAAGCTTATCTTCAAGACCTATAGGAAGTTGCATCATATAAGCATTTAGAGCGAGTTTTTCACGCAATTGAAGACGTACTCTTAATGGATTTGCCCCTGTTCTATCACACTTATTAACAAAAGCAATACGTGGAACATGATAGCGTTTTAATTGCCTGTCGACAGTAATTGATTGAGATTGAACACCACCTACAGAACACAACACCAAAATTGCCCCATCAAGAACACGAAGAGAGCGTTCAACTTCGATAGTAAAGTCTACGTGCCCCGGAGTGTCAATAACATTGATTGTTGTATCTTTCCACTTAACTTGAGTTGAAGCAGATTGAATAGTGATTCCTCTTTCTTTTTCCAACTCCATGTTGTCCATAGTAGCACCAACACCATCTTTTCCTCTAACTTCATGCACTGCATGAATCCTACCACAATAGAATAGAATTCTCTCAGAAAGGGTTGTTTTTCCTGAGTCTATATGTGCACTAATTCCGATATTCCTCATTTTTGAAATATCAACACTCATAACTTCCTCCCCCTATATTGGAATTACTTTTATGCAATGCTCCGAAATCTAATTAAAGGACCACTACAATATAAACAATGTAGTTTAGTCTAAAGAAGGTTAATATGCAATAGTTTTTATAAAAAACAATGAAAAATTACAACAAATATTCTTTATTTTTTTTAAACAATGAGTATTTTAATTTCTATGGGTAAAAACGCCTACATATTCTAATTAAAATCTTTAAATGATTTTCTATTTAACACAACACCTATAATCCCAATCTTATGTCATATCTGTAAGTTTTTTATTTCTTCTTTAGTAAGCCCAGTAATTCTTGAAATCGTTTCAATTTCCATTTTTAAAATTAAACACTCCCTTGCCGTTTCAACTGCTTTTGCATATGAGCCTTCTTCTCTGCCTTTTTCAATTCCTTCTTCTCTGCCTTCTTCTCGCCCTTGTTCTATCCCTTTTCTAAACTGACTAT
>JBQNBL010000026.1:0-28234 GCA_052169955.1 Treponema sp.
TTTTACTCAGCACACAGTATGCGATGATGGGAAATAGGCAAACTTCAATTGTCAGGAGATGTGTTAAAGACTTTAAGTTTGAAAGAGCAGGTAAATTGCAAGCAAAAAAGGCTGGATAAAGACTTAAATCTTAAAAAATAGTTTAAAATGTTGATAAACTTATAGTTTTGTTGTATAGTTTATGGCAAGGATAATTTCTATTTGTATTATTAAGGTAAACTTATCGGGGATGTTTGTGTGTCTATAGCAAAGCAAGAAACTGAAAATATCATAACTTTTACAGATGAAGAAAAAGAATTAGTAAATAAGGTATTTAATGATGTTAACGCTATATCTTCTTCTTCATTTGAAAAAATTAAACAAAAACTAATTGACTTAGAAGGAGTTGCAACTAGCATTTCAAAATATCCTTCGATAAAAAATGTTAGCATGCTTGCTGGAAAAACTAGAAACGAGAATAGCTTGATACAATCTTTGTGTAATTTTAACCTAGATTCCACACTTTTAACGCTTCCTACAAAAACAGTTTTAGGAAAGGCTTATTTGGTTGCAAAGTTTCACACTTTTGTAGCCTTTACTAAGGTGGCATCTGCATTGGAGTTGAAAAAAGAATATATTGAAGCTCTTAATAAGGCAACGTTCAATATTATGTTTACAATTATGGCAGAGGATGTATATTTAGCTCTGTTAAAGGATGATTCTTTAAAAATTAAAATTAAAGAAGAGGTCGCTTATGCACTTACAGACCTTTGGGAAAGACGTTTAGATAGAAATAGTTTTACATTTTCTTCCATGTTGACAACTATTTGGGAGGCAAGAACAAAAATTGCTCCAGTTTTTGGCACTATGCTTGGTACCAGTGAATTTTTTTCATTTTCTGGTTATGTAGGCAATAAATGGGCTCACTTTATATCAAAGAAATTGAGAATTAAAGAAGTTTTATGGGCGTTGGAAGAGTTCTTATTTGGTATTTCTTATGAAGAAATTGCTTTTATACGGGATAAGTTAAACGAAGATAATTTACAAAGTATTTCTAGGGATGAGGCATTTGAAATGTTAAAAAAGACCAATGATTTTAATTCAACTGATGTACGCTCTTTTTATGCTTCGTATTCAGAAAGAAGGCATAATGCTGAGGCACGAAAAAGGCTTAAAGTAGAAGGTCCTATTAGAATATTGGAAGATTATTGTGTTCGTTCTTTTTTTGAAAATAAAGAACTCTGGAAAGATGAAAAGCCCATAAGTAAAGATGATAATAGATTTTGAGTTGCATTTTTAAGGATTTAATAATGAGTGAAGCTAAACGTAAAGGAAATAAGGTTACCTATCCTCTTGTAATAAAGCTTATAGTGATTATTACTTTGATTGTGGTTTTTTCAACAGGTTTAATTACGGCCCTTTCTTCGTATTTTTTTATGCAAGATTCGGCTTCTAGAGCAGAAGAGAATAATTTGACTTTAGTTCAAGTTTTTGCAGCGAGAATGGAAGCAGAATTAAGGGAAATTCATTCAAATACACTACTTTTACTTGATAGTTTGCGTGTTTCGGAGTCTGATGTTGCTTATAGATTTTCAGAGCAGAACTTTTTTGAAAGAAATACTAATATAGCTTATGTTGGTGTTCCCGGTATTGTAAATTCCTATAATGAAAAGTTTTTTTTTGCAAATGAAATAGATAAAGAACATGTTGAAATTTTTTTGCAATCGAAAGAAGAAGAAATGATGCCAGCGAATGCTGGTGAACTTTTTGTTATTAATGCAACCCCATATTTTGAGTTTCCTATGATCTGTTTGGTAGGTCCATACAGTGAAGGAGGTAATAAAAATAGACTCGTTGTGCTTTTTCCAACAGAAAAATTGCAGGCAATAGTAGAAACGGGTTCTGCGTTTGTAACTTATGCACTTTCCCATGACAAAGAAGTTATAGTTCATCCTGATTTTGAAATATTAAAGGCAGGTATTCCTGAAAAAAGCAAGCTTCTTTTAAGTCGTATTTTTAGCACGGAGCAGGAGTCCTTGCAATTTGTTTTTAAGGATGAAGAAGGAATAAGGTTTTTTGTTGCATCTCAAAAGATAGATTTTGCAAACTTTGTTGCTGTTTCAAGAGTGCCTGTAGACTTGGTTTATCAAGCTGTGTATGAAATTGCGACGAGGAATATAATTTTAGCTACAATAGTTTTGCTAACTTCCATACTTGGAATTTGGTTTTTTTCTATGAGTATAAGTCGCCCAATTCGCTCTTTAGTTAAGGCTACAAAACAAATTGAAGCGGGAGAATATTCCATAGATTTAAAACCAAAAACAAAGGATGAAATAGGTCTTTTAACTTCATCTTTTCTTAATATGAGTAAAGGATTATTAGAAAAAGAAAGATTAAAGGAAACTTTTGGAAAGTTTGTAAACAAGGAAGTTGCAAAACGTGCTGCCTCTGGAGAACTTAAACTTGGAGGAGAACGTCGTGTCGCAACTATCTTTTTCTCTGATATTCGCTCTTTCACTGCTATTTCAGAAAATATGAGTCCAGAAGATGTTGTGGAGTTTTTGAATGCTTACATGACTAGGATGGTAGATTGCATAGAGGTTACTTACGGTGTAGTTGATAAGTTTATAGGAGATGCTATTATGGCAGTGTGGGGTGTTCCTGTGAGTCAGGGAAGTCCAATGCGTGATGCAGATTTTGCGATAAGAGCATCTTTAATGATGAGACGAAGCTTACTTGATTTTAATAAGGATAGGGGGACTCCCGATAAGCCTATTTTGCGTATTGGTTGTGGAATTAACACAGGTTATGTGCTTGCAGGTCAAATTGGTTCTGCAAAAAGAATGGAATACACTGTAATTGGGGACTCTGTTAATACAGCTTCTAGAATAGAGGCATTAAATAAACCTTTTGGTACTGATATATTAATCTCTGAAAATACATATAAATTGTTAAAAGATCGCATAATTGTTGAGCCTATGCAACCTATCAAGGTTAAAGGGAAAGTGGCCCCATTACAAATATATGCAGTGATTAATTATAAAAATGCTGAAGGTCCTCAAACACTTGATGATGTGAGAAAGCTTTTAGGTATTGCTGTTCCTAATAATATACCTAGTACTAATGAGCTTAAAGAAGAAGTGAAATATGAAATACTTGAAAAAAAATGATGTAATTATCACTGTTGTAATTTTGACTTTAGACATACTTCTTCTCCTTTTGTTTTTTATGAATATTTATGCAAGTTTATCTTATAACGCAACGGATAGACTTGGTACATTGATTTTTAAAAAACGTAGTGCTACACGAAAGCATGTTGACGCTCTTTCTTGGAATATGTTGCAAAACAACACTCCTGTTTATGAATTAGACACAATAAGGACAGCATCCCAGTCAGAAGCATCTATTCTCTTTGATGATGGTTCTTCTTTGGACTTATTGGAAAATAGTTTGATTAAGTTAAAGATGAAGTCTTCAAACGATTTTGGAGATGTTGTACGTGGCTCCTTTGTTGTTAATTCTAAAGGCGAGAAAAAAACTTTGACTATTCAGGGAAAAGTTATCACAATGGATAAGGATGCTGAAATTGTGATACATAAAAAGGATGGTGGAGAAAATGAAATAGAGGTAACAAAGGGTGAGATTGAAATAGTTCAAGAAGATGGTGAAACTTTGCAAGTTCAAGAATTCCAAACGCTTACTATTCCACAAGAAGATTCAAATGAAAAAATTGAAGTTAAAAATATTAGCTGTATCCCTCTAGCTCCACAGCACAATGAACATCTATTCACTTCAGAAGATAGGTATTCTATAACATTTTCATGGAGTTTTTTTAATGACGGAGAAAATAGTCAGGAAAATTCTTCAAGCGTTGTCATTGCAAAAGATAAAGACTTTAAAAATGTTATATCAAAAATGAAAGGAAAGCTAGTTAGCACAGAAGGTGGAAACCATATTTGGCAGGCTTCTTATATTTCAGATCTTGGGAATCTTTACTGGAGAGTGGAATATGATGTGGACTCCTACTCATCAGTAAGGCGATTTTCTTTAGAAAAGATTTCACAAATAGAGCAGATGAGACCTAAAAATGAAAATGTATTTTATTATTATGATGATCCTCCCAATATTGTATTTTCGTGGAATGCTGGGGAAGTTATTCCTTCTTCTACTCTTGAAATATCTGAGACAGCTGATTTTAGTAATCCAAAAATAAGCATTCAAGTAGTTCCAACATCTATAGAGCTTTCAAATTTAACTGAGGGCGTTTATTATTGGCGTGTGGTTCCAAATATTAAAAAACATATATTGGGAAAGTTGCCTGAACCTGAGGTGAGAACTTTTAGAATTATCCAAAAAGAAGTGTTATATGCGACACGTTTAAAGTTTCCATCTGAAGGTTACCTATGTAATGTGAATGTTTTTCCAACCACAGGTTTGTATTTTTCGTGGGAAGAAAGGCATGAGGCAGAAAGTTATGAGCTTTTGTTTTATAAAAATAAAAATGATGAAGACGCTATTGAAACTATTAAAACTAGTAGCCCATACATAAAATTGACAAAAGATAACACAACTTCTTTTCATGAAGCTGGAGCACTTTACTTTGCTGTAAGATATAAAAGTAGAAGAGGAAACTTTTCGAATATTTCAGAGAAAAGAGTTATTGAAAAAGTTGATTATGATATAGATTTAAAAAGTGTTTATCCTCCAAATAACTACCAAGTTAGTGTAGATCTTATAATTAATCAAAGGTTTTCGTGGAAGCATTCTCTTCCATTGAAGGCGTTTTTTGTTGTTGCTAAAGACAAAGATTTTAAAGACATCATCTTTGAAAAACAAACATCTATTTCTTCTTTTGTTGGACTTAATTTAAAACCAGATACTTATTACTGGCAGGTAAGAATGTACAATGCAGACAAATCTATTTTTGCTATGTCAGAAATAAGAGGTTTTTCTGTAGTATATCCATTAGATATTCCTCCACTTATTGCACCACATAATAACTCTCGTGTTCCTGTTCTTGAAGATGAAGATATAAAACTTCGTTGGCAGGGCGTGCATAATGCAGACTATTATGAAGTAGCAGTTTTTAATAGCAAGGGAAGAAGAATATCTTTTTTTCCAATTGTAAAGAATAACCAAATCTCTATTCCTGTATCTAAGTATGGAAATGATACTTATGAAGTGCAATTGCAGGCTTTTAGGCTTGATTCTAATGTTTCTACCCGCAATATAGGTTATAGAGGTTCTTCTAGTTTTACTACCCATGTTCTAAGTACAGTAAGACTTGGACAGCCCAACCAAAATGGAATAATCGATGGAATGAAGGCTTATACTGAAGGGGTTAAGTTCTCTTATAATGCGAGTGAGAAGTATGATAGACTTTCTCTCGTCTTAAAGAAAAATGGTTCTAACATAAGTCCTAATGCTTCTTATGATAGGGTAAAACATATAATTGAAGTGCCTTCTTTGACTGAAGGTTCTTATGAGTGGACAGTTTCTGCTTTTATTGATGGTTTTGATGTTTCTTCAAAAGAAAAGAGAAAACTTACAATTTTACCAATTGCACCTCTTTCTGCTCCAAAATTATTAACACGAAAAATGAAAGAAACTCTTGATGTTTCATATCTAAAACAAAATAGAGCTATTCATTTTGAATGGCAAGCTGTGGAAGAAGCTGATTATTATATCGTAAGAATTGAAAATGAGAGTACCGGAGAGATTGTAAGCTCTGTTTCCAACATAAAAGACAATTTTTATGATTTTACTTCTTTTGAAAAATTAAAAAGAGGAAAATTTGTGTTTAAGGTTAAGGCTGCATCTCTTTTGTCAAAAGGAAATGGAATTAGAGGAGGATATGAGAGTGTTTATCCTTTTGAAATTGAATTACCTAAACTGGAGAATTTTCTAGTTGCACCTGAACAATATTATGGATATTAAAGTTTTGCACTTAAAGTTGTTTTTTTTATTTTTTCTCATTTTTTCTTTTACCTATGTGTTTGGCGAAGAATCAAATTCTGAAAAGTTAAATTCTTTAGAGGAGCATGTTCATAATGAAGAACATATTGAAAAAAATATAAGCACTAAAAAAAAGGATAATTATTATTTTAATATTCTTGAAAATGGAGATATTGAGTTTAAACAATTGATTAGTTGGAAAAGTCTTTTTGGTGTGCTTTATTACGAGGTTTCGATCCGTGAAAAAGAAACGCAGCAAGTGGTGTTAGATGGGCTTCGCTCTGAAAAAAATACTGTGGAAGTTAGCCTTAAGCCGGGATTTTATGAATATAGAGTAGATGCTTATAATATGCTTTCTCAAAAAGAAGTTTCTTCTGAATGGGCAGATATAGAAGTTAAAAAAGCTTATATGCCGTTTATAAAAAATGTGAGTCCCAAGACTGTTTGGATTGAAGATGAGCTTTTTAATTTGCAAGTTACTGGAAATGACTTTGCTTCTGATTCTAAAATTGTTTTTGTAAGTGATGGAATTATAAAAAAGACTATTAAAATAGAGCCAAAAGAAAGAACAAATAAGTATATTTCTTTCCATTTTAAAAAACCTGAAATGTTTTTAGGTGCTCCATATCGTGTTAAAATTACAGATGAGTCAGGTTTATCTCAAGTTTCAGAGCAGTTTTTTGTCAAATATAGACGTCCTGTTGTGTTTTATACAGGTTTAGGTTATTCTTTTTTTTCGCCAATAACTGATAAGTATTATCTAAGTCGTTGGAATGCGAAATTTTATCCTATTGGCTTTGTTGGAAATATAGGACTTATTTTTAGTAGGCAGAGTTTTGGTTATTTTGGAGTTTCATCTCGCAATACATTTAGGGTTTCTAATTTAGGGGTTGATGATATTTTTCTTAAAAACTTTAGTTTTTTAAGCTCTATAAATTTAGTGTATGAGTTTTGGTTTATAAAGAAATTGAGTTTTTATTTTTCTGCTGGGGGTGGTGTTGCAATTAACAACTTTCAGTTTGTATACTCTGATGCTGTTGATGAAGGTGTTACTTTTGTTGACCCTATGTATAACCTAGCTTTAGGGCTTAGGGCAAAAGTTCATACTTTTATTTATTTAGATGTTGTTTTAAAACTGGAACAACTTTTAAATAACCAAGTTAAACCTGTTTTTATTTCACCTGAAATCTCTTTAGGTTTTAGATACTAGGAAATGTTTATGAATAGTGTTGATGTTATAATGAAAAAAAGAGGCTTTCATTCTCATTTTGAAGCAAATACAAGAGAAGAAATTGAATATATGATAGAAGGGTATGTTAAAGGCGATATTCCTGACTATCAAATTTCAGCCTATCTTATGGCAGTTTATTTTAATGGAATGAATGTTGAAGAGACTAGCATATTAACAGATGTGATGTTGCATTCAGGAGATGTTATTGATTTATCTTCCATTAGGAAAGGAGCAGAAGTATTTGTTGATAAACATTCAACAGGTGGAGTGGGAGATAAGATTTCCTTACCTTTAGCTAGCATTGTTGCTTCTTGTGGAGTTAGAGTGCCTATGATGGCAGGGCGTGCTTTAGGTTATACAGGGGGTACTCTCGATAAATTAGAATCTATAGAAGGGTATCGCACTAATTTGACTGTTGAAGAGTTTAAGAATGTCATTGATAGCTGTGGCTTTTCTATAATGGGGCAAACAGATAGGGTTGTTCCAGCTGATAAGCTATTGTATGCCTTGCGAGATGTTTCTGGTACAGTTGAATCCATTCCACTCATTACTTCAAGCATTCTTTCAAAGAAAGTTGCAGAAGGAGCAGATGCTTTTTGCTTTGATGTGAAGGTGGGTTCCGGTGCTTTTATGAAGACAATGGAAGATGCAAGAAGTTTAGCAAAAAGCATTGTTAACACAGCTCATAGTTTGGGGAAAAAATCAATAGCTTTGATTACTGATATGAATATACCCCTTGGTAGAAAGGTTGGAAACTTTTTAGAGATTGAAGAGACACTTGATGTACTTGAAAATAAAGCACCTTCTGATGTTATGGACTTAACTTTAAGCCTTTCAGCACATATGCTTTTTATGGGAGAGAAAGCTTCATCTTATGAAGATGGTTTAGAAAAAGCAAAAAGAACTATTTTATCTGGAAAGGCTTATGAAGTTTTTTTGCGAAATGTGGAAGCTCAAGGTGGAAATGTAAAGAAAATGTTGGACATGAAAGGGAAAAACACGAGTCAATATAAAAAAGAAATTACCTCTTTAGAAGATGGATTTGTTGAATCTATTGACGCATTAACTACAGGGAAAGCCTGTGTGAAGTTAGGTGTTGGTAGAGAGAAAAAGACTGATCCTGTTTTTGCCAATGCTGGTATAGAGTTTTTGAAGACACATGGGGAAGAAGTTAAAAAAGGAGATGTTATAATGATTCTTTATGGAAAAGATTATAAATCTCTTGAAGAAGCTACTTTTTTAATGGAGAACTCTTTTAAGTTTTCACCTAAAAAACCTGAAAAACGTTCTATCATCTACGAAACGATTTTTTAAAATTTCTTCATTTTTCTAGTATTAAATCATTTTTTTCTATTTTATTTGGTTTTATGAGAAACCTTTTTAAACAGAATTATATTATAAGTGTATATAAAGAGGATATATTATATGAAATGGGTAAAAAGCACTCTTTCTAAAGAGATGATTCAAGGATTAATGAAAAGATATAATTGTGACATACTTGAAGCAACTTTCCTTGCACGAAGAGGTATATTAGAAGGAGAAAATGTTCTTTATTATCTTGAAAACGATGTTCGCTATCTTCATAATCCATTTTTGTTTAAGAATATGGAAGATGCTGTTGATAGGATTATCGATGCTATTGAAGAAAAAGAAAAAGTTTTAATCTTTGGTGATAGGGATGTTGATGGTATTACAAGTGTAACACTTTTATATGAAATGTTTTCTGAGCTTGGAATGGTGGTAGATTGGAAGATTCCTATAGGAGATGAGTGTTATGGACTTTCTTGCGAGGCAGTTGATCAACACGTGGCTAATGGAGGCACCCTCATTGTTACAGTTGACTGTGGGATTTCTAATTTTAAAGAAGTTGAATATGCAAGAGAAAAAGGGGTTGATGTCATCATTATTGATCATCATACACCACAGGAAAAAGTTCCTAATGCAATAGTTATTATAAATCCTAAAATGGAAGATTCAGGTTATCCAAATCCTGAGCTTTCAGGTTGTGCTGTTGCATGGAAGTTATTGCTAGCCCTTCGTATTGGTCTTTTGCCATTCTATAAGATGCAAATTTGTCTTTTGAATATAAAGCCTTTGAATGAAGTGTTTGTGGTTGAAGCTGTAAAACTAGTGAATATGGTTGAAGTGGATAGAGTGACAGAAACAATAAACCCAGATAAAATATCTTTTTACGATACTCGTCTCCCGTCTTTCTTGCATGATCAGCAAATATATGTTTGGGATGCACCTTTGCAACACAGCATGGCTAGAAAAACTTTTGGTGGAAACATTGAGTTTAATTTTGCAGATTTTCGAGATGAAATGTCTAATATGTCGGATAAGTTTTCTAACATGAGTCTTTTGCGTCTTAAAGAAGCTTCTTTGCTTGCAAAATATAGTGATGATGAAGTTGGAGAACTGGATACATTTATTAATCTTTTTATTAGTTTTACCCAAAGACAACACAATATTTTTAGTAAGAAAGAAATGGAGCAGTTGCAACTTGTAGCACTTTCCACTCTTTCAGATCTCATGGAGCTTCGTGATGAAAATAGGATCTTGGTAAGGTTAGGTTTAGAGCAAATAAATAAGGCTCCAAGAAGGGGAATTTTAGATTTACTTGCTATAAAAGGATTACATAACGTGCCTATTTCTTCTCAATCAGTCTCTTGGAATATATCTCCTTTAATTAATGCAACGGGAAGAATGGGTTCTCCTGAAACGGCAATTCATCTTTTTTTGGAACGTGATGGACTTGAAAGGAATAGAATTGCAAAGTCTATTGTAGAAATGAATGAAAAGAGAAAGCAATTGTGCCAAACAGAGTGGAATATAGCTTTGCCAATTGCATATGAGAGTTTTGAAAAATTTAATAAAAAGCTAGTTGTTGTTGCAAGCAAAGAGTTTAATAGAGGAATTACAGGAATACTATCAGGTAAGTTAGCAGAGTTTTTTAAGGTGCCTTCGATAGTAATTTGTTCTATGGAAAATGGAGAGTCTGTGGCTTCTTTGCGTTCAGCTAGAGATTATCGTTTGCTTTCAATTCTTGAGCCTTATTCGTCTTTGTTTTTGGATTATGGAGGTCATGCTTTTGCTGCAGGTTGTCGTCTTCTTACGGAGAATTTAGCTACCTTTATGGAAAAATTAAGAGAATATTCTTTTACAATGGAATTTGATTCCAATGAAGAAGAGGTTTTTAACATTGACATAGAATTACCACATAAGTATTTAACACCTTCTATAGTAAAAATTGTAGACAAATTTGAGCCTTACGGCATTTGTTCTTCTTCTATCCTTTTTATGTGTGAAAACATGAGGATATTGAGTGCTTGTGTTATTGGACGTGGAGATCCAAACCACTTAAAGATGACCATCGGGGTAGGAAATTATAAGTGGAGCAGTATGTATTGGAAAGAAGGGGCAAAGCTAAACACAGAATTTAAAGAAGGGGATTTAGTGGATGCTGTGTTTAATATTGAGCGAAATGCCTTTAATGGAAATGTTGTAACACAACTTATTATAAAAGATATGAAGCTCCATAAAGATGAACCAATAGAATGAGCTATCAAGTTTTTCAAAAAAAACTGTAAATGTTTTGGAATATAGCTAGTATTTCTTATTTTTCTCTTAAATATCAAAAAATGAAATCTTGTTATAATCTTTTTATTATGATAGGATTTCATTTGTATGAAACTTTATCTTAAATCTCCAGTTTATTTTTTTTTACAAGTACTAAAGTGGAGTTTGATATTTGCTTTAGTAACAGCAATTTATAGATTGACAAATATTGAATTCCAAGGTGTTATTGTTTTATTTGCGGAGTGTGTTAGAGTAGTTTTTGTTTCTTTTCCTCTGATTTATTCATTAGCTTTTATTGAAGTGCTTATTTTTTTAATGAGTAAAAATAATACCTCTTATCTACCAATAATTACTTTGATTATTCCATTTTTGTTAATAATTTTTATTTTGCAACCATTATTTTATGTTCAAAGTTTGAATATTATAGGATGTGGTGATTCTTTTACTCAAATAAAAAGTGCCTCTTTTACTCTTTTTACAGAGCCAGCATATAGCGTTAATATTTTTTTCAAAGAACTTTATGTAATGTTGGATGAAGGAAGACAAGTTTACTTTGAAAGTTATGCACGTTATCTTTTTGCCATTTTGACCTATGTTTTTTTCTTGTTTTCTTTGAGTTTAATCACTATTAATGCAAAGTGGAAGATGTTTAATGTAATTTTGATTTTGTTTTTATTCCGATTTTTTACATATCTTTATGGCATTATGAATATCAATGAAAATGAAATATTTATTTTTGGCTTTTCAACAAATGAATTAAAAGGTATTCCAACTAACATAGTAAACATAGGTTATGCTTGCATTTTGTACGCATATGGCATACTTTCAAGACTAAAGGTGTTTTGATATGGAAAAAATATTAAAACGAACATTTGCTGTTACACTATATTTTTTGTTTTGGATTGTTTTGTACACAATTTTTTATAGCGTGGTCTATTATACAGAACAAGCCATACTATTACCACAGTTTAAGTTCTCTCATAAACTGGCAGTAGCATTAATAGCATTTATAAAATTTTTGCCTGCATTAGAAATTGCCAGCATTTTGATTATTTTTACTCTTTGTCTTTATAGGCGTTCTGTATATCAATTAAAGCGGCATTCAGATACAATAAATAAACTTCTTACAAGATTATTTATCATGTGTATACTAGCTTCTTTTATCAATATAACAATGTCAGAGATTGTACGCCCTATGTTGATAGATATGAAAAATTCTACTGAAATATTAAGCCAAAGGTTTTATGAAAACATACATAGTGCATCCTCAGCAATAGATAAAGAAGATTACGCAGAGGCAGATCAATATATAAAAATGGCGTTGTTTGTATGGGAAGATAATCAGGAAGCCCTTTCTCTAAAAGAGCGTATTGCTACTCTAAAAGGGAGTAGAATTCAAGATGCAAAGGAGCTTCAGTCTAGTAGTTTATTGGCATCTCATTTTATAACTATTCCTAAAACTCTTGAAGCAAAAGAGATTTTAAACATGGCAAAAACACGGCTTAAAATGCTTGATTTTTATACAGCTAATTACTATATAAATCTAGTCTTGCAAATTGCAAAAGATGATAAAGATTTAATTAAAGAGGCAATTGCCTTGCAGGAAATCTGCATTGAAAAAATAGGCTCTGGGCTTTCGAGTGAAAAAATGCTTAAAATGCAAGAACAGTTTGAGGCAAAAAGAATGGCATATGATGCTTTAACTCATAAAGATTATACTAAGGCTTATTATTCTTTTTTGAAAATTCACAATGACTTATTGGATGATGAGAATAAGTATGACCCTGATGTTGAAAAGCATCTTGCAATTGCAAGAAAAAAATTATCAGAAGAAGTATTTTTTATAGAAGAACTAGATGATATTCAAACCTTTAATTCTAGCTATCCTGTCCAATTTTATTTAAAAGATAAAAAATTGCATTTTAATATTGGAGGGTTTTATTTTCATACAACAAAAGATGATTTTGATATTCATCTTTCTAATGTGCTTTATTCAACGTATAAGGAAGATGGCTCTCTTCTTTCTCAAGTTAGATTTCCCTATGCTAAGATTATTGAGAAAAAGATTGAGGGCAAAAGTAGATTATACATGTTAGTTTCTGCAATTTCAAAGAAAGAGCAATCAAAAGAGGCAGTTTTTGTGCCTCCTATAGATTTAGAAATGACGCTACAGGAATTTAATTTAATTGTCTTGGCTCAAAAAGGCATGAGGTCTATGACAATTATAGATTTATATAACTTTATTCCTATAGCAAAAGATTATGGATTTGATGGTCATGTTTATCAGGCAGAATTCTTGATGCGTTTTGCTGACTTTTTCTTATTTATAATTTTTACTATTTCCGTTGCTATTACTGCGTTTAACTTACGTCCTTCAATACCTAATAAATGCACAACAATGTTTTTACTTTCTTGTGTTATCTTCCCGTATCCTATTTATGTGCTATTAGAAGTTGTTAGATATGTTTTTAAACTTTTGATGACGCTTTTAATCAACATTGGAGTGGCCTTTCCAACTGTTATTATTTTAATACTTCTTTTGCTTTCACTTATTATCACAGCATATTTCCTATACAATATAGGATGTGATGAGGAAAAATTAAAACTAAATTAGTTTTGGGCTACAGGTATTCTTAAAAAAGAACATTTTTAAGAATGCTTATTTAATAATTTTTGCTTATTAATACACAAAATTAGTTTAGTTTACTATTTTTCGTAGCCAACGCTCTTTTTTCAAAATCCATCCTGCAAGAATTGCTTTAACCAAACTTGTGATTTTAACAAGTCCATACATAGATGGGGCATCAAAACTAGTGAACATTCCTAGAAGAATCATACAAGGCGTAAATAAAAGTAAGTTGACAGTGCAATCAATCCAGACGCTCATAACAGTGTCTCCACCTGCTCTGGCAGTTGCATATTGAGCATTTTGGTATGTCCATAAAGGCATGTATATAGAAACTATTATGAGTAGTTTTTTGACAATTTCTTGTGCAGGAATAGAAAGTTTTCCATATATAAGTGGAATTAAGGCAATAGAAGCTAGTTCTAAAAAAGACACAAAAGCCCCTAAAATGAAGCCACCAACACGAAGCCACCTAGCTTGATCCCTAGCTTTTTCTAATTCATTGCGTCCTAGTGTTGTGCCTACAATCACGCTAACACAAGAAGAAACTGTAGGAAAAATCAAAAAGAAAAGGTTTGCAATAGTCCAACCTGCAGCCATTCCTGCAACAACTTCAGAACCTCCTCTTCCATTATAAACGCCTACAGCAATTGTTTCACTAACTGCCCAAGACATATCTGCAATAAAAACAAATATTGTACATTGAAATATTTTAGTGAATATTTTCCAATCAATGTCTAAAATTTTAATAAGTTTTGTATAAAAATCAGGCTTAACTTTTTTAAGATAAATATAATATGCGATTAATTCAAACACACGTGCAATTATCGTGGCATAAGCGGCTCCCACAACTTCAAGACGTGGAAAATAAAAGTTGCCATATATGAGGCAATAATTAAAAAAAGTGTTTACAAGAGTGCTTACTATGGCAATATACATAGGAGCTTTTACTTTTCCTATATCTCTAAAAGAAGAAGAAATAGAAGAAGAGAGAGTTATTGGAATAAATGTTATTGCAATGAGTCTTAAATATGACTTTCCTTCTTGTATTATAGCTTCTACATCGTTATTGCTTTGAAGTAGCATTTTTAAGACAAAGTCTGGAAAGAAATAAGAGATAAAAAACATTAAAAGTGCAACTAAAGCCATAACAACGACTTTGAATTTGTAACTTTGTTGCATTCCATGTATGTCTCTAGATCCATTGCATTGGGCCATAAAAATGCCACCACCTATAGCAATGGTTGTTATGGAAACAAAAAATAGGAAAGTCATTTGATTTGATGTATTAACTGCAGAAAGTTTTATGTTTCCTAGATTTGCTACCATGAAATTGTCAATAAGTGAGACAAAGTTTTGAATGAACATTTGTATTATTATTGGTATTGATAGAGAAAGTGCATACCTATAAAAATTAGCAGGACCAAAATATTTTTTTAATTCCATATAGGTGTGAAATTGTATAGTAAATAAAAAAAATTGAAAAGGTGAGAAAAAAAACTACTATCAAAATTACTGTAAAGAAAGGCACAGTTTATTAAAACTTTGAGTTGATTTTTCACGCTGAAGTTCTGTAGATTGTAAAAAAAAATATTCCTCTTTTACATTGATGATAGGTTTTACCTCTTGAAAGAAAAAGCCTTTTACATTTATCATAACTTTAAGTTTTTTATTTTAAGGAGATTGTTTATGGAATATAGATGTGCAACTGTTGAAGACATTAAAGGGGTCGCTGAGTTACAAAAAAAATATCATGTTTTAAGTGTTTCTGAAGAAGATAAAAAAGATGGCTTTGTTACAACAGAGTTTACTCAAGAGCAATTCAAGGCAATTATAGAAAAAGAAAATGGGCTTACAATAGCAGTGGATAATGGAAAGGTAGTAGCCTATGCGATGGCAGCTTCTTGGGAATTTTGGTCAGCTTGGCCTATGTTTCAATTTATGATTAAAGACCTTCCAAATGTAAGATATCTTGGAAAAACTTTGACTACAGAGAACTCATTTCAATATGGTCCTGTTTGCATAGACAAAGCATATAGAGGCAAAAATGTTGTTTGTAATATTTTTGAGGCTTCTAGGAGAGAAATGAGTAAAAGATTTCCCATATTAATTACATTTATAAATCAAGCAAATCCTCGCTCTTTCACAGCTCATACAAAAAAAGTTGGCTTTGAAGTAATTAAAACATTCGATTACAATAATAACCATTATTATGAGCTAGGTTATGATATGACTAAAGCATTAAAAAATGTGGATATCTAAATTAAGAGAACGTATGAATAATTTAATCTCTTAACATTTTTTATGTTTATTTGTAGAATATTACCATTATGAACTTGTTTGCAAATTTGAAAAATATAGGTCAACTTCAAAATCAATTAAAAGAAGCAAAAGATAGGCTAAAAGATGTTAGAGCCACAGGTGTCTCTGGAGCTGGCTTAGTGAAAGTTACGTTGGATGGGACTTTTGCCTTGCTTTCTATTGAGCTTGACCCAATTTCTGTTGATAATCGAGATGTTGGAATGTTGCAAGATTTAATCGTCTCGGCTCATTATGATGCCATGCAGAAATTGCAAGAAAAAATGCAAGAAGAGCTAGGTCCTTTTGCTCAAGGTTTTTTGAACGCATGAGTGTACTAGAAGACATCATTTCATCTTTTTCCTCCTTGCCTGGTTTGGGGAAGAAAAGTGCAGCTAGGATTGTGTATCATCTTTTAAAATCCTCTCCTCAATATTCAAAAAGACTTGGAAACCTTCTTAATGAATTGCATGAGAAAGTGAAGTACTGCTCAATATGTGGCTCTTTTAGTGAAGGACAGATATGTGATGTCTGTTTAGATGAAGGAAGAGATAGGCATGTTGTTTGTGTGGTTGAAGAAGCAAAGGATGTGAATACTTTTCTTTTAGTGCCTGAGTATACAGGCTTATTTCATGTTTTAGGAGGAGCTATCTCTCCTTTAAATGGGGTAGGCCCTGAAGAATTAAATATAGATTCATTAATTGAAAGAGTGAAAAAAGAGAATATAAAAGAATTGATTTTAGCAACAAATCCAACGCTTGAAGGAGATACAACTGCATTGTATATCCAATCTTTACTCAAAGATAGTAGTGTTAAAATGACACGTTTAGCTTTTGGACTTCCTGTTGGTGGGGACTTAGAATATGTTGATAGGCAGACACTTACTCGAAGTCTTGCAGGAAGACTACAGTTTTAAGATAAGGTTTTAGTGTATGATTAAATTTGCAGATGAAGCAAAAATTAGGGTTTCTTCAGGAAAAGGTGGCAATGGTTGCGTAGCTTTTAGACGTGAAAAATATGTGCCAAATGGAGGTCCTGCAGGTGGCGATGGTGGACGTGGGGGGGACGTTATTTTTCAGATTAAGCAAAATATGAGGACTCTAACACATTTGAGAAATAAGACTGTTTACAAAGCTCATAATGGGCAAGAAGGTATGGGAAAAAAAAGATTTGGTCGAAAAGGCGATGATGTAATTATTCCAATTCCTCCAGGTTGCATTATAAAGGATGCTATTACAGGTAAACTTTTGTATGATTTTAAGGATATGGAAGAAGGCGAGTTAGTTTTTCTAAAAGGTGGGAATGGGGGCTGGGGAAATTGCCATTTTAAAGGACCTATTGCACAAGCTCCACGCGTTGCACTAAAGGGGCAAGATGGAGAAGAAAAAGAGATAATTGTTGAATTAAACATAGTAGCTGATATAGGATTTGTAGGGCATCCTAATGCTGGAAAATCTTCATTACTGAATTATTTTACAAATGCTAGAGCAAAGGTTGCAGATTATCCTTTTACGACAAAATTTCCAAATCTTGGAGTGTTAAGACTGAATAATGAAGATGATATTGTGCTTCTTGATATACCTGGGCTTTTAGAAGGAGCTGGAGAGGGAGTAGGATTAGGTTTGAGGTTCTTAAAACATATTTCAAGAACTGTAGCCATTGCTTTTTTGATTGATCTTTCTGATGAAAATTATTTAACTGCTTATGATACTCTTTGTAAAGAATTATCTAGCTTTTCGGATGAGTTAGTTAAAAAAGAACACATTATAATTGCAACAAAACTTGATTTAGCTGGAACTGAACAGCGACTTATTGAAATGAAAAAAACACTGGAAAGAAAGTGCAAGGTTGTAGGCATTTCAGTCTTTAATGATTGGGGAATGGAAGAAGTTAAAAAAGAATTGGTTAATCTTTTTAATAAATCTAAAAAAATAGAGGTAGAAGATTCATCTCACTTTATGATGCAAGAATTAGAAGAGCCATCTTATGAAGTAAGAGATGACTTTGGAGCTACTATAAGCCTTTCAAGAAAAAGACGAGCAAAAAGATGAAAGTTGCTATTTTCGGAGGTTCTTTTAATCCTATACACCTAGGGCATATAGAAATAGCAAAAAGTGTTTTATCTGAATATGATAAGGTGATTTTTGTTCCTACTTTTCTTTCTCCTTTTAAATTGGATGATGCTTCTCGTTTTGAATCTAGCCCGCTTGATCGTTTAAACATGGTAAATATTGCAACAAAAGATGAGTCCTGTTTTGAAGTAGAACCTTTTGAGGTTTTAAAAAAAGGAACTTCTTTTAGCATTGACACAGTGAAGTATGTTTACGAAAAATATTCAAATATTCAAGGAAAATTAGGACTTATCATAGGAAGCGATAGTTTAGCTAGCATAAAAAAATGGAATGACTACGAAACATTATTAAACCTTTCTAATCTTATTGTTGCAAAAAGAGGAAATGAAAATATAACAAATAGTGTTATTCCATATACTCTTTTACCTAATTTGATAAAACCAATTTCTTCCAGTATGATAAGAAGTAGAATAAAAAAATATGAGGAATGGAAGAGTTTTGTTCCAAAAGGTGTTGCATCTTACATTGAAGAAAATGGTCTTTATACTTTGGCATTTGAAAAACTTGATTATTTAGTAGGAGAGGTTTCTTATTATGCTGAAACTCATCTTTCACAAAAAAGGTTTTTGCATTCTATTCGTGTAGCAGAAATGGCTGAAAGGTTAGCTATTTCCTATCCTGAGCTTTTAGTTTTTCCTCGCCTTGCATATCTTGCAGGAATTGCTCATGACATTACTAAAGAAGAATCTGATTTTTGGCAAGAGACAACAATTAAATGTGCAGGCGAAAGGCTTGAAGAATTAGAAAAAGCTAATTTAAGGCTAGCACATGGCAAGACTTCTGCCATCATCTTACAAAAACAATTTGGAATAAAATTACGCTCTTTATTAGATGCTATAAGACATCACACTTTAACTCACCCTAATCTAGATGACTTAGGAAAGATTTTGTACATTGCAGATAAAATAGAAGTGGGTAGAAAAGATGTAGGAGAAATTAGAGAATTAGTTGGAAAAGCTAGTGTGGATGAGATTGTTTGTTTATTGCTAGAACGAGGAGCAAAACTATTACATGAAAAAGCTCTTAAACCACACCCACTTTCTGAAGCACTTTTGAAAAAATTAAAAAATGTTTGATTTTCTTAATATAAAATACTTTGAATGTTCAGTCGTCTTTTTAAGGTTTAAATCTCAGAAACGATATGAATCGCATAATTCTTAAAAAATGTTGTTTTGATTATAAGAAGTTTTATAAATGACGTAGTTTTGTGTTTTTGCTTGATAGCTTTTTTATTTAGCTAAGATTTGAGGCGAATACTATTCGCCATCTTGTTTATTATTAACTTTATGTATAGTATGGTTATCATATAGCTCAATAACATAAAAAGGAGATGTTTATGAGACGTGAACATGATTTATTGGGAGAGTTGGAAATTGCTGATGAAGCATATTATGGTGTTCAAACTTTTAGAAGTGTAGAAAACTTTAAGATTACAGGAGTTAAGCTTTCTAACTATCCTGATTTTGTTAAAGGTTTGGCTATGACAAAGCAAGCAGCTGCTGAGGCAAATCATGATTTGGGATATTTACCTGATGATGTATATAAGGGAATGATTCAGGCTTGCAAAGAAATAATTGAAGGTAAATTTGACACAGAGTTTGTGGTTGATATGATTCAAGGCGGAGCTGGTACTTCAACCAATATGAACGCAAACGAAGTGATTGCTAATAGATGTAACGAGATATTAGGTGGAAAAAAGGGAGAATATAAGCCTTGCCATCCTAATAATCATGTAAACTATGCTCAGTCTACTAATGATGCATATCCTACTGCTGCAAAGATGGGCTTAGCTTTGAGTAATGCAAAATTGATTGGTGAACTTGAACGCCTTATCAAAGCATTTAGAGAAAAAGGAAAAGAGTTTTCTTCCTATATAAAGATGGGACGCACTCAATTGCAAGACGCTGTTCCTATGACGCTTGGGCAAGAGTTTGAATCTTATGCTGCTTCTTTAGAAAATGAGATAAGATTACTAAAAGAAGCTGAAGCTAATTTATATGTTGTGAATATGGGAGCTACTGCTATTGGAACAGGTATTAATAGCGACCCTGATTATCCAGAAAAAGTTGCAAAGCACCTTTCTAGTATTACAGGTTTTAAGATTGAAATAGCTAAAAACTTAATTGCAGCAACAAACGATACTTCAGACTTCTTGACATATTCATCTCAATTAAAAAGACTTGCAGTTAAGGTTTCTAAAATTTGTAATGATTTACGTTTACTTTCATCAGGACCTAGAACAGGCCTTTATGAAATAAAGCTTCCTCCAATGCAACCAGGTTCCTCTATTATGCCCGGCAAGGTGAACCCCGTTATTCCAGAAGTTGTAAACCAAGTATGCTTTAGGGTAATTGGAAACGACACAGCTTGTATGATGGCAGCAGAGGCAGCACAGCTTGAGCTTAACGTATTTGAGCCTGTAATGATATACTCACTTTTTGAAGATATTTCTTTACTTATTAACGCTTTTGTAACGTTGAGAGAGCGATGTGTTGTAGGCATTGAAGCTAATATTGAACGCTGTAAAGACATGGTACATCATAGCATTGGCTTAGTTACAGCATTAAATCCAATTTTAGGTTATGAAAAATCAAGTGAAATTGCAAAGATTGCATTAAAAGAGGGAAGAAGTGTTTATGAGCTTGTGCTTGAGAAAGGTTATCTTTCTGAAGATGAGCTAAAGGAAGTGTTAAAGCCAGAAAACATGACACAACCTAAAAAGATGAAAAAATAATTGTTATGATTTTAAGTGTTTTTGTGTTATAATATGTAGGTGATGAGTTGTGATGAGCAACTTTAGGTATTTTTAACTAGGAGGTTTTTTATGGAAGAATGCAAAATTACTATGCCACTTTTAGGTGATGATTTTCCACATTTACAAGTGCAAACAACGCATGGTGCTATGAACTTGCCAGAGGATATGAAAGGTTCTTGGTTTGTTTTGTTTAGCCATCCAGCAGATTTTACACCTGTGTGTACAACAGAGTTCGTTGGTTTTCAAAAGCTCATGCCAGAGTTTGAAAAGATTGGTGTTAAGCTAATTGGTCTTTCTGTAGATCAAGTGTTTAGCCACATTAAATGGATTGAGTGGATTAAAGAAAAATTGAATGTAGCAATTACTTTCCCAGTGATTGCAGCAAACGATTCTGTAGCCAATGCTTTAGGGCTTTTGCATCCTGGAAAAGGAACAAATACTGTACGTGCTGTGTTTGTTGTTGATCCTAATTCAAAGGTGAGGTTGGTTTTATACTATCCACAAGAAGCGGGTAGAAACATGGATGAGATTTTGCGTATTGTGAAAGCTTTGCAAGTATCAGACAAAAATGGTGTTGCAATGCCTTGTAACTGGCCAAACAACGATTTAATCAAAGACCACGTAATTATCCCACCAGCTTCAAACGTGAAGGATGCAGAAGCTAGATTAAAGCAATACGAAGGCTTTGACTGGTGGTTTTGCCACAAAGGGCTTTAATTTGATGGTGGAGTAGATCCGCTTTTATTTGAAGGCTAGAAGTCTTAAAAGGCTTCTAGCCTTTTTGTTTTAGAGCCTTGACTTTAACACAAATATTTTATAAGCTATGAAAACCTCTTGGTAGCAAGGAGTGATGGTGTGTTCAAAAACATGCAGTTGAAGTGTGCACAGTGTAAATTCAGGTTTACATACATACATACATACATACATACATACATACATACATACGCCATGTCATGCTCTCTTAGAGCTTTATAAATCTCTTCAAAATCAGTTCTTTCTTCTCTTCAAATATGCTGAACACGTGAGGTGTTTTTCTTCTCTTTCTAAAGCCTTGTATCAAGGTAAAATAAAGTATTCTAAGGAGTGTATTTGATGAAAAAAAATCTTAACTTTTGTTGTAGCAATGGCAGTTTTGGCTTTCGCCTCATGCTCAACAGTGAGACCTGTGGCAAGTCGTATATTAGCCTTTTGAGCAATAGCAATAGTATACTGATGGATAAAGATCGTTCTTGTGCTGTTTGTGCGGTGCGGTCGTTTAATTTTAAATAGGAAAATCTTTTGATTCTTCCTAATCAAGATTAATGGGAGTTGATATGGAAGGCTTCAAAACAAAATATGGAGAATAAAAATTATAATACATCTGACGATTGCAGTCAGAAAAAATAAAGGAGTTATTAAAGTGAAAGAATTTCGTATTTTTGAGTCTCCTCAAGGAGATATTAAAGCCATGAAGAGTGGTTTTTCATTACCTGCGTTTTTGTTTTCGAGTTTTTGGGCATTATATCATGGGTTATTCTCTATTCTTTTTATTGAACTCGTGGTTGGTATAGTATCTGGTGTAGTTTCTTCATTGGTTGGTATGTCTTCACTAAATATTATACCAGCAGTAATTATAAAGATAATCTATTATAAAGATGGTAACAGTTGGTTAGAAAACAACCTTATTAAAAAGGGGTATATATTCAAGGGTAGTCTTAACGCCAGTGATTCTACTGAAGCTATTTCATTATATGAACAAAGCAAAAAAGGAGAAGAAGCTAGAAGGAGAAAAATAGAGCAAGAACGAGAAATTGAACAGATTGTGCGAATCGAAGGTATTTCTGAGACCGAAAAAACATCGGAAGAGTAAGAATTATAGACTATATAAGGTGTGATGAAAGGAGGAGGAGGTAAGGTGCTAAAAGCGACATATATTATTTTGAAATCTCCTCAAAGTGGGAAATATAAAGCTATAAAGTGTGGAGATTCATATTTTGCTGTTTTTTTTAGTAGTTTGTGGGCGTTGTATCATGGTTTATTCTCAATTTTTTTTCTTAACATATTATTCTACGTGGTAATTTTTAGCTCAGTGTTTTTTCAATTAGATGTGAAGTTTTGGGCAACCCTGTTAATATGTATCTGGGGTGCGAAATGTGAGGAATTTAGAAAATATGGTAACTGTTGGTTAATAAAGAAAAAAATAAAGGAAGGATATATAATCACGGGAGTTGTTGAAACTGGGAATTTCTTCAAAGTCATTTCATTATACAAACAAAACGTAAATGAAAAGAGACTAGCAAAGCGTAATTTAAGAAAGTTGAAAACTGACAAAAATATCTTAGAGACAGGTGAGCAGTGTATAAATATGGAAATATTATATCTTCATTTAAAAGATTTGAAAACTTATAGGAATGCCTTGTTGAAAGTTATGAAATGGAAGAATTCGGAATTATTAGAATTGTGTAAAAGATATTTTCACATTTACTGGCGTGATACATTAGCATTATCAAAAGTTGTTGTTAGAAATATTAAAATCTTAGAAAGAAATAAAGAAGTGTTAAGAAATGTCTTCTCCAATGAAAAAACTATGAAGGAGGAGATAGAAGTTGAGGTAAGTTTATCTGATTTAATGATGCTTGACGCGAGGACGAAGATGATGGGCTTGGATATGAAGATACTGGAGGCAAAGCTTGAGATAGAAAAAATGGTGCTGGAGATGAAGAAAGATTTTATCCATTGTAATTATGAAAATGACATTTTCGAAAAATGGCAAGATTCACAAGAATGCATATCACTAGAACATGAACACTATTCACAATTATTGTGTGATACATTGACGAGTGTAATTTAAGGAGAGTTTGGTATGAAAAAGAATCTTATTATTTTGTTGTTTTGCCTTGTTGCAGTGTTCCGTGCTTGTGCAGAAGATGGTTGGCTGTCTCCTATAGAGCAGGTTTTAGGTGAACATCATGAAACAATCTCATGCTACCACGAACAAGATGGCTATGCTCTAGTTTTAGGCAAGAAACTCCATTACTGGCTATATAATACATATGAATGGCACCATGGGGATGGTACATATATTATCGATACTATTCTTCCCAAATGGGTGGAAAAATTAGGCTATGTTATAGATTTTGACAATATTAGGCACGTAAGTCCTAATACTGCCCTTGCTTCTTCTGTGAAAGCATTGATGAAACAAAGAGGCTGTGATATTTCTGTAACTTTTTGGCAAGATAAATCAGGGGATACTTTAATTGTAAATAGCTATGATGCAGAAAACAAAACATATTGGTCAATATTTTATCCTCTGATGAGGTGATGAGGGTCAACTCATTTTAGCTTTGAAATTTGAAAACTATGATATTTATTAGTAATTCTTTTAGGTGTGTTTTATGATGATCTGGATTTTTTTAAGCTTGATTGCGTTAGCAGTGATATTTATGCTAATACGTAGATCAAACATAAAAGAAGAGCTTAAAGAAGTTTTTCTTTTATTACTGAAATTATCTTTACTTGTGGGATTATTCTTCTTTCTAGTAGCATTAAGCCTAGCTATAAGTGAATTTACAAATATATTGGTAGCTTGTATGGTTTTCTTCTTTGTCATAGTAGCAGTAATATTAGCAATAGTAAAGCATAAAGAATTTATGGCTGGTATGATGGAAGCAGTCTTAAAAGGTATGTCGGATGCAATCTCAGAGGCTTTTGAGAAGCTCCCAATGGTTTTGACAACAGTCATAGAAGTTGCATTAACAGTATTGGTAGGTGGTTTAGTATATCTATACATAAACGTATATTACCCATTATCCAATAATGAATGGGAGGCTATGTCGTTATTCTCATATCCTGAATGGTTTTTTGAAATTTCAGACAAAGCACAAAAAGAATTAATGAACAGGGGAGAAAATAGTGTAATCAGTAGTATTCCATTTAGTATTCCATTGCATCCATGGTTTATAAAATTTGAAATAAGAGAAATACTTGAAAATTCAAAAGTTGCTTGGACATATAAAAAAAATGATAAAGCTATCTTTTATATTGTTTGGTATGATGATGGATATCATTTTGCAAAGATTAGTCGTTATTGGCTTGATGATTTAAAAAACAAAAAGGATGTTAAGAGAAAATTATAGGAGTAATTAGTGTGAAATATGGAAAACTGATAAGCCTCGATAAGTTCAAGGGATATTTAATGAAAAAGCTAAAAGAAACATCCGTCTCAAATTATATGGTCTATTTTAATAAACTTCTAACTGAAAGAGGTTTTTCTAGCTATGATGAGATAGCAGAAAATATTGATACGCTCATAGGAGAATATAATACTGCTGGCAAATATGAATACGAAAATCTAAGAAGCAGTAGAACTTATCATGCAGTATTAAAAAAGTTTAAAGGCTTTTTGCAAGAACTTGAAAGAAATGCACAATTAACCTTAAAAGAAAATAAGTCGCAACCTAAAGATAGTCCAATCACAGAAGAAACTAAACTTTGTCCTTATTGTTGTGAAACAATTAAAAAGGATGCTATAAAATGCAGATACTGTGGAGAATTTCTTCAAGAGAAGCCACATCATTCAAAACCAGACTTATATGCTAATATGAAAGTAGGGCAAATTGCACGTAAAGTTTTAATGCCACTACTAGATGAAAAAACACTTCCTGAAAATGTATTGAAATATTTGCAATCAAAAGATTATTCAAAACAACAACTTAACATAGACTATCCACTTTTGCAGGAAGTACCTAATGACCTTGATAGAACACCCAAGCGTTATTATGAAAATCCAATAACAATAAATGACAAATATTTTGCAGTGTGTAGTGAATGGTTTAGCCGTAGTAGAGAGCTTTTAATAGACTTTATTGAAGACTTCAAAGCAAAACACGGAGAGTAAAACAACTTATTAAAATGAGTGAATTTATGAATGAGAGGTGATTATGAAAAAAGCTTTTTCAATTTTGGTGCTGTGTGGAATTATAATGTTAATGATATCTTGCACTAAAAAGGGTGAAATATCTCCTATTGACTCCGTTACCAATGAGGAAGAGTATGATTTAGATGATTCTCTTGGGACAGAAAGCCTTGAGGAAGATGATAAGTCAAAAACTGAGGAGAAAGATGATCAGAAAACATACTCCTATACTTATCCTGGTGCTTCATCACCAACTGAGGTGACAGTTGCTTTTCTGGGGCGTGGCGTGACAAAAACTAAATGGGAGAAAGCAAAACCAAAAATGATGAAGGAATTCTCTAATTACATGAACTCAGTGCTACTCGCATCTATGGTGGCTGACTTTAAGGAAATTGAATTACTTTACAAACAAGAGCGTTGGTTTATTCGGAAAGCACTTAGTGAATATAATCTTTCTGATAGTGAGATATATTATATATATTTTTCGATAAACAACGCTGTCAGTTTTATTATGGTCAGGATAGAAAACAATTGTAAGTCTTACCAGTGGTTTGGTTTGAGAGGGTATATAAATCCTTTTAAGATATTGAATCGCTTAAAATAGGTTATGTTCAATGAGATGATAGAATTTTTTGCTTTAACACGTATATTTTAAGGATCTAATATGAAAAAATATTGTGTGCTTTTTTGTTTGTCAGTTTTTATGAATTGTCTTTTTGCTGTTTCTTTAGAACAACTTATGATTGTTGCTGAAGATGGCACTTTTTTAGGAACATTTGAAAATAAATATTCTAAAAAGTCTATTTATAACGAATATGGTGATCATGGTTCTAAGTATTCTAAGAATTCAATTTTAAATATAAATGGCAATTATGGTTCTGACTATTCAGATTATAGCCCTTTTAATAAATATGCAAGAAAAGCCCCAATTCTCATGGATAGAAACGGGAATTCTTATGGTCGCTTATCAATAAATAGATATGCTTCCGGTGTTACAGATTTTAGCTATAAATTAGCATATCAGTTAAAAGCGATTCGGGATTCAATGTAAACATAGTTTTTTTTATTAACTTGCATTTTAAAAGTGTTTAAGTAGGACTAAAACTTTTTATACTAACAATTTAAATTATGGATGAGCTTATAAAGATTAGGAGATTTAATATGAAAAAACATTGCATTCTTTTTCTACTTTTTCTCTTTCCTTATTTTTTATTTACTGAAGGTGTGGGTATATTGAGTATTGGTACGACTTTGGAAAGTAGCAAAAAAGTGTCATATGATAAGCCCATGCTCACCTTTGAGCTGGATATGTTTTTAATTGTACGAGATCTCGGGTTTACGCTCTTTTGGAATAACTCTTTTAGCCTTGCAAAAAAAGACTTACAATTTATCTCTTCTGAAATACTTTTAGGTGCTACTTTTAGAAGAGCCAAAGCATTAAATATAAGCTTTGGCTTGGGACCGAGAATGGCATCACCCGTGAATTTTGGCAGGTTAGATGATCCAGTTCATATTAAATCAACCTTACTAGGTCTTGGTGGCACTTTTGGCCTTTCTTATTACTTTAATGACTCCTTCGGCATTTCTTTGTTTGCAAGTGATTTTGTGTGTCTAGACACTGGTACGATGCAGGAGACTCGAAGAATTCATAATGGGGGAGAGGTGAGAGAAACAAAGACCTCTTATAAAATAAGCAATACATTTTCTGTTAGAGCAGGAGTAAACTTTCGTATTGGTGGCTCATTATATTCAGGCTATAGAAGGAGTTATTCTGGAAATAGCAGAAGTTCTTATGGTGGTTCTAGTAGCTCTAGTAATTCTAGTAGCTCTAGTAATTCTAGTAGCTCAAGCAACTTTGATAGCACAAGAGGGAACACAAACACTTCCAATAATTATAGCTTACCAAATCCTCAAGAAATATTGGATGAGCTAAATTTGGTGCGAACAGATCCTAAAGGTTATGTTAAGTACCTAAAACAACGTTTAGATTCTTTTGTTGAAAGCAATGTCCATATAGATGGTGTTGGAAGACGCACGATATCTTATGAAGGTGTTGTAGCAGTTTATGAATGTATTGAAGTGCTACAAAATACTGAACCTATGGGGGCTCTTAGTATGAATGAAAACCTTTGTAGTTCTTCACTTTGGTTAGCAAAAGATCAAGCTTATTATGATACTACAGGGCATGATGGCTCAGATGGTTCTACAGTGACAGATAGGGTAAAAAGATCAGGTTTTACAGGAATGGGCTGGGGAGAAAATTGTTCTTATGGACGGTATACTGCAAGGGATTTTATTATGGGGCTTTTAATTGATGATAATGTGCCGAGTAGAGGACACAGAAAGAATATTTTGAATAGAAATTATACTAAAGTTGGAGTGGGGCTTGCTACAGGGCATGCTACATATAACACAGTTCTTGTGACAGATTTTGGGTATTAGTGAATGTTGCTTTTAGGGTAAATTTAAAATATAGATTAGTTATTTAATTTAAATTTAGAGTCCCACAAGATATTTTTAATAAAGGTTAAGATTGCAGAGTTCCTAGCCTTTTTTATTCTCTTTTACTATAATTAATACATGTGTAAAGAAGAAAAAAAGGAGTCAGTCACAAGGGAATATAAGGATTCAGTATTTGTAGATTTATTTACTTCTTATGAATCTCCTATTTCTTTGTATAATGCAGTTTCTTTTAGTAATGTGCCAGCAAATACTAAAGTTCAATCATTACAAATATCCAATGCACTTTATACATCTTTGCGTTGTGATCTAGCTTTTACTA
>JBQNBL010000027.1:0-27455 GCA_052169955.1 Treponema sp.
CGTGCTGAAGAAGCAATTGCACAAATCAAGGAGCAAGGCTATGCCGAAAAGCACAAAGCTAGCAATAAAAACATCTATCTCATAGGAGCTAGCATTAGCAAAAACAAACGCACGTTGGGTAAGTGGCTGGTGGAAAAGGTTTAGATAAAGTGATGTATTGAAATTTCTTTATGTTGCTTACAAACAATTTGAAAAATAGAGTAAAAAATTACAACCATCAGTAGCTCCAGCAACATTAAATATTGTAGGTTAAGGTGTTGCAAAATGTCAAAAATAATAATATACTCCCCGATAGCATTCATCCATCGATGTTCATCTGAAAGCTATATAAATTCACAACATTTAAAGCTAGTTTTTGTCTTAAATCTAGCTTAAGACTTTTTGGTGGATGAAAAAATCAAACATTACGAGTTTTTAATTTATGAAAATATGGATTAAGTATTTAATAGGGATGGCCTTAGGTATAACTATTGCTTTTTTGTTTCCGCAAGATAGTGAACTCGCAAACAATATAGTTATTTTTCTTCAAGATATAGCCATTAAGATTGGTAAATATTCACTTTTTCCATTTTTATTTTTTACTTTAATATTAGGAACATATAAGCTAAAAGAAAATGGCTCCATTTTTAAGGTTATCTTTTTTTCTAGTCTTTTTGTGATTGTCATTTCATTTTTATGCTCTATGTTTGCCCTTTTAAACATATTTTCTTCTCCACGTGTGCCAATATTTCAAGAAGAAGGGGCATTAAATGCTATGCTTGGTATAAAAGAAGCTTTCTTACGCATATTTCCACCTAATGCTTTTTTGTCTTTTTCTGAAAACTTATTCATATTGCCTATTTGTATTTTTGCAATTTTTATTGGTTCAGCTTGTGCTAATGACAAACTTAACTCACGTCCTCTTTTGCAATTGTTTGATTCGCTTTCTAAACTTTTTTATTCAATAATGGCTTTTTTTGTGGATATACTTTCAATTGGTTTGATAGCTATAAGTGCATACTGGATGATTTCTTTTAGACAATTACTTTTGAATAAAGCTTTTGTCAGGTTTATTGCATTACTATTCATTGATGGCTTAGTGATAATACTGGTTATCTATCCAATAATCTTAAAAATATGTTGCCGTGAAATTAATCCATACAAGGTTATTTATGCTTCTATAGCTCCTATGGTGGTAGCTTTCTTTTCTGGAGATGCAAATTTAACGTTGAATGTTCTTTTCCGCCATGCAAATGAAAGTCTTGGAGTGAGAAGAAGGATGACATCTTTTGTACTTCCTTTTCTTTCAACTTTTGCTAGAGCAGGCTCGGCAATGGTTATTACCACAAGTTTTTTGGTGATTATAACTTCTTATTCAAGTCTTGGAATGAGCAATTTTTGGGACATGATGTATATCGTGTTAATTTCTGTCTTGCTTTCTTTTTGTATTTCTCATTGTGCAAAAGAAGGAGTATACATCGCAATTAGTGCTGTGTGTGCAATGTATGGAAATGGCTTTGAATCAGGCTTTTTGATTTTGCACCCTGCAATTTTTTTTATGGCTTCAATAGCAACTGCGATAGATGCAATAACAGCACTTGTGGGAGTCTATATCATTTCGTATCACTTACAAATGGCAAATACAAGAGAACTTAGATTTTTTATTTGATGATTTATAATTAATTAAAAAAACTATTAGTAGTGCAAAATAGAATAAAAGATAAAAAACATCGACTTCCTAAGTAGCTCCTATGCCACTTTTTACATTTGCCTCGAAGGAGACTTGAACTCCTATGTCAAAAAGACACTAGTACCTGAAACTAGCGTGTCTACCAATTCCACCACCGAGGCAAAAAACAACCAAAAGCCTAAACGCAAGTTTAGCAAAAAACACTCTAATATTCAATAAAAGAAAATTCTTCAAATCATAACATTAAAGATTGTTGACAGTAAAATACTGTCCTGCTATGCTACACTAAGGAGGTTTTTATGAAAAAACTTTATTTACTATTTGTGTTGTTAGCTTTTAGTGCATCTTTTATTTTTGCACTAGATGTTGCAGAAGGACTTTGGAAAAGTGTTGATGAAAAGACTGGAAAAGTTACTGCTGTTTGGAAAATCGAAGTAAAAGAAAATAAACTATTTGGTGAAATTGTTGTAGCTATTGGAAAAGATCCAAAAAAACTTGCTGTAAATTGCAAAGATAGCTACCCAAATTTTCCTAAAACGGGAAAGGTGAATCAAATGCTTCTTGTTGGCACTCCATTCATCTACAATCTTGAAAAAAAGGCTGAAGGTACATGGCATAATGGCTATATTGTGGCTCCAGACACAGGCAAATATTACTATTGCAAAATCACTTTTAGAAAAGCTGATGGAAAGAAATATAAGGAAGATTGTCTTGAAATGCGTGGAGAGATAGGTCTCGGAATAGGGCGTAGCCAAATTTGGAAAAAGACTACTGAAGAAGAAACAGAAAGTTTGATCAAGAATAATAAATGGTAGGAGAAGTGTGTATGCAAGTTGTTATTTCTGAATTGCTACGTAAAAAAAAACCTCTGTTAAAACAATTAATTGCAGAGCTTTCAAAAGAATTTAAATATGCTTCTATTCTAGCAACAGACTCAAAAGGAACGATGTTTTCAGTGAGAAAAAAGAGTGTTTCTGTTGGGGACTCTTTTATGTGTACTGAATGTGGTTATGTGGTTAGAGTCTATAATGGAATAAGCTATAGTGAATATTCATTTAATGAAATAAAAGATGTATCTTCTATAGTTTCTAAAATGAAAGAAATTGCAACCTTTGATGTTGATTTTCTAAAGAATAATGGAACATCTTTTGTTTCATACCCAGTGATTGAAGAAGAAAACGTTGAAAAGACATTTTTTGCAGAAATTGGTAGCCCCCTTGATGCTATGAATGCAAAAGAAAAAATAGAATATATGACACAGATAATGCAAAAAGGTTTGTCATATAATAAGAACCTAATTGACTTTGTTGTTAATTACGAAGAAGTACAAGTTTCAAAAATGTTTATTTCAACAAAAAAAGATTTACAGCAGTCATATGTTTATTCAATTGGCTATTTAATTCCATATCTCAAAGAAGGAAATGTTGTTAAATATAGCTTGAAGAGTTTTTCACGACTCGCTGGTATAGAGCTTTTAGAAGATATGATGAATAATGTTGAAAAATCATGTGATAACGTTGTAGAAATATTTAAGGCAGAGCCTATAACTGCTGGCACTTATGACATAATTTGCTCTCCTGAAGTTACAGGTCTCATTGCACACGAAGCTTTTGGACATGGTGTTGAAATGGATATGTTTGTTAAAAATAGAGCAAAAGCTAGAGACTATATCGGGAAACCTGTTGCCTCATCTATTACTGAAATGCACGACGGAGCAAAAGCTGCAACGCAAGTTTCTTCATACTTATTTGATGATGAAGGTACTTTGGCACAGGATACTTGCATAATTAAAGATGGTATTTTACAAACTGGAATGTGCGATTTACTTTCTAGCCTCAATTTAGGCATAAAGCCTACCGGTAATGGTAAGCGAGAGTCTTTTGAGAGAAAAGCATATACTCGTATGACAAACACTTTCTTCTCTGTAGGAAATGCAAGTCTTGATGAAATGATTGCAAGCGTTGAAAAAGGATATTTACTTGAAGGTTATTTTAGTGGAATGGAAGACCCAAAAAACTGGGGCATTCAATGTGCTGTAGAAAAAGGTAGAGAAATAATTAATGGAAAACTTACAGGTAAGATTGTAGGCCCTATATTTTTAACTGGTTATGTTCCTACACTTCTTTCTTCTATTTCTATGATTTCCAACTCATCTGACTTCTCTCTTTGCGGAGGTGGCTATTGTGGCAAAGGCTATAAAGAATTGGTTAGAGTTTCGATGGGAGGCTCATACATTAAGGCACGTGGGAGATTAGGTTAAAATGAAAGAAAAGATTGTTAAACTCTTAAAAGAGAATAAGGAATTATCTGGCTATTCAATTGTGTTTTCTAATACAGTTTCTAAAGAAGCCTTTTTTATTAAAGATAAGCTTGATATGAATAGAGGAAAAGAAGTTTTTCACACTTTTCTCACTATATATAAAGATTTTGAAGTAGATGGCAAGAAATATCGTGGCTCTGCAAGTTGTAAGATTTCACCACAAGATGATGATGAGCTGATAAAACGAAAAATTAGTGATAGTGTTTTTGCAGCAAGCTTTGTTAAAAATGAATGGTATCCATTGCCTAAAAATACAGAGTGCAAAATCGAAACAAAAGTCGACCATAAAGAGCTTTTAGATTCACTTTTGAAGATGAAAAATAGCGTTTTTGGAAAAAATGAAACAAAGGCAAATATCAACTCAGTTGAGTTTTTTGCTAGTAGCACAATAGTAGAAGTGCTTAATTCTGAAGGTGTGGATGTTACTTTTATTGAGAACAAAAATGAAGCTGAAGTAATCACAGATTGCAAAGGCACTGAAGAAGTTGAAATATATGGTTATGAATCTTATGGAAAGTTAAGTGAAACATCTCTTAAAGAAGCAGTGAGTGAGCAATTAAGCAATACTCAAGAGCGAGCTGTGGCAAAAAAGGCAGAACATATTGATTCCATAAATGTGATTTTAAGAGGCTCTGCAGTACCTTCATTTTTTAACTTTTATATAACTCAAACTTCTTCTAGCAATGTATACACAGGACAATCTAGAGCAAAGAAGAATGAAAATTTTCAAGGAGAAATAAGAGGTGATGCACTTAACATAAGCCTTGAACCAAATCTTGAAAATGCTGTCCATTGTGCTTCTTATGATAGGGAAGGAAACTCATTAAAACACACTATTCTTTATGATGGTGGTGTGGTGAAAACCTATCATGGCGGTATGCGTTTTGCTCACTATTTAGGCATCGAAGCTACAGGAAATATAGAGAATGTTGAAGTGAAGGCAGGCTCTCTTTCATATGACGAAGATATGAAGGCAAAGCCTTATGTTGAAATATTGATGTTTTCTGACTTTTTTATGGATGCAACTACTGGCAACTTCGGTGGTGAGTTTAGGTTAGCTAGATATTTTGACGGTAAAGAAACACACATCATCACAGGTGGCTCTATTTCTGGAAACATGTTTAAGGTGCAACAAGAAATGTACTTTTCAAAAGAACTTATGAGTAAAGATGCTTATAAAGGACCTAAAGCAGTATTTTTGCCAAATATGGAAATTGTAGGCTAAAAGCTCAAGAGTAATAAAAAAGGGATATCTAATAGATATCCCTTTTTTATGATATTACGCCTTAACCTTATCACATAAATTTACCATCCAGCCATAATTTATGGCAAGTTAAGAAAATGAAAAGAAAGACTTTTTCTTTGCACTTATGGTTTTATAAACCAAGTGGTGTATAGGTCTTTTAAAAAACCTTCCATAACATACTGCCCACCTTGGCTGGTGTAGTGTATGCCGTCTCCTTTCATAAGACGAATGATTGTTCCATCTTCTTTTTGAATTGTATCTGTGTAAGGAACGCCATCACCAGGAGCTATGCTTGCAAGAGATATACGAACCAAATTTGAAAGCTCATAATCTACAGCTACTCCTTCTTGAATCTTATCAATATAACGTAGATCATCGTTATATGTTGCTCTTCGCACTAAAGGAAGCCCCAACCAATATACTTTTTTTGTGTTTAACAATAACACATTCAAAACTTTCATGATTCTTTCTTTGTATTTTTCTTCCCATTCTTTTGTTTCACGCAATAAAAAGGAAGAAGGGGTATATATGTCTTGGTAATCATTCATTCCCAAAAGTATAACACTTGCATGATAATAACCTGTTTCCTTTTCCTTAAACACGTTTTCAAGTTTTTTTTCCCAATTATAATAATCCCCACGAACAAAACCGGAAGAATGAATAGCAATATCAGTAATCTCAATAGACTTATTTTCCTCCGTTAGTTTTTTTAAGCCATTGGCAATGCTATACATTTGGGAGTCCCCAATCATCAAAAGATGAAAAGGTCGACTTTCATCATATACATATGGCGAGATTTCTTCTTCCTCGTTTTGAACTTCTTTGCTTTCTTCAAGTTCTTCAGCTTCATCTTCTTCAAGAACAATAGGACTAACCTCTTCTAAAACCTTTTTCTCAAGTGGTTTAGCTCTTCCTTTAACTCGCATCTCATTCTTAACATCTGCTTCGTTTGTTTCTTTTGCAAGCTCATCTTCTGTAGACGTATAATAAAATTCTTCCCATTCAAGTTCATTGTTCAATTTAGCAAGTTCCAATAACTTTTGACGAGTCGTGTTAAAAAGATTAGTAACACCTGTTCGCCTTGCCAAACTATCAATTGGTTTTAGAATAGATGTTAATATAGCTCTCATATACACATTTTCTACATGAGAAGATTTTACATAAAGATCACTTGACGAGATAAAAACAAACAACAAAGTAAAAAGAAGAAAACCCAGCATAGTTTTATTAACTGAGTAACTCCCTTTTTCTTTTTTTACACTTTCTTTGTTTTTCATTTAATAATCCTAAAAAGAAAAATATATAAAAGGTGGAATACTAGACATCGAAAGTAAGTATATACCAATAATAAATGAAGCAAATATCAATGTTTTAATTATGAGGGGAATATGGACATAAATTTTAAATAACTTTTTCCTAAAACTATTTGTTGGCAATTGCATAAAAAGTCCTAAGCCAATAAGAAAGAGAATAAAAGGTGTTGTAATTTTAAATGGAACATTTATATTTGATAGTAAAAAGACAAAAGCAAGCACATCTTTTAATGTCTCACTCCTAAAAATAAGCCAACTAATGTTCACAAAAACAAAAACAAAAAATACCTTGATAGGAAATAATAAAATACTAGAAAAAGATCTTTTATTATCTACAAACTCACCATCGCCAAAATTGATTCGTTTTAGTTTGTTTTTTTCATGCACTATTTTTTCAAGTGATAGAGCAATCCCCTGCAAAATGCCCCAAATCAAAAAATTAAGCTTCATTCCATGCCAAATACCTGCAATCATCATTGTAAAACATAAAGCAAATGTTGTTCGCAAAAGAGAAAAACGTGAACCTCCCAATGGAAAGTACACGTAATCCCTAAGCCATGTTGAAAAACTTATATGCCATCTTCTCCAAAACTCACTAATGCTAGGAGAAAGATAAGGTCTATTAAAATTATCAGGAGTTTTAAAGCCTAAAAGCAAAGCAATCGCAATTGATAAATCGCTATACCCTGAGAAATCTGCATATATGGAAATGGTAAAAGCTAAAATAGATAGAAGAAGTTCTATAGTGTTATAACTACTAGGAGTAGCAAACACCTTATTACTCACCAAAACTAGCAGAAAGGAAGAAAGAATTAACTTCTTAAAAAGTCCACTTATCAAAAGTAGCATGGCCTTATCTAGTTCTATCGCCTTATAACTTAATCTATCTCGAGTTAAAGCTACTGGTAATTCTTTAAAGAAATATGAAGCATTAACTATAGGACCTGAGAGCAATTGTGGAAAAAATGAAACGTATAATAGTGTGTCTAAAAAGTTTTTTCTCCCAACTCTCATCTTACACAGGTAGATATCAAAATTATAGCTCATACATTTAAATGTATAGTAAGATATTCCTATTGGCAAAAAGAAAGATGATGTTATGTGTGGAAGCAAGGTAGTAATATCAAAGACACTAGGAAATATATAGGTTAAAAAAACAAGTACATCATAAAGATATTTAAAGGAAAAAAGATATAAAACATTTAAAATAGTGATAACCCAAATTACTACAACTCTCACATTGTGTTCTTTTTCTTTGCTTAAAACTAATGCAAATAGGTAATTAATTATAGTTACTGTAAAAAGCAAAAGGCAAAAACGAATATTCCAACTTGCATAAAAAATATAAGAAGCAAACAATAAAAGTAGTTTTCTTTGTCCTTCTAACTTAAAAACATACCAATATAGGAGAAAAACAATTGCAAAGAAAAAGAAAAACTGAAAAGTTGGAAAAAGCATAGCCTATTTCAATGTTTGAGGTTTATTTGCCATTTTCCTTTGTATCTCTGCAGCTCTTGCTGGTGGCATAAGAGAAAACCAATAAGAAACCAATGAAGTTTTTCCTTCTCTAGTAGCTATTTCTTCTGTCGCTCTCAACACATCAATTATGTCTTGATCATCCATCTCAAGCAAGTTTGCAACAGCATTTTCGGGTCTCATACCATTCATATAAGTTGCAATCTGATTGACATTCCTAGCTCTATCATCTGTTTCTTCCATTATCTGCTGGAAAGATTTCTCTTTTTCTTCTATAGAAGTTTTTCTATCATTTAGTTCTTCTGCTATCTTTAAGTTTTCCTTTTTTTCTGCTTCTAATTCACTTTGAAACTTATCAAGCTCTTCTCTCTTTGTCTCTAATGCTTTTATTCTTTTTGCATATCTATCATTTTCTAGGTCTGCAATTTCTTCTGCACTAGTAGCCACCCCCCTAGGAGTTTGAACACCGAATGCAGAATATATAGGGGAGAACATTCCTCTAGTATGAACCAATCCGAGATAGTCAAACCAAAGAAGCCCACCAAACACCAAAACAACAATCAAAATTAAAAGAAGAAAAACTCGCATTACAGAGCCTTTAGACATATCCCCTCCAAACAAAATGCTAATTAAAATTAATATGAATATAAATGTTTAAAATAATCCATATCTGTAGATAAAATCTTATCGCTAGCAGGGAGCGATTTTCTATAAATTTCCATACTTTTCCAAAAAGTATAAAACTCTATATCTTTTTTATAAGAAGAAGCATAAGTTAAAGCTGCCTTAGCATCTGCTTCTCCCTTTATTCTTTCTGCTTCAGAATAGGCTCTTGAAAGAATACTTCTTTTCTCGTTTTCAAGTTTTCCCAGCCATTCTGCTTTTTTTCCTTCCCCTGTCGATCTAAAAGTTTGAGCAATCTGATTTCTATCTTTAATCATTCTACTAAACACTGAATTTTGTAGTTCGTCAGAATATTTAATTTGCTTAAATATAACATCAATAATTTCAACACCAAACTCATCTAATTGACTATTAGCTTTTGCCAAAATCTCGTTAGCTAACATTGCTCGCCCCTTTGAAATATTCGAGTATGTGATGTTTTCAGAAGAAAGTTGATCAATCTTAATTTCATCAGTGTTGATGTCAAACTTTTCTTTATGTGTGCTTTCATTAATAATATTTGAAGAGCGGACAATATCATCCAGAGAATTAACCGTTACAACATCTCTTACAGAAGAGTCTACAATATCTGAAAGACGTGAAAAAGCTGCTTGATAAGTAACAAGAGATTGATAGAATTTCTTTATGTCAGATATTCTCCAACGGCTCGTCGTATCCACTTCTATAAATTGTTTTTCTTTGGTAAGTATCTTTTGTGGATCTCCATCAAGACGTAATAATTTTGCTGTATACCTATTAACATTGTGCAATATGGGTATCTTAAAATGAAGCCCTGCATAAGTCTCTGTACCAACAACTTCACCAAATTGGGTGATGATGGCAACCTCCCCTTCTTCCAGTACATAAAAAACCTGAAAAAAAGAAAAAACAAGGATGCCCAGAACAAAAATAATTCCAATAATAATATTTTGATGTTTAGATTTTTTCATATTTCTTTCTATTTTATATCCTTAAATGGTAAAAAATTCTTTAGATTTTTATCAACTATAGTAAGTTTTTCACTATCTTCAAAAATGTCACTTAGTGTTTCTAAATATAATCGTCTTTTTGTTATGACAGGCGATTTTATATATTCATTATAAACAAGATTGAACCTAGCCACATCACCTTCTGCGACATTAATTCTTTCTGTTGCATAACCTTGAGCTTGTTGAAGTAATTGGTCGGCTTCTCCTTTAGTCTTTGGAATCTCACGATTATACGCTTCTTTTCCTTCGTTTATTAGTCTATTCATATCTTGTATTGCAATATTCACATCTTCAAAAGCTTCTTGAACTTCAACAGGTGGCGTAACATTTTGCAATTGTACTGAAGAAACGGATATACCTAAACCTAAGCCTTCATATTTCTCGTTCATAATGGCTTTTGCGAAAGCTTGAATGTTGTTTCTTTCTTCTCCCATTATGTCCAAAATTGCCCTATCTCCAACTAAGCTATTTATTGTTGCCCTTGAAACATCTCTAATCGTATTTTCCCTCTCACTTTCATGCACATTAAAAAGCCATGCTTTTGGATCAACAATTCTATACTGAACAACCCATTCAACATTTAGAATATTTAAGTCCCCTGTAAGCATAGAAGATTCGAGCAATAAATTGTTTTGCCATGTGCTTCTTTCACCTAGATTAGATGTTCTAAAACCAAATTCTTCTTTTTGTACTATAGTAACAGGCACATGATAAACCTTGTCTATAAAAGGAATAACTACATGCAATCCTGGTTGTAATATCGAATGATATTTTCCAAGACGCAAAACCACACCACTATCAGTAGTTTTTATCATTTTAACACCAGATGTACCAATAAACAAAATTAAAAGTAGTAAAATTCCCCACTTTGCTTTTTTAAAAATATTTTTCACATCTATCACAAATGCACTCCTCAAGGACATTACTTCTTTTTAGAATCCAACGCCCTAAAAAATATCATTTTTTCAATATCATACAAATCTTTTTTTAATTCTACATTCCAATAAAATAAAATACGCACCCCTAATATATCGGTGTTTATAGTTTCGGCATTTTTTCTATATATTGGAATTAAAATAATATTAGAAGGTTCATTCAGTTCAATAATAAATTTCACCCTATCATCTATACCAATTAATTGTAGCAATGAAATAGAATTAAAAAGATGAGAAGTTGCAATATCTGCTATTTGCAAATCTTGTTTAGTTCCATCAGTGTATATCGAAATTTTAGATGATTTTTTATCGGTAGCTTCAAATACTAAAGACATTTCAACCATAAAAATGTAAGAAATTATAGATAGATCATCATTCTTTAATATGTATTGAACTTCCATGCAATCATCTGTTAGCGTATATTTCTTTTTTAAAGACACAGCAACATTAGTGCCATCAGAAAACTTAAATATTCCATCTGTTTTGAGTTGTAGATTTTTTTTGATATTATTATGAGAAACATATTGATAAAAATTATTTGCAAACACAGAGTCTGTTGTAATTGCCCTATAATCTTTTTCTATAATATTTTTCAATTCTTCGGCTGAAACTAAATGGTCAATAAAAAGCCCATGCTCATCTACCATATATGTGTAGTTTTTATAAACATTAAATACATCTAACTCAAAAACTTTCCCACCTATATGCTGAACATACATGTTTATATCTTCACGTTGAAACAAAAACTCTTTAACGCCATCCATATTAAAATCATAAGTTAAAATAGATGTGCTAAATTTAGATGGCAATCTTGATTGTTTTTCAGCTAAAAGCAAATTTCTATAACAATATTGGATTAATTTATGTTTATGTTTTATGTTTTTATTTTCAAGATCAAAAAACACAGCTGTCTGTGCTTTCCATAAATCTTTCAAAGCAGTATTTTTTCTGAATTTTTCCCCTCTTATTTGATTGCATAAAGTGTATACATACTGAATTTTACAATACAAAAGACGCAAGGAATTATCCATAAAAATATACTTTTTAATTGAAGAATCAACCTTTTTACCATTTAGAATGGCATTCGGTGGGATTATTCCTCTTTGATGTACTTTTTCAGACTTTAATATTTTACCAACATGCTCTAATACTATAGGAGAGTTTTTTATAAGACTTAAAAACTCTTCAAACCAAGATTTTTCTGTTTTATTTTTTTTATAAATACAAGCCTTTAAAACTTCTTTTGTAATGGGAATAACGATGGAAGAATTATCATTTTTTACAAGTTTTAAGATATTTTCATAATAGGCTTGTGGACTAAAGTCTATTGCATTTGCAAGTGAGGTTTCTAATGGTATGGCAAAAATAGTTTTTCCATTATGTTCCAAACACACAGGCCTATATATATCAACTCCAGCATTCTCAAAGAGACTAGAGTCTAAAAGGCAATACTCAATGCCACTCTTTTTTAATGGCACTATCACATCATCAGCCCATGCTGAAAAAGGTATAAAACAACCATGTGGTTTTTGCCCAAACTTTTCACAAAGCATCCCTGTTAAAAGCTCTACCTGCCCAAAAACATCACTTGCTTGTAAAACGGAAAAAAAAGGTTCATAAAAAGCTCCCCCTAATATTTCCACTTGTCCACGCGAAACCATATTCTTTACAAGATATAAAAATGGCAAATTATTTTCTTCTACCCAAGTTATAAAAGAGCCTGAAAGAGATATAGTAATGGAAAGATCTTGCAATGTATTCCATAAGTTAGAGAATATATATCCATAAATGTTTGAGGGGTTTATTCCATTTAACTCCTCAATATAACTATAATCAGTATGCAAGACAAAGCAGACATTAATATTTTCTACACTCACAAAATACAAAATCTCCTTAAATTAAGCTAGTTTTACAACATAATAGCACAGGACTAACATTTTATAACACGGATGAAAAAATTATAAGCATCATAGGGACTACAAAAACCTTTGTTAAAAACTATAAGCGTCAATAAAATACAAAGCAGAAGTAATGATGGACAAACTAATAAGCAAAAGTGGTAAGCTTTTCCATCTATTTTCTATGTTAAAAACATCAATTCTTTTTCTTATAGCTTTTAACATAGTATGAAAAAAAAGCATAAACAAAAAAGAAATTGCAACAATCAACAAAACTTCAATATAGCTAGTACTCTCATATAAAGCAAAAACTACCGTGCCAAAAGTGAAAACTTTTTCATGTTCTGCTACTTGTGTTGTATTCGCTACAAATCCGTCATATAAATATATAACCCCTTTTTCAAAAAAGAAAAGAATAGCAACAATTATTAACGGAAAAAGAAAAGATATATGCAAAGGATTGATACAAAAATGAAATAAAAAATAAGAAACTGACGAACTAAGAAAAACAAAAATAATATTTTTTAAATAAAAATGTAGATGATTTAAAGTATTTCCTGACAAAATCGAAAGACGTTCTAAACCTACTCCATATACAAACATAAAAGGAGAAATAAGAATATAAAAAGAAGCACAATGTAGATAACTCATCTAATTTTTTTCCTTAATGTACATAGGTTCATCATTTGCATACCAAAAATAAAAAGATGCAATAAAAGCCAAAAGAAGTAACGAACCTGCTGTAGTGCCTAAAAATCTAAAAGGAGCAGAAAGCCCTAATAACTCAAAGATATTAAACGAAACAATTCCATAAAAGTGAGGAAGAGAAACAGAACCAAAAGCTAAAATTTCCCTCACAAATGAAAGTGCAAAAAATAAAAGAGAATACTTAATTAATAATGATGGATATCTAGTTTTTTCATACTCATCAAAACAAAAATAAAGCACATAAGAAAAACATAAAAGATATAAATAGGGAAACAAAGATATAAATATAATTGGAAAAACTATATCAAGGATTTTCAGATAAATTAAATACAAAGTAAAACTAGCAAAAAACTCAAAAGTTCTCCTATTTTTTAATTGCAAAAGATTAGAAAAAAAATCAGCTAACAATGATGTAAGAAAAAACATCCAAAAAGATGCAACCATAATAAGAGAATAGGCAAAAAACGCACTTGTTATAATTATTGGGCAAATCCCAAAAAGGAAGATTATATTTATACGTTTCACTTATAATCTCCACTCTTTTTCAAAACTTAAAGGAAGACCCATAGCCTCACTCACAAGTGATAACGTCAATTGAGCTTCAATTTTAAGTTTTTTATTACCTTCCATTATTATGTCATTTAATAAAGATGAATCTTTTTCATACTTCACCCTTCTTTCTCTTATTGGCTCTAAAAACATATTAATAGCAAAGCTAAGCTTATCTTTAACTTCAACATCCCCCACTTTTCCCTTTCTATATCTCTCTTTTAAATCTTCCACTTCTTCCTTATTAGTATTAAAAGCATCATGATATATAAAAACAGGGTTTCCCTCCACTTGCCCAGAAACATCACTTGAAGTTCTATTAGGATCTGTATACATCCTTCTAACTTTTTTTTTCACTTCATCGCTACTATCAGAAAGAAAAATTGCATTTCCAATGCTTTTAGACATTTTTGCTTGCCCATCGGTACCTACTAATGTGCTAATCTCGCTTGTGATTGTTTTAGGCAAAGGAAAAACTTCTCCATACAAGTGATTAAATCTTTTTGCAATTTCTCGAGTTAACTCTATGTGACTTTCATTATCTTTCCCTACAGGAACAAAGGTAGCACGAGGGAGCAATATGTCTGCAGCTTGAAGCACAGGATAGCCTAAAAGTCCTAAAGGCAATTCAGAAAGGTTGGCATTTTTTGCCATATCCTTTATAGAAGGAATACGTTGCAAGCGAGGAATCGTAACAATGTTAGAAAAAATCAGATTTAATATAGCAACTTCCATCACACTCGATTGCACATATATGGAAGATTTATTCGGATCTATTCCACAAGCAAGGTAGTCTAAAACCATTGCTTTTATGTTTTCATTTAGTTCTTTTATATCTTTCTTTGCTTGTTTTGTGGTCAATGTATGTAAGTCTGCAATAATAAAAAAACATTCATATTCATTTTGCATTTCCAGCCTATTTTTTATTGAGCCTACATAATGACCTAGATGTAGATGACCCGTTGGTCGATCTCCTGTTAAAACTCGCTTTGTAATTTTATTCATAGGGTAGACATGGTATAGTTTTAATAGCCTTTTTTCAAGATTGAAGAAGAAAAAAAATGAAATTTAAAAGTGTGATTTTTTTTATTTCTAAAAAGTTTATTTTAAGTTTAAAACAAAAAAGGTTTAGCTTGTAAAAGAGCTTCTACAAGCTAAACCATATCAAGAAAGCCTACAAGGCTCGTCTTAAATATTCAGCTAAGAATTACGCACGGCATATCAGACAAAAATCATTTTGTTCTTGCAAGTCTAAGCCCCGTGTCTACATATCTATCATCTATTTTTTCCATCCAGTGTATATAACTTACACAAAGATACTGAGGTTTTGTTATAGTAGCTCCCCCTCTAATAGCTTTTGCAATTTCATCGCTATATGGTGATGCAGGCCCTTTTGGATTTTCTTCTATGTCCTTGGTCTTATCAAAATTTAAACTAAACTCAGCCCAATCATAACAATATTCATTGACATTGCCTGTCATATCAAAACATCCTAAATCATTAGGAGCTTTGCTACCAACGACAGAAGTAAATTTAATTTCTGGTTCAAACTTCACATCTTTTGTGCCATCAAAATATTTCTCACAAACTGCAAGACGATTCAATTCATTCTTCATAGCCTCATAATCAGTATTTTCTTTAAGCTCCTTAAAAGCTATAGGCAATTTTCCTCCTGACGCACTAATATTGATAGTGAAATAAATAGGTTCTTCTCCATCTTTGGCATGATTTATCGCATTAGTTGCATCTTTTGAATAACGAGCGGCGGCTTCCCATTCAGCCTGACTTGGCAAGCGATATCCTTTTTTATCTGCCCATTGAGCTAAAGATACTCCAACTGTGTCACTAGCATTCTTTAGCGTCTTTCCTTTTTTATCGCGATATACACATTCTGCATCACTTCCTTTTTCCATTTCTGTTAAAGCATTGCACCAAACAACCGCTTCACTCCATGTCATATTTGTTACAGGTTGCCTATCCCATTGCTCCTTTGGAATATCTACACCATTCTTTTCTGAGTTCCCAACATTCCCAACATTTTTTAAGCCAGTATAACCATGCTCCATAGCCCATTTGCAAACATCTTTCCATATCTTATAAGAAACTTCATATTTACCAATCTCGTATGGCGAAAACCTAACTTTTCTTCCTTCAATAAACACACCAGTAATTTGCTCGGCTGTATAAGCAGGCACACTAGCAGTCCATTTTCTCCCCTCAATTATCCTATTTCCGAAAGGAACTTCAGCAAAAGGATAATCAATTTTCTGGCTTTCTGGAGTAGGTTTAGGCTGTTCTTTTTCTGATCCAACTACCCCCCCCCGATCATGCTTACAACCAACCATAAGAACTAACAAAACCAACACACCAATAGTTTTTTTCATAAAAACCTCCAACGCCTAACTTTTAGGCTTAATTATTTCGTCCATTGTAGGACTAGTCACTTTTTTATATCGATAGATAAGTTGCTTGTCAAATTGATCCTTTTTGACTGTAGTAAGCTCATCTCCTTTCAATAAAAAATGAACTTTGCTACTTTCATTCTTATCTATCCAAGTCATCACATCTCCATCAAAAGAAACATCAAACACTTGCTCTTTAATCAAAACACTTTTTCCATTCAGGGTATTAATTGTCTTGTATGCCTTATATACTTTTCCATCCTTAGAAAAGACTAAATAATTATACCATTCGGTGTTATCTCCAGGCTTAAAAGGATAAGTTGAAGAATGCCCACCTTCTTGAATATATAAAGTTGACTCCCACACACCAATCAATGCTTCTAGTCTATTGCAAGGTTTTTCATAGTTCTTGCAATCAAAAAACAACAATAACAAAGAAAGTAAAAAGATTTTTTTAAGATTTAGATTCTGCATTCTCTATATCTTCCAGTAAAACACTCGTAGTTTTTTGATTGCTATAAACTGATAGCTTACCATCTTTACCTCTCAAAACAAGAGTTAGAACTTCGCCATCAAACAAAAAATCGACCATCTGTTCCACATTTCCATCAATCCATTTCATTGAACCATTGCCTGCAACAAAATCAAAAGTTCTTGTCTTCATAAGCTCAATCTCACTGTTTTTATAATCAACTTTTCTCACTGCATAATGCACCTTACCAGTTTGAGAAAAAGCTACATATTCATATGTATGTACCTTTTCGCTTACATATGGAAGAGTTTGATATCCCACACCTTCTGAGTATCGAAACCTTGTCTGCCATACACCCAATAAAGATTTTGCGTCCTCGCTTAATATTGGACTACAAGCCGTAGTATTATTCTGTTTACATGAAATTAAAAAGCTTAATAAAGCAATTAAAAACAGTATTTTTTTTATATTCATTTTTTCCCTCACTATTCCTTTTCTACTCCGTTGGAGCTTTGAGTATTTCATCAATTGTTGGACTTTCAACTTTCTTAAAATCTCGGGTTTGCAATTTGCCAAAACTGTCCTTAACAAAAGTCGTAAGATAATTATTTCTCAATGTAAAAAAAGCATTTTCAGAGCCATTTTTATCTGTCATAACCATCTTGTTTCCTTTAATACTATATTTAGCATCCTTGTCTTTTTGCCAAAGAAGATAAATCTCACCATTGGACTTATTAATTGATCTAGTAGCCATGTGAAAATTTCCGTCAGCTCCAAAAGCAAATAATACATAAGAATCAAGATGAGGATGAGGTTTTGGATGAATAGGATATACTCTGTGGCCTTTACCTTCTTGAAACTCAGAAACTATCTGCCATGTTCCAACCAAAGCACTCATAACCTCTTCATCAGTTTTGGCTACAAAATACGATTTTCTTTTTTCTTCACAATTTTTTGCATTATTCGCATTTTTGCAAGAAAAAAAGCAGACTAAAACAAGCAAAATCAGCAAGTTCAGTCTCAAAAATTTATTCATAATTTTATCTCCTCTTAGAATAAATTAGGCTCTTGACTAGCATCTCATAACAGGAGATGCTATAAGTCATTATGTATCATAGACTTACAACAACAAAAATTAATAAAATAATTTTATGCTTTGAATCTCCAACAGCTACTGCAACAGCTAAAATTGTAGGTGTAAATAGGAATACTGTTAAACGTTATTTTAATATTATTAGAAAGAAAATCTTTCAATAAAGTATAAAAGAAACAAAAAAAGAAGTTGGAGATTTTGAACTAGGTAAGTCATATTTTGCTACTAAAAGAGTTAGAGGCAAAAAAGGTTAGCTTAGCCTTAGCTTCTTCTTTTATGTCAGCTCATTTTTTTGTCTGTCCTTTTGGAATTGTAATGGATGTTGGAGTTGAAACATCAAAACGTTCATCAGCCAATATATTTACAATAATATCGACTTTAATAGATGAATCATCTTTACCAGATGAACCATGTGTACAACTAATCAAACAAACCGAGAAACACACCAATAAAATACACGCTTTTTTAACAATACTTTTCATTTCAGTATTACCACCAAAAATTATATGGTTATGGATGGTGTATGAGAGCATTGTATAAATATCTATTGATTTTGTCTAGTTTGTATATAATGTTTTATTTATAATTTTATATTTAATGCTATATAAAAGACTTTTGTTGAAGATTACTTTTTGTTTTAGATTTCAATTTGTATAATAGACTTGCCAAAGTAGTATTAACTACTTTGGCAAATACTGCTATTTACCAAATGCTTTAGGCAACTTAGTTTCAGAAGGAATTGTTAATTTGAAAGAACTATCGTTTTCAACTTCAAAAGTTATTTCAGTTCCGACTTTTTCCTTGGCAAAGTCTCCAGTACCTACATAAGATTTCTTAGTAGCAGTTGACTGCGATGCAAGTTTAAACAGTTTAACTTTGCAATTTTTTCCATCAAACTTGAAATTTGCTAGTAGAAATTCTGATGAACTATCAATTACCTCTAGTTTTCCTGCAAATCTTTCCATTGACTTTGCATATCCTGTAGCATTATTAACAGTCAATACATAGCCTCCTTGATGTGTTACATGACCTTGCAATACAGTTTCTTTACGCGTCTTAATTTCCACACCTTTGTTAGGATAAAAGTCAAAATATATAGAACACTCACTATTAGTTTTCAAATCTAAGTATATCTTTCTAAAACCTATTGGTGTGGGCATAATAGCTTCCCACGTACCAACATATTTCGAGGATGTAATTGATCTTTCACCAGACTTATTGCTAATTTTTACAAAGTCTAAAGGTAATTCTTTACACACCAAAACGTCATCCCCTACTTTATCAAAAGTGAAAGTAGCAGGGACATTTCCATTTCCATCAATCAAGCCTGTTTCTTTAAATTTAGCATCTTTTTCAAAATCTTTAATTTCAATTCCACTTACCAAACGTTCAACATACTTTGCAGAAATAGTTGTGAATGTTTCTTTAAAGTTATCAATTAAAAACTGACATGATATCAATAAACACGTAAGAGTTGCAACAAAAATACTAAGAGTAATTGATTTTTTCATAATTTCCTCCATAACCTATCATCATAGGATTGTGCTATAATAATACATAGTTTATAAAAAACCTAATAGCTCATTAGGATTTCCAATTATAGCATCTGCACCAGCTTCTTCTAATTCTTTTCTATCCCTAAATCCCCAAAGCACACCTACTGTAAAACACCCAGCTCCTTTCCCTGTAAGAACATCTGTTTTTGTGTCTCCAATATACAAAGCATCTTTAGCTTCCACTTTCAGTTCTTTCATAATTTCAAATGCTCCGCTTGGGTCTGGCTTAATAGGAAAACCTTCACGTTGCCCCCAAATAAGAGAAAAGTCATCATTAAAGAAATGTGAAATTATAGAAATAGCTGTTTGGTGAGGCTTATTGGTTAGGCAAGCAACTTTAATGCCACGCTTTTTAAGCTCAGCTATACATTCTTTTATACCGGGATATAACTTGCAAAGATAAAGATAATCAGCGTCATAAGAAGAAACATAAGAGATGAGAATGTTTTTGAGTAATAGCTCATCCTTTATTCCATTCTTTTTTAACACACGCTCCACAAGATTGCATGCCCCATCTCCAGTAAAGACCTTTACCTCATCCTCTGTAACATCAGGGATGTTATACTTTCTGAGTTCGGTATTCAGAAAGTGAGCAATCGAGCCGAGCGTGTTTGTCAACGTACCATCAAGGTCAAAAATGCAAAGCTTTTTCATATTTCAAAATTAGGCAAAACTTATGGCTACTTTCTCTCTAGCTTAACTTCACAATGTATAATATAGGCAGCTTGACCATAGCTATTGTCAGGAGTTGGATTTTTCTCATAGCTTTTGTAGGTTTCTTTATAGGTTTTCTTAACTGTTTTATACATGCCTTTAGTGTCTTTTAGAGCAAACCAATAAGCGTCATCCAACGCTTTTTTCATCTCATATTCTGTTGGTTCTTTGCTTTCATAATAGGCATGAAACTCAGAACATTTGAATATCAACTCATCCTTTTCATTAATAACAATCTTTGTTCCGTCATAATAATTATTTCTATAGTAGTCAAGAATAAAATCTTTGGCAAAAGAATCTTCGAGGGGCTTGCCGTCTTCTTTTAACACATGAAGATAAACGATAGCCCATTTACTATATTCTGAATGTTCTCTCCCAGAATAACCATGATAGGCACCATAAGAACAACTTGTAGATAATATGGCAAAGCACACAACACTTAAAAACAAAACAAAACGTTTCATAATCTTCCTCCTTACAAAGACGTTTTACTAGACTATTTCTTCGTTAGCCTAACTTCACAATAATAGATATGAGTTGGTTTATTTTCTGAAACATAAGTTGCAGGGCGAACATTAGTTCTTTCAAACTTAACAAAACACGAATTACAAGACTTATTCACAATCGTTTTGTATTCCTGCGGGACTTTTAGATCTTTAATTGAAAAACAGAAAGAGTCATCAAGAGCATTACGTATTTCGCTATCCGTAAAACCTTCCTTTTTCTTTATTCTCTTGCAACTATTATATTCAAGCCTAATATTTCCAAGTGAAAACATCAGCTCATCTTTCTCATTTATGATAGGACGATGACCTGAAGAATATGAATCACCAGAAACAACTATAAACCGCTCAGCATCATCATAAGAAAAGTGAGAACCATCTTCTTTTAGAACAGAAAGATAAATCTTGCCATAACCTTCTACCCTGCAATCAGCATTAGGACACCCCAAGCACAACAAACTTAAAACAATGATTATAAAAACTGGAAGCAACCTTTTCATATAAACCTCCAAGTAAAAGCAGGGAAGCAAGGCATTCCAAGCTCCCCTACAAAACCTACTTCTTTAATTTCTTTTCTACCAAGTCTGAAACCAGCTTATCGTCTGCTATAAAAGGTATTGTTATATGCCCTTCATTTTTATATTTAGTGTTATATTCAACGCTAGTACTAATAGAATTAGGATTTCTTGCCCAGCTACGACGAGCAACACCCCCCATAACGTCCCACATAACAGCAGACTTAATTATATTGTCGGTTTTTTCAGTGCCGTCTAGCAACAACCCAAAACCACCGTTGATAGCTTTTCCAATGCCTGTTCCACCACCGTTATGCAAGGCAACTAAGCTCATACCTCTTGCAGCATTTCCTGCATAGCATTGCGTTGCCATATCAGCCATAACATTGCTACCATCTTTTATGTTTGCAGTTTCACGGAATGGAGAGTCTGTGCCAGAAACATCGTGATGGTCTCGCCCAATCATAACAGGGCCAATCTCGCCTTTACGCACCATATCATTAAACTTTAGAGCAATATCACGCCTGCCTTCAGCGTCCTGATACAATATCCTAGCCTGCGTGCCTACAACCAAAGCATTCTTTTTAGCGTCTCTAACCCAATAATAGTTGTCTCTATCTTGCCCTCGCCTTTCCGGATTTATGCAACTCATAGCAGCAGCGTCTGTCTTATCCAAGTCTTCACTTTTACCCGACAAACACACCCACCTAAAAGGCCCATAACCATAATCAAAAAGCTCTGGTCCCATAAGGTCTTCAACATATGACGGAAAGATAAACCCATCTTTCTCATCAACACCATTCTTTGAGATTTCCTTAACACCTGCGTCAAAAATAGCCTTTAAGAAAGCATTACCATAATCAAAGAAATACGTTCCCTTTGCTGTCAACTTCTTAATAAGCTCAAAATGCTTACGCAAAGACTTATTCACTTCCTTGACAAACTCTTCACGATTTGAAGCAAGAAGCTCAGTTCTCTTTTCAAAGCTCATCCCTTGGGGGCAATACCCGCCTTCATAAGCTGCATGACAAGAAGTTTGGTCAGAAAGAAGGTCAATGTGGACATCCTTATCAACACAATACTGCAAGAGGTCAACAATATTCCCGTGATATGCAAAAGAGTACGTCTTTCCTGCCTTCACGTATTCTGCAACCTTCTTAAAGATGTAGTCCAAGTCGGAAGAAGACTCCTTCACCCAACCTTGACTAAGCCTTGTCTTAATCCTTGACTCATCAACCTCTGCAAAAACACCGACAGCATTCGCAATCTCACAAGCCTTAGGCTGAGCCCCGCTCATACCGCCAAGACCTGAAGAAATAAAGAGCTTACCTTTTAAGTCTCCATCACTTGCAACTCCGAGATACTTTCTTCCTGCAGTAAGAATTGTGTTAAACGTGCCGTGAACAATGCCTTGAGGCCCAATATATATCCACCCGCCTGCCGTCATCTGCCCGTAGTTTGCAACCCCCATCTCTTCAGCAATCTCCCAGTCTTTGTAATTGTCAAACATACCAATCATAAGACCGTTTGTAATAATGACACGAGGAGCGTCCTTCTTTGAAGGGAAAAGCCCTAGAGGATGCCCTGACTCCACAACCAAAGTCTGCTCTTCTGTCATTTCTTCAAGATAGCGTTTGATAAGTCTATATTGAAGCCAATCATGGCAAACAGAACCTGTCTCCCCATAAGTTACAAGCTCATAAGGATAGAGAGCCACCTCAAAATCCAAGTTATTATCAATCATCACCTGAAAAGCCTTGCCTGCAAGACACTTTCCCTTATACTCATCTATTGGCTTGCCCTTAATCTCGCCTTCAGGCCTAAAGCGATAAGCATAAATACGACCTCGCGTCATAAGCTCATCAAGAAATTCTTCGGCAAGCTCTGCGTGCAACTGTTCAGGCACATACCTAAGAGCATTCTTCAATGCCACCTTTGTCTGCTCAAGGCTCAAATTAAAGCCACGGCTCGGAGCTCGCCTAATACCTTCCTTGAACGTTGGCTTTGGTGGCAATGTAGCGTCAAGTTTAATCGTAAGAGCCTTTGCAATATCCTTATTATCCATACATTCCTCCTATCTTTTTGAAAGAGCGACAGCGTCTCTGGCAATCATCAACTCTTCGTTAGTTGGAATGATGAGGATCTTCACCCTTCCGCTTTCCTTATTCGCAATCGTATCCTTGCCTCTCACCTTATTCTTCTCTCCGTCCATCTCAACACCTAAAAAGCCTAAGCCTTCGCATATCTTTGCCCTAAGCTCGATAGAGTTCTCCCCAATACCTGCAGTGAAAACAAGAACATCAATTCCCCCCATCACAGCGGCATAACTTGCAATATACTTTCTCACCCTATTGCAAAAAACATCCAACGCAAGCTTAGCTCTCTCATTCCCTTCATTTGCAGCGGTCTCAATGTCTCTAAAGTCACTTGAAACGCCTGAAATACCCAACACGCCGGACTTCTTATTCAACACATCGCTCATATCCTTTGGACTCAAGCCCTCCTTTTCCATAATGAACGGCAAAATTGCAGGGTCAAGGTCGCCTGAGCGAGTACCCATAGCAAGCCCTTCAAGAGGAGTCAAGCCCATAGAAGTGTCAAGCACCTTGCCACCCTTCACGGCAGCCAAGCTTGAGCCGTTGCCCAAATGGCACGTAACAATCGAAAGCTCCTCAACCTTCTTGCCCAACATCTCGGCAGCTCTGGCTGAAACGTATTTATGTGAAGTGCCGTGAAAACCGTAGCGACGCACCTTATACTTTGTGTAATACTCATAAGGAAGAGCGTACATATAGCTCGAAGCAGGCATAGTCTGATGGAAAGCGGTGTCAAAAACTGCAACCATAGGCGTTTTTGGCATTAAGGCTTGGCAAGCTTCAATACCCATAATGTTTGCAGGATTATGAAGAGGAGCGAGCGGAATACAATCCTTTATTCCCTGCATAACCTTCTCATCAATCAAAACAGACTTACTAAAAGTCTCTCCGCCGTGAACCACACGATGACCCACAGCCACAATCTCGTCCATGCTCTTAATAACGCCATATTTTGCGTCTTGCAATGTTGAAAGAACGAGCGAAATAGCCTTTTTATGATCGGGCAAAGCTTCTTTTATGATGTGCTTTTCTTCACCTGTCTTTTCGTGCTTGATTTGAGAGCCGTCAATCCCGATCCTCTCAACCAACCCCTTAACCAAAACACTCTCATTTTGCATATCAATCACCTGATATTTGAGAGACGAAGAACCACAGTTAATAACTAAAACTTTCATATACAACTCCTTGGGGGAGGATTGTATCACAATATTGATTTGGGGGCAATAAATTGCCGATTTGCAAGTGCTTTTTAGGGGAAGGGAAAAACCCCCGTTCCCTTACGGGCTTTTCAAGTCAGAGCGGTGGTTTTTCCCTTCCCCTATGACCCCAACCCTTTTCCTCGCACTGCTCGGGGGCAAGCCCCCGAGACCCCCAGAGCCTCGTTTTAGCAAAGGGGTTCTGCTCGCTCGAGCAGAGGGTCTTTGCTAGAGCGAGTGTGTGCTATAGCTTTTCGATTTCTTCACAGGAAAGCCCAGATATTGCACAAATATCACTGATAGGGTAGTTCCTGCTTTTCATCAACTTTGCCGTTTCGAGCTTAGTTTGGTATGAGCCTTGCTGTAATCCCTGTCGAATGCCAATCATTAAGCTTTCTTGTCTCTGTACTGCAATGTCTGTGTCATAGTCATATTCCGCAACTAACATGTTGATCACCTCCCGTGATTTCCTCTCTAAGTATTCTCTTAATATCCCTTTTTCTATACATATCTTTACCGCATTGGTAAAGCCATTCTCGCTGTCGAGTTGTGTTTGTTTTCTCACCTCTTCCACAAAGAGGCTGTACTCTTCAAGAGGTTTGCAGGCTAGCAAAACTTTGTTAGCTTTGTCCGTGTTGATGTTTAGCACCTGCACCGTCAGTTCCAGCGGAGCGTGTTCAGGCTTTGTGATAAAAGCCTCGGATAGCTTTAGCACCGTAGTTTCGGGGTAATCTTCCGTGCCATTGTAAAAGACGTAGAACTCAGGCGTAGGTATTTTTGCAAGCTTTCGCAAATAGCGGTCAGTTGGTGCTTGCAGTTTTTCATAGAGCCGTGCGATGTATTCCAAAAAACGCAATGGCATGTTTTCGTTTATGGTTGACTGATGTTCCGCTAACACGATGATTTTACCGTCTACGAGGCAGGAAACGTCGTTGATTATGTTCATGTACATAACGTTTTCAAGCCTTATGTTTTCCACAGGGGACGAAAGCGGAAGGTTCGTGCCGTGTAATGCGTTGTAAAGAGACAAGAAGTTTTCTTTTGCTTTTTCGTCTTCACTAAAAAGGTCAACAAACACCGAGTCCTTGTATTTTCTGTTTGAACTACTCATAGCCATCTCCTTGTACGGAGTATACCATAGATTATAATGATTCTAAAAGTAAGTGATGACTTTGCTATAAATTGCCGATGATGGTGCTTTTGTAAGGGGCGTTGCCCCTTAGACCCTGTTTTTCAAATTGATATAAATTGCCATTTATGAAGGCGTTCTTGTAGGGAACGGGAGGGACAACTGTCCAGAGCAGTTTTCCCTTTCCTTCCCCACACCCCAACCTATCCTTTTCACGTCGCTCGGGGAGTTCCCCGAGACCCCCAACGGTTGCTGGGGGGGGGGTGTGGGCTGGGGTGTAATCTTACATGTATTCAGCTTTTCCGCCTGCATTGTACTTCCATAGCTTCCAGTTCCTCTTCTTTGCACCTTCAAAGGCTTTCTTCAAGTCTTCGGGCTGGGTGAAGTCTTTGCAGTTGCCTTCGACCTTGCCTGACTGCTCATTGTAAAGAATAGCAAATGCTTTATCGCCTAACTCACGATCTGGTAATGCGTTTAATAGCTTTGTCATCGCTTGGGCGTTAAGCTTGTTGCCCCAGTATCTAAGATTTTTCAAAGAGGTTAAGCCCTGCACGTTAAGCTCGGTGAGCTTATTGATGGAGCAGTCAAGAATTTGCAAAGAGGTTAAGCCCTGCACGTTAAGGGTGGTGAGATTGTTCTCATAGCAGGAAAGCTCTTTCAAAGAGGCAAAGCCTTGCACGTTAAGCTCGGTGAGCTTATTGATGGAGCAGTCAAGAATTTGCAAAGAGGTTAAGCCCTGCACGTTAAGGGTGGTGAGATTGTTCTCATAGCAGGAAAGCTCTTGCAAAGAGACACAGCCTTGCACGTTAAGCTCGGTGAGCTTATTGCTGGAGCAGTCAAGCTCGGTGATGTTGCCTTTGAGAATGACGGTTGTGCCTGTTGCGTGTAGCTCTGTTTCCACACCGCTTTTGAGCGTTGCCTCCTTGCAACCTTCCACTGTTATAGCAGAGCCGTCCGCCGTCTTAGCCTCGACATTGATGGTGAGGTTGTCTGGGCTCAAGATGAGTGAGGCACTGCCTTCAACAAAGGTAACTTCAAAACTCACGCTGACTGTGGTGTCGGCGGTGATTTTCACTTTTGCCGTTGAGCTTCCGTCAGCTCCTGTTCCTGCTTCAAGCACACTGCCTGTTACCGTCCACTTGCCTATCTTATAGCCTGAGTTAGCTGTTGCCGTGAAGGTGATTACAGTGTCTTTAGCTACTTTCTTATCTTCAGGTATTTCAGGCGAGGCTGTTACATTGCCGTTTGCCGTCTGATTAAGCGTTACTGTGTACTTAGTCGGCGTTGGTGTGCTGTTGCTTTCAAAGCTCACGCTGACTGTTGTGTCGGCAGTGATTTTCACTTTTGCCGTTGAGCTTCCGTCAGCTCCTGTGTTTGCCTCAAGCGCACTGCCTGTTACCGTCCACTTGCCTATCTTATAGCCTGCGTTAGCTGTTGCAGTGAAGGTGATTATAGTGTCTTTATCCACTTGTTTATCCTTAGGGATTGCAGGCGAGGCTGTTACATTGCCGTTTGCCGTCTGATTGAGCGTTACTGTGTACTTGGCAGGCGTTGGTGTGCTGTTGCTTTCAAAGCTCACACTGACTGTTGTGTCGGCTGTGATTTTCACTTTTGCCGTTGAGCTTCCGTCCGCTCCTGTGTTTGCCTCAAGTACACTGCCTGTTACCGTCCACTTGCCGATTTTGTAGCCTTCGTTAGCTGTTGCAGTGAAAGTGATTATAGTGTCTTTATCCACTTGTTTATCCGTAGGGATTGCAGGCGAGGCTGTTACATTGCCGTTTGCCGTCTGATTGAGCGTTACTGTGTACTTGGCAGGCGTTGGTGTGGGCTTTGGTTTTCCGCCTCCTCCGCCACCTGTTTGCTTGCAAGCAGTGAAGCACATTGCTAATGTGGCTGTGATGAGTGCCACGGCTCCCAACTTCCTGAAGGCACTGGGTGCCTTCTTCGTTGAATTACTTTTTTTCATAGTAATCCTCCTTAAAAATATTTGGGCTTTGTGCGAATGCACAAAAG
>JBQNBL010000028.1:0-20045 GCA_052169955.1 Treponema sp.
CTTGCGATGAGTGGAAACTCATTGGAAAGCGGTCGTATTCACGACCGCAACATGTCAAGCCCTAAAGGGCTTGCGATGAGTGGAAACTCATTGGAAAGCGGTCGTATTCACGACCGCAACATGTACAGTTTCGCATATGCAAACTGTACAGTTTAAGATGTCTAAATAATACAGTTTCGCCCCCCTAAACTGTACAGTTTAGGGGCAGTACATTAGCTAAGGTACAATCATAACACTAGCTAATGTACAACTTTAACATTAACTAATGTACAACAATAACATTAGCTAAGGTACTATTTTTGATGTCTTGGAAACGTTGAGGATTTTTTGAATTTCCACATAAGTGAAAAGAAAAAATATTTTGTACCATAAAAACTATCTTCATAATCATCCTAAAAAAAAATTAAAGAAAACGCTGATTAACTATCCAACCCATGCAATTGCAATAATCTACCTTATAATAATACCTCTCACTCTATCATAATATAGTTTTTTATGTTAGACTTTTACACTTGGTGGTTTATGAATTCATTTAAAGAACTTAATTTAAGCGAAGATTTGCTTAAAGCTATTGAAAAAAAAGGCTTTGAAAAGCCTACTCCAATTCAAGAATTGACAATTCCTCGTCTTCTTTCAGAAGAGGTCAACATTGTTGCAAAAGCTAGGACAGGAACAGGTAAAACTGCAGCCTTTGGTCTTCCTTTAGTCCAAAAGATTACTCAAAAAAAAGGTATTGTAGAAGCTTTGATTTTAGTACCAACACGAGAATTGGCATTGCAAGTTGGAAAGGAAATTGATTCTTTTGTACTAAATGATTTTCCTCGTACACTTACTTTGTATGGAGGCTCTCCTATGGGAAATCAACTTCGTAAGTTAAAGGACGGAGTTGAAATTGTTGTAGGAACCCCAGGTAGAGTGTTTGATCACTTAGAAAGAGGCTCACTGGATATTTCTAAAATCAAATATTTCATACTAGATGAAGCTGATGAAATGCTTAACATGGGGTTTGTAGAAGATATTGAGAATATCTTTGGCTTTGCAAACAAGCAAGCTAAAATATTGATGTTTTCTGCAACCATGCCAAAACCCATATTAAAGATTGCAAGCGATTTTATGGGAGACTATGAAATAATAGAAGAACAAGTTCAGCAAGAAGTTCCTGTTTTACAAGAACAATTTTTTTGGCTTGTTAGTGAAAAAGATAAGATAGAAGCTTTGGCTAGGTTGATCGACATAAGCGAAGACTTTTATGCACTTGTTTTTTGCCAAACAAAGATAGACACAGATGAAGTTGCAAAAGCATTGGAAGAGCGACACTATCAAGTAGCTGCTTTGCATGGAGATATTCCTCAAAACATTAGAGAAAAAATATTACTACGATTTAGAAATAAGCATATAAAGATCTTGGTTGCAACTGATGTGGCTGCTCGAGGTATTGATGTTGAAGGTTTGACCCATGTTGTAAACTATGCCCTCCCCTTTGATAGTGCTATATATACACACAGAATTGGGAGAACGGGAAGAGCAGGCAAGAGTGGTGTTGCAGTAAGCTTTGTGCGACCTAACGAAATAAAAAAGATGGAGTATATTAAGCGTGCCACAAACTACAATATAAAGGAAGAAAAAATTCCTTCCATTAAAGAAGTACTTGAAAACAAGAGAACAAGACTTTTGTTTTCTATTGTTGAAGACTTGCAAAGAACAATTAAGGACTCTCCTGATCAATCTTTTATAGCTTTTACAAATAAGCTCCTTGAATACGGCAGTGCCGAAGATATTCTTTCATACATTTTACAACTCCAATATAATGCCTATCTTTCTCCTTCGCAATATAAAAATATAAAACCTCTATATAGTGAGAAATCCAAAAAAGATAAAACTAAAAAACGCTTGGATGATATGACTCGAGTGTTTATTGCTTGGGGTAGAAAAGATGGAGCTACTAAGAAAAAAATTGCTGATATGTTAAGTCAGCTTCTTTCAATTCCATCACACTTTATAGACGATATTGAAGTTCAAAATAAATTTTCTCTTGCATCTATTCCACATAAGGCAGCACTTATGGCAGTTCGTCTTTCCAAAAAAGGTAAAGATGTACCTCATATGCACCTTGATGAACGAAATGATGAAAAAAGATTCACTAACAAAAAAAATCTTCAGTATAAGAAAAAGAAATTCTAAGTGGAAAATAGTAACCTTAGTCTATTTAATGATGTATTTTAAACACATGATTTAAGGAGGCTAAATATGAAAGCTAGACATTTATTTTTGATTTTCTTTTTGCTTTTTGCTTGCACAAAAACTGAGCAAGACGCAAATGCTTTAGGGGGACAGAATATGAATGTAGGATTGAAAGAAATATATTTTGCAGGCGGATGTTTTTGGGGCGTTGAAGGATATTTCAAAAAAATTAAAGGTGTTGTAGAAACAAACACAGGCTATGCTAATGGTAAAAGTGATAAAACAACATACAAAGAATTAAAAGATACAGACCATGCCGAAACAGTACAAATATTTTATGATGATAATGTTGTGAGTTTGCAAGAGCTTTTAGTGCGTTTTTTTAGCATTATAGAGCCAACATCTCTTAATAAGCAAGGAAATGATGTAGGTAGACAATATAGAACAGGCATTTATTATAAAGATAGTAGTTTAAAACCTAAGATAGACACTTTTATTAAAGTAATGCAAAAAAAGATAAAAGAGCCAATCTTGGTTGAAGTTTTGCCATTAAAGCATTTTGTGCTGGCAGAAGAATACCATCAAGATTATCTTGATAAAAATCCAAATGGCTATTGTCATATAAACTTATCTTCTGCTTATAAGCCTCTTGATAGTGAATTGAATGTGAAGAGTTTATCAAAAGATAAACTTAAAACTGAACTTACAGATATTCAATACAGAGTTACTCAAGAAAAAGGCACGGAGGCTCCTTTTTCAAGTGAGTATGATAAACTTTACGAAAAAGGTATTTATGTTGACATTGTTACAGGTAAACCTCTTTTTGCATCTCAAGATAAATATGATGCAGGTTGTGGTTGGCCAAGTTTTTCTAAACCAATCACAACTGACGCTTTAGACTATGCAGAAGACAAAAGTTATGGAATGAATAGAATTGAAGTAACGACAAAAGAAGATGGCACACATCTAGGACATGTTTTTGAAGATGGGATAAAAGAAAAGGGCGGCTTGAGATATTGTATTAATGGAGCTTCGTTGAAATTTATTCCATATGAGAAGATGGAAGAAGGCTATGGGGATTACATGATCTACGTAGAGTAATCTTTTAAAAAAGAAAAACCTACTATAAGAAGTGAAAGCCTCTTATAGTAGGTTTTTTATTTAACAGGGGGAGGACTCGGACCTCCGACCTCCGGGTTATGAGCCCGACGAGCTACCAACTGCTCTACCCTGCTATGCGTAGGTTGAGAGTTTAACATCTTAACTATATCTTGTCAACACTCAAATTTACATTTAAATTATCATTGAAAAAGCTATATAAATCTTGGCTTTTAGTAAAAAGCTTCTCTCTTAAACATCATTAAGACAAATCTTTACAGCATCTTCAAGTTCTTTACGTTGTGGATTCATTGGAAGTACAAAATGTCGTGTTTCTCTATAAACAAAGTTATATAATTCTTTTTTTGTTGTGTATTCTACATTAGAAACTAAATCTATGTAGTCCCTAATCACAAAAACTAAAAAATCTGATTGCTTTTTAATAAGCCCTTTTTTTATTTTCTCATTTAAGTCGCGGATAGAAGAAAAATAAGCATCTTTAAACTTTTTACTTTCATGAATAAACACACAAGCATTTGGTTGAATATAATTATATAAACCATAATTAAAAAGCATTTCCACAATATCATACACATAGCTTGAAGAAAATATTTTATTGATTTCTTCTGTTAATCTTGACGAAGATACCCACTCCAATAAAGGTGCTTCTCTTTTTATTTGCCAGCGTAATAAAAATGGCAACTTTGATTTTGTTGTGCAAGCATATTTGATTGCACGAATTAATCTAACAGGGTCTTCTAAAAAAATTACTTTGCGTGGAATAATTGCCCTCAAATTTTTATTTTTTATATCACGAAATCCATCAACATAATCTATTACTAAATTCTTAACTGGATCGTAGTATAGAGCATTGCAAGTAAAATCGCGCCTATGCACATCTTCTTCTATCTTTCCGTATTGATTTCCAACACTTCCTTCCTTAATGGAGCGAAAAGTTGAAACCTCATATATTTTATTAGCAATATACACATGAACTAGCCTAAAACGTCTTCCAATAACTCTTGAGTTAGCAAAGATTGACTTAATCTTTTTTGGTGTAGCAGAGGTTGCTATATCAAAATCTTTCGGAACGTTGCCAACAATCAAATCTCTCACAGCTCCACCAACTATATATGCTTCATAACCATTATGTTGTAATTTTTCAACGATATATCTAGCATTGGAATCCACTGCTACTATATTTATTTTATGCTCTTCTTTGGTATAAGCATAAGCCTGTCTAGTATATTTACCATCAGAATTACTACTATAGCGTATCAACATGTTATTATCCTTAAAAATTCCTAGTCTTCAATATTATATTCTTTAAGTTTTCTATACAAGGTTTTTCGCCCAATCCCTAAAATATCAGCAACTCTTTTTTTATTATTATTTTCATGGTTTAACGTTTTAATTATAATTTCTTTTTCTGCCTTTTCCATACTGCTACCCATTGGTATTTTAATAACTTCAGTTTCTATTTTTTCTTTAAATGGTAAATCTTCAAAATGTAAAACATTATCTGATGTCATAACAACAGCACTTTCAATGCAATTTCTAAGTTGTCTTATATTTCCAGGCCAATCATAATTATAAATTGCATTCCTAGCCTTAGGCTCTATGGAAGAAATCTCTTTACCATTTTCATTTGCGAATTCTTTTATAAAAGAATCTACAAGAATAGGAATATCTTCTCTGCGTTCTCTCAAAGGCGGAATGAATATATGCACCACATTGAGTCTATAATAAAGGTCTTCCCTAAAACGCCCTTCTTTCATTTCTTTTTCTAAATCTTTATTGGTGGCCGCAATAACACGCGTATCTATATCAATAGGCTCGGAAGAACCTACACGTTCAATTTGCTTTTCTTGCAAAACTCTTAAAAGTTTTACTTGTATATTTTGATTAATCTCTCCTATCTCATCAAGAAAAATAGAACCCTTATTTGAAAGTTCAAAACGCCCTCTCTTTCTTTCAATAGCACCAGTAAAGGCTCCCTTTTCATGACCAAAAAGCTCTGATTCAAGAAGACTTTCAGCAAGGGCAGCACAATGTACTTTAATAAAAGGCTTATCTCTTCTCTGTGAAAAATTGTGTATAGCATTTGCAACAAGTTCCTTTCCTACTCCACTTTCACCTGTTATTAAAACTGTTGCCTTTGTTGGAGCTACTTTTTTAATCTCATCAAATATTTTTCTAATAGCAGAACTATTGCCAATAATATTTTCGATAGATGTTTTCTTCTCTAATTTTTCTTCCAATTCTTTTTTTTGCAATACTAAAGCTCTATTTTCTAAAGCTCTTTTGACAAGCCTAAAAAGACGATCTAAATCTAGTGGCTTAGTTAAAAAATCGTAGGCTCCAATTCGCATTGCCTCCACAGCAAGCTCCACAGTGCCGTGTCCTGTCAACACAATGACAGGAATACTAGGAAGTTCTGTAACAACTTTCTTTAATATTTCTTCTCCAGAAACTAAAGGCATTCTCAAGTCTGTAATTATAAGGTCTACGCAATCATACAAGGCTTTTTCCAAACCTTTTTTTCCATCTTCTGCTGTTATCACTTCATAACCTTCATCTTCTAATGCCATGCTCAAACCTTCACGAATATTTTTTTCATCATCAATAACTAAAATTGTAAATTTCACTTAAAAACATCCTTAATTTCTATCATCAGTAATTAACAAAATACTTTTATCATTCATTATAGGTAACGATATTTTAAAAGAAGCACCTTTGCCCAAATCAGAATAAACATGAATATCTCCTCCATGCTCTTTTATAACTTTATATGTCATGGTAAGCCCTAAACCTGTACCATTATCTTTAGTTGTAAAATATGGTTCAAAAATTTTATGTAGTATGTTGCTCGGAATGCCATCACCTGAATCTGAAAGCAAGACTATAACTACATTTTCTTCTTTGCTAGTAGAAATATTTAAAATACCACCTTTATCCATCATTGCATGCTTTGAATTTACTATGATATTAATGAGAGCCTGCCTTAAAAACCTTTCATCTCCTTGCAGAAGCGGTAATGAGTCGTCTAATGTTGTTTTTATTTGAATCATGTGAGAAGAAAATTCATCTTGAAAAGTATCCAGTATTGAAGTAATGATATTATTTATATTAAGAAGTCGAAAGTCGAATTTTATTGGCCGAACAGCAAAAAGAAAGTCCACCACAATTTTATTTAATCTATCTATTTCTTCTTCTACCACAGAAAAATGTTTTTCCATTTTTTCGTTAAAGATATCTTTATTTGAAAAAATAGCTTTTTTTGCAAGTTGAACATGAATACTAATAGCAGCCAGAGGATTTTTTATTTCGTGAGAAATGGAAGCTGCAGCTGTTGTAAGACGTGCTAAACTTTCCAATCGTTGTGTTTTAATTTCATTGATTTTTTTCTCTGTGATATTTGAAATTATTATAATTGTTCCATGTATTTTTTTATTACGCACAAGTGGCAAAATTGAAAGTGAAATATATTGATTTTTATCTTTTCTTTGAATAAGAAACTCTTTTCCACTACATTTTTCCTGATTTAATATAGTAAAATTAATAAAACTATTAATTTCATCATCATCAATAATTTCTTCTATGTTAACATTTTCACCTAATGATTTGTTAAAGATTAAAAACAACGCCTTATTCGCTTTTATAACTTTATTACTTGCATCAAGAATTGCAACACCATCATTTAAAGAATCTATCATTGAATCTAAAAGTGAGTATTCATTGAAAATGCTTTGTACTAAATTTCTTAGTTGAACCTCATTCATTTTTGATGATTTTTTTACAGCCTTGTTAATAAAGTTATTCATTTTAGCAATTCCCTTATTTCAAAAACCAATTCTTCCATAACACCTTGTACACTCAAATTAAAAAGCTCAACTTTTGTTTTAGCCTTTTGTGTATGCTCTAAAATCATTTTACATATCTCAAGTTCTTTAGGTTGGCAGGTTTGTTCAACAATCACTAGATGTAGAATATTTATGAAACATTGTAAAAAAAGATTATAGATGATAGTAGGTTTACACTTATTAATTCCGTTTATAATAGAAGAAATGCTTAAATCTTCCGGCATCTGTACTTCATAATTATCCAAAATATTTTTTAATTTAGGAAAACCATTAGTTTTTAAGAAAATATATTTCCAAAGTAGAATACTAGCAACATTAATTGCTTCATAATTAGTAGGTAAATAAGAATATAAAAAAGAGTGTAGTAAGCCAAAGCCATGTAATTCTTCTACATTTGAAGAATGTTTAAACACCCTTCGTAACACATCTTCCTCTTCTTCTTTTGTCCTTTTGATAAAATTATAAGGACGCACACGCGAAAGAATTGTGGGCATAATTGAATTTTTATTATTAGATATCAAAATAAAATTAGCATATGAAGGTGGTTCTTCTAACACTTTTAAAAAAGCATTTCTAGCTCCTTCCTGCATTCTTTCAGCATTTTCCACAATTAGTATCTTTCTTTTATCGTTTGCCATAAGATGGATCCATGAAGTTGCATTTCTCACTTGGTTTACAGGGACGCTATCATACATACATTCTTGAGCTATCTTATCACATTTTTTGACAATGCCTGAGATTAAAACATCTAATTTTTTGTCATCATAATTCTCAACATTAAAAGGAGTTATATCATTTAAAGATTCTTCAATATCTTTTAAAAGTGAAGTAGCTTTATTAAAATTACTATCGTTTTCATCCCATAATGTAGAATCAAACCTCAAAGCGAGTTTTCTAACAGCACGTAAAAATAAATAGTAAGCTTGCTGGCTCTTATCACGCAAAATTACTTGACTAGTGGCTTTTATTTCAAGAGAACAATCCCTACTTCCAATTATCAAAACATCTGGAGATTGCAACACTCTATTTTGAATACAAGATTTACACGTACAATTCCATGCTCCACCACTATCACAATTAAGAACTCTTGCAATTTCTAAAGCTGTAGTAAGCTTCCCAACAAAAGATTGCCCAACCAATAAGATTGAAGGTGGCAACAATGTATTTTTTATATCATCTTTTAGCGAGTCAGTAAGCTTTTTATTTCCGATAACATTTTCAAACATCTTTTAATTTCCTTAAAAAGCTCTTTAAAAACTAGTTAAATCATTTTATATAATTTTATATTTGGTAAGATATAATGAATAAAAAAAACTGCTATCCTACTATTTGCTATTATATCTGTAAATGAAAAAATAGATTGCATAATTATCAATTCTATAATAAGACACACAACAATACTTCCTTCCAAAAGACCTAATATCGCCCCAAGAGATTTATCTAAACTTTTTAATATTGGAAACTCAAAAATAAAGCCTATCATACTTCCAATTATTTTTATAATCAAATAAACAATAGAAAATATACAGACAAAGGAAATAGCATAAAGAAAGAAGTCATTTTGAAGAATCATGTTATTTTTAACATAATCCATAGGTTTCAAAATAGTCAAAGCAAAATATGGAGAGAAAACAACTGCAATTAGTCCGCCAGTTATGAAAGCTAACTTGGAAAACACTTCTTTTACAAAACCATTTTGATAAACAATAAAGGTAAATCCCAATAATATAATTAGAAAAATTATATCTAACACATTCATCTTTATCTCCTAAACTTTTATATACTAATCATCTGATCAATTACGACATTAATATTTGATACAAAAGTATTATCATATTTTTCTATTTTTTCAGTTATATCTTTTTGTAATTGTTTTATTGAAATAGCAATGTTACTGTAATAGGGATAATCTAGCAACAATGAAACGTTATAGCCCTTGCTTTCAAAAGCAACCTTTATTTCTTTTACAAGTATGGCTGAATTAAATTCAGCCACATATTTTATTATATTTTCCTTTAATACCTCATTTGGAACTCTTTGTATTTCTCGCTTAAAAAACTTTGGACGTACAACCGATTTTTCAAATAACATAGCAACAGTTTTTGTGGCTATCACAGGAGACTTTGCTGGTTTGAAAAACAATCTAACCTTTTCATAAAATATTTGTGGATAATTCTTTTTCACCTCAGATGAAGGAAGCGGAATAACATGTTTCCCCTCTATGAGTCTCTGTCTTTGTGCTTCTCGCATATCTTCTTTTGTTGCAACATCTTCAATCTTTATGATTTTATAAGGAGCTGGAAGGGATAATCTTGCAGTAATTTTATTTATCATTCTTTCTGAAGTGCCTAAAACTAAAACTCTTTTGTTCTTTTTTTCTTCTAGTATTTTTGAAACTTCATCCTTGTGCTTTTTGTCTTCAAAAAGACAAACTCTCATTGCTGCTAAAAAAGTGTCCTCTTTTTTAGCAGAATGACCTGCAACAATTTTATCTCCAGAAATTAAAAGCCCATCATCTATAATAAAGTCAGCTCTAACCTTTTTCGCTACAGGTTGAGCTCTATAGCTTTTACCTGTCCCACTTTTACCAATAAAAGCCACCACACGCTTATTTTTTTTCTTGAATATATTCGCAATCAAAGAGTATAGCCTATTAAACACGAGAGTCATATTAACATAGATGTAATGATTTTTCTACTTACATTAACGCCTAATACACAAACAAAACCCATATATCCTTTAGAAAATTCTTCATAGAATTTAATTAGATATCATAAAAACTTATTTACTTGTCATGTTAACAATATCATCATGTGTTTTGGCAAGTTCAGGATCAGAAAGGAGATTTTCCATCCTTTCTATATATATTCGAGTAGGTTCATCATCAGCTTTTATTTTCTGGCACTCCTTAAAAGCTTCTAAGGCTTCTCCATATCTTCGCTCTCTATATAAACTAATACCCTTTTCAAAAGCATTAACCAAATTAACCATAGTTTCATCTGCTTCTTGTTTCACAGCCATAATGTTATAAAGCTGGACAGGAGTATTAATTCCCACAACTCGTACTCTATCAAGCCTACGACCCAAAAACATTCCACCTGTTTCATTCCACGTAGATTCTGAAATCAATATCCAAGTACCATATTTTTTGTTTACACCTTCAAGGCGTGCAGCAAGGTTTACATCATTTCCCATAATGGTGTAATTCATTTTTTTTTCAGTTCCCATGTTACCAACAACCATTTGCCCTGTATTAATTCCTATTCTTGTATTTATTGGCATAGGTATCTTTCCAGTTTCATAAAGAGTCCTATTTATTTCATTCTCGGCTTCTTTCATTCTTAAAGCTGCATAACAAGCCCTAGCCGCATTGTCTTCAACATCAACTGGAGCTCCAAAAAAAGAAACAATAGCGTCCCCTATATATTTATCAATTGTGCCTTTTTCTTCAAGAATAATATCACTCATACGAGTTAAATAAATGTTTAAAACAGAAACCAAATGTTCAGGACTTATTTTTTCAGAAAGTGTTGAGAAAGACTTAATGTCTGTAAAAAGAGCTGTAATTCGCTTTGCAACTCCACCAAGAGCTAAATGTCGTGGATCCAATACAATCTGATTAACTACATCATCAGAAAGATAGACAGCAAAAGCTCTTCGTAAAAAGCTCTTTTCTTTTTCTGTGAAAATAAAACTTAAAAAAGATATCAATACAAAATTAAGAGAAACAGTTGCTAGTGGCATAAATATCTGAATATAAATATTTAAGAAAGCAAACATAGCAACAAAAAATGCAAAAACTGCAATGCTCAAGGCAATACCAAAAATAATTTTCACATATCCTTTCTGAATTCTACTCAATAAGAATGCACTCAAGAAAGCAAGAGCAAAACTTAGTAAGATAGTAATATTCTTTGAAAGTGGAGTTATAAACTCACCAGTCATAATGGTGTTGTATACATTAGCATGTGTTCCAACATTTGGATAAGAGTTCCAAAATGGATTTGTTCCCAAATCTGAAGTGCCTACTCCACTATAACCTATTATTGCAAAAGCTCCTTTACAAGTTTTTTTTATGCTAGCTACATGTTCCATGTACTGCTTATAAAAGGCTCTTGCATTATTAAAAAGCAAAGATATTTTTTTATTTACTTCATTATACATTGAGATAATATTATCTTCAGTTGAATCTTGGATTGCTCTATCAAAAACTGCATGCAATTCTTCTTCACTATTACCTTTTAAGAAAGTTGAAACATCTTCAAAAAAAGAAACTCGCCTTTCAAAATATGCATCATAGTTTAGGCTTTCTTCATTTAATAATTTTTCCTTTTCTTCTAGAAGACTCTCATATTCATTTTTAAGCATTGTAACTTCATTGTGATAAGATAAGTAGCCTTCATCTGTCCTAATGTTAAGAGCTAAAATGTCATCAAATGAATGTAAGAGTTGTTTTTCAAGAATATCTGCAAAGATAATAGTGTAGCACGAAAGATTTTTAAAACTACTGTTTTGTGGGTTACCTTCATCAATAAATTTCTTTTTTAACCAATTTATCAATAAATTTCCATCTTCATCTAATGGAATTGTAATATCTTTTTTTTCATCATTAATAATAGCGTTTTTGAGAATGAGACAATTCCTTTCTCTTACAATCTTTTCAGGCTGTAATATAGAAAGAAGTGGAGAAAATACCAATTGTCCCACATATTTGCCATTATATTCACTCAATAAAGGAATACGACGTCTCACTCCATCAGTATCTATTACAACATTTGGAAAACCAGCACCCTTTGCCTTTTGTATCAATGGTAAAATTGCAGGAGCGATACCATAAACTTCACCATGATTAAATCTTCTTTTTAATGTTTCTTTTTTTATATAATCTTCTTGATCTTCTATATTGGCATACAAAAGATTTTTATATGCAAAATCTTTAACTTCTTTACTATTCTCTTCCATGTTTATTTCAACTGCGTTTATAGTTAAAAAAGTGTTGCCAAAAAAGGATATGGTAGAGGCAAAATAAGCATCATTATCTTTAAAAACTTTGGAAGAAATAGACTCTGAAAGAGATGAAATGCTATTTTCAAAATAGTCACTCATTTCATGTCCTACGTCAACAACGTCTTTTAAGGCAATATCTCTATTTTGAATTGAAGATGAAAAAGCATCAATATATTCTTTAATTTCAGACTTGACTTCACTATATTCTTTGGGAAGTGTGTTTTCAATATATTCTTTGTTTACAGCTTGTAAAGATGTTGAAAGGTACTCAATATCAAAAACTGCTGTTTTTCCTCCTAACTCTCTAAGTCTCACTAAAACATCAGCTAAAATATCCCTTGACCAAGGCCATGATCCAACCTTTTCTATAGCCAAGTCATCAACATTTAATAGAAGAACATCGTCTCGCTCTACCACTTCAGGTTTAATTCTCAACCCCAAATCATAAAAGCTATTCTCTGCCTTTTGAGCCATTTTTGTAAAGCTAAAAAATAAAAAGAATAGAAATATAACAAGGGCTAAAACATAATTAATCTTATCTTTTAAAAAAACGACTATTTTATTAGTTTTTTTTGTTTTTTTCATAAACACACCTTATTTTTATTGACAATATTGATGACTTTTATAATAGCACGCCAAAAATAAATAATAAAGTTAGTTTTTATGCTATTTATCATAATAAAAAAAGCTGACCAATAGGTCAGCTTTTTTTGTGTCTCTAAGCCCTAACACGTTCCTGTGAGATATAACTACTTTCAAATCCACGTATTTCTTTGATGTTTTTAAGCCAATACTCAGCCTCTGTATTATTCTTAAAAGGTCCTACCCTAACTCTATGTGTAAGTCCAGCTGTTGTTTCTTTTGTAAATATTTCTACTTTCATATGACGAGAAACCAACTTATCTCTTGCTTTTTCTGCATTCAACTTACTAGAAAGAGAAGCTGTTTGCACCCAATAAACAGTCTGAATAGAAGAAGGATTGTCCCTTTTTTCTACCTTTTTAGTATCATTTTTTACTGCATTAGAATTTTCTTTTCTTGTAATTACTTGTTTATTAGAATTCTTTGGACTAACTAAACCGACATCTTTAGGTTTGCTCTCTTCTTTTTTTGCAATCTCTTCTTTGTTTTCTATTTTATTTTCATCGACACCAAGCTGTTTAGCAACTTCTTCAGGTAACTTTTTCCCTTCTTTTGCACTCCTACTTGAATCTAAGTTTGAAACATCAATATAACTCTTCCCATTTTCAACAGTTGCCCCATCAACAAATGTAATACTCCCTCTCTTACCAGTGATATTTGCGTCTTCAGTATCTTCATAATCTGGAACCTTTTCAAGTTCACGAGACCACAAATCTGGATCAATCTTTTCTGAACCATGGCTATCTGAAATTTCCCTAAAATATCGTAATTCTTCGTCTGAACAACTTTGAGTTTTTGGATGATGGTACAAAAGCATGGCAGAACCAAAAACCACTAAAACAAAAAAGGAAACCAGTAGCACTATCCATAGTGTCTTTTTTTCTTCCATAAAAATACCGCCTCCATTTAAGCAAAAGCTAATAACAAAAAATGAAACCTAATAACTTTTTAATGCAAAGCAAACAACCTTTGTAAACATTAGATAAGTAAGAGGAAGGGATGGTACAAAAGTTATTTCAAAAGGTCAACAGATATTAATGCAGTCCTGACAGACTCCTGAAGTTTTCTCAACCCTGAATTATTAGCTATGGGTAGTATATCGGTCTTTTTAGTAATATATTGAGTAAAGAAATCAGTTTGATTTAAAAATCTTCTACAAATGTTTATAGGTGAAAAACCATCTCTTTTAATAGCTCTAAGTAATCTTATAAAAAAATTACTCTTTACATAAATTATGTAAGAACAACGCTCTAAAAGCACGGTCTTATGGAGAGTTGGAGCGTTTAGTACAATGCGAGGATTTTCATTATTTTCTACAATATAGTCAATTTCTTCTTCAATCTTCTTAACAATTATAGGTAAAATAAAATCTTCCATTTTCGCTAAAAGCTCTTTATGTTTGAATAAAAAAGAAGACAGTCTTTTCTTGTCTAGTAAACCATGTTCATTTTCTATTTTTACACCTTTTTTTCTAGCTTCATCAATAAAAAGGGCATGTATTTCTTCTTGTTGCTGAGAAAAAATAAAACGACTTATACTATCTGCATCTATTACATTCCATCCGTATTTTTCTAATATCTTCCCAACTTCATTCTTCCCAGCACAAGATTTTCCTGCAAGCCCTATCAAAATAGCCTTATTCGACATCAAAACTTAGCCCATTTCCAACTCGTCTAATTAAAAGCGTTTTCCCTTCAGGAAACTTCCCTTCAAGTATTATTTCAGCAACTTTATTTTCAACTTCTGTTTGAATAGTTCTTTTTAATGGTCTTGCTCCAAATGTTGGATTATAACCTTTTTCCATTAGTAAGTTTTTTGCGTCCTCTTCAACTTCTAATCTCCTGTGTCTTTCATCCAATCTTTTATTCAGATTTTCAAGTTGAATGTCAACAATCTGTCTAATCGAAGTTTTATCTAGTTTATTAAACAAAAGCACTTCATCAATTCTATTGATAAACTCAGGTCTAAAAGATTGAAGCAAAAGTCCGTCAATTTTTTCTCTAATATTTGAAGTGTCATCTTCTAAAAAATATTCAGAGCCTATATTACTAGTCATAATAATGATTGTGTTTTTAAAGTCGACAACACGTCCTTGACTATCAGTTAAACGCCCATCATCTAAAACTTGCAAAAAGATATTGAATACATCTCTATGAGCTTTTTCAATTTCATCAAAAAGAATCACACTATATGGTCTTCGTCTCACAGCTTCTGTAAGTTGTCCTCCTTCTTCATATCCTACATAGCCGGGTGCCGCCCCAATCAAGCGACTCACAGATATCTTTTCCATATATTCACTCATGTCAATACGTGTCAAAGCTGCCTCATCATTAAACAAAAAAGAACTCAAAGTTTTAGCAAGCTCAGTTTTACCTACACCTGTAGGGCCAACACACAAAAAACTAGCTAACGGCTTATTCCCATCTGAAAGACCTGCTTTATTCCTTCTGATAGCATCACAGACCGCACTAACTGCCTCATCTTGCCCTACAACTCTTTTTTTCAAGACATCTTCTAGGTGCAAGTATTTCTGCATTTCATCAGCCATCATTTTAGATACAGGAATTCCCGTCCACATCGAAACAATGCGTGCAATATCTTGTTCACTAACCTCTTCTCTAAGTAATTGTTTACCAGAATGTAAGGCTTCTTCATTTCTCTTTGTAATATCTTCAAGTTTTTTTTGCAATGTTGGAATCTTTCCATACTTTAATTCTGCAGCACGATTCAAATCTCCTTCTCGCTCATATTTTGCCTGCTCTATTCGAAGCTTCTCTAATTCTTCTTTGCATTGTCGAGATTCATTTATCTTTGCTTTTTCGTTTTGCCATTGCATTTTCATTACATCACGCTTTTCTTTTAGTTCCATAAGTTCTTTTTCAAGTTTTTTTAAGCGTTCTTTAGAAGCTAGGTCATCTTCTTCCTTAGAAAGAGATACTTTTTCTATATCAAGTTGCAAAATCTTTCTTTCAACTTCATCAAGAGCTACAGGTTGACTTTCAATTTCCATCTTTAATCTACTTGCCGCTTCATCAACTAAATCAATTGCCTTGTCAGGCAAAAATCGAGATGTAATATATCTATTTGAAAGAGTAGCAGCAGCAATTAAAGCTTCATCTTTGATACGCACACCATGATGCACCTCATATTTTTCCTGCAAACCTCGCAATATAGAAATGGTATCTTCAACACTTGGTTCATGGCAATAAACTTGTTGAAATCTACGCTCTAGGGCAGCATCTTTTTCTATGTATTTTCGATACTCATTAAGCGTTGTAGCTCCTATTGCCCTAAGTTGCCCTCTGGCCAAAGCCGGTTTTAATAAATTTGAAGCATCCATAGAACCTTCACTTGCCCCAGCCCCAACTAAAGTATGCATTTCATCAATAAACAATATAATGTTTCCTTCTGATTCTTGCACTTCACTAATAACTGCTTTTAGTCTTTCTTCAAATTCTCCTCTATACTTCGCACCAGCAACCAAAGCTCCTAAATCAAGAGCTAACACTCGTTTTCCTTTCAGGCTGTCAGGCACATCGTTTAATGCAATACGACGACTGAGTCCTTCTACTATAGCAGTTTTTCCAACTCCAGGCTCCCCAATCAAAACAGGATTATTTTTAGTTCTTCGTGACAAAACTTGCATAACTCTACGTATCTCATCATCACGTCCAATAACAGGATCTAGCTTTTCTTGCCTCGCTTGTGCTGTAAGGTCTAGACAATATTTTTCCAATGCATTAAAAGTAGCTTCTGGATTTTCACTTGTAACTCGCATATTTCCCCTACTCTCTCTTAATGCTTCAAGAATTGTTTTTGTATCAATTCCATGTGCTTTTAACACATCAGCTACCTTACCTCCATCTTCTACCAATGCCAATAAAAAATGTTCTGTTGAAACATAATCATCTTTTAATTTTTTTGCATAAGATTCTGATAATGCTAAAGCATGCTCTAAACCATTAGACAAATTAGTATGTACAGTATCCCCAAAAATCTTTGGTTTTTCGTCTACCAAATGCTTAACATCAGTTAAAACAGCATTGGTAGAACCGCTGATTTTAGTTACAATGGCAGGAACAATCCCTTCTTCTTGAGTAAGCATTGCATACAAAAGATGTTCCTTTTCAATAAGACTATTATTTTCTCTCTGTGCTAGAGATTCCGCCTCTTTCAAAGCTTCTAGAGACTTAATTGTATATATTTCAGTATTCATGGTTTAGAATTTAACAAAAAAACACAAATTAGGCAAGGAAAATAAGAGAAGAAATAAAATGAATATCTGTTTAAAGCAGGTCCCCCACCAAAATTGTCTATGCTACTAACCTAAAAATACTCGTGCATTTCCATCAATTGCAAGAATTGTCTTACATTCAGAACATCTAAAGCGACCTGGTTTTGTTGCTTTTAGTTTTTTTGAACAAATTGGACAAGCAAAAACTTGAGGGAAAGCATTAGCCTGCACTGCAGCTGTTCCTGCCTTAAAAAAGGCCTCAGCATCATCAAGAGAATCCTTCACATTAAAGAATTGTGAAAAACCCAACAATTGAAAAACTTCATAAACTTTTGGCTGAATATCAAGTAAGACTATATCCCCGCCTTTAGGTTTCACAGTTTTTAAGAAAGCAGTAAAAGAACCAATTCCTGTAGAAGAAACATAATTCAAACTAGCACAGTTAAATATCAACTGAACATATCCAGATTCTATAATTTTACCAACACGCTTTTGAAAAAAACTTGAATTATATGTATCAATATAACCATTTAAGAAAATCACTATGCAGTTATTTAAAGATTCTATTTTCTGCAACTTTATAGTGAGACTCTCATCTTTTTCATCATCGAAGCCTGGTATTATGTTATTATTACTCATAAATTCCTATTATCTCCTAAAGTTAGTACTAATTCACACCAAAATCAAGGCGATGCTGATTATATAAAATAAAACATTTATATTCAATACAGTAACAATATGTCAAAAATATATAAAATCAACATTTGTTACAAGAAAAAAGAATTTTGTATATCTTCAACAATAGAAAGTACTATAAACTTTCGCGTTTAGATTGCACGTGTCTTTTCTTTTAAAAAGTCCATCATGCAAGGCTCAACACGTTTTGATAAAACATCAAATACTTTTTTGTGATAGTCATTTAACCAATCAATTTCTTCTTGCAACAACATCTCTTTTATTATCGGACGAATATCAATAGGACATATAGTAATTGTCTCAAATTGATAAAAAATTCCATGCTCATTTTCTATAAAAGGCTTTGTTACAATCAAACTTTCAATTCGAATACCATGTTTATTTGCAATGTAAAGACCAGGCTCATCCGAGGTTACCATTCCTACTTCCATTGGAACATCTAAAAATTTAGTGGAAATGGACTGAGGACCTTCATGAACAGAAAGCACCATTCCTACTCCATGCCCCGTTCCATGTTTATAATCTTTACCAAGTCTCCAAATTGGTTGCCTAGTAATTGCGTCAAGAGCATAACCAGTTGTTCCCTTCTTAAACTTTGCCAATGCTAATTGTATATGAGCTTTTAATACCGCAGTGTAATTTTCTTTCTCTTCCATAGTCAGCTCGCCCAAAGGAATTGTGCGAGTAATATCTGTAGTTCCTGTTAAGTAATGTCCACCACTATCAAGAAGGAAAAAACTCTTTCTTTCTAATTTGGCAGAGCTAGAAGAGGGAGGAGCATAATGAATAATAGCACCATTTGGTCCATAACCTGCAATTGTTTCAAAACTTTCTTCTATAAACCTATCCCCTTTTTTTCTAAACTCCAACAACTTCTCACTAACATCCCACTCGGTAATTCCACTTCCTGCATTTTCTTCTATCCATTTTAGAATGCTAAGCATTGCAACACCATCAACTGCCATAGCCTCTCTAAAATTGTTTAACTCAGTATCATTTTTAATACACTTTAATTTTGAAGTAAAATTAAGTCCCTTAACAACTTTTGCATTAATTTTGCTATATAAGTATGTATTAGTTCTTGAAGGATCTAGATATACAGAACCAGTTAATTTCTCTACTTCAGAGAAAATGACCTCATAATCCTGAATTGAGACCCCCTGACTGGATAAATACTCAACCATTTCTTGCGTTAGTTGTTTTTCTGAAATAAAAAGAATAGCTCTCTTTGAATCAACTAAAGCATAGGCTGTAACTACAGGATTACACCTAACATCATTCCCTCTTATATTGAAAAGGTAACATACATCTTCCAAAGCACCAATAACAGTAGAATCATGCCCAGCATCTTTTAGCATTTTTCTTAATTTTTCTATTTTATCCTTTGCATCTTCACCTGAATATTCTTTTCCATGCACAAAACCTTTAGAAAGAACAGGAAGAGGTCTATCATTCCATATTTCTCCAACTAAATCCCTATCAGAGACATAGCTAACACCACTAGATATTTTAGCCTTCATGTCTTCAAACATACTAAGAGAAACAACTTTACCATCAAATCCTAGCTTATCTCCATCTTTTAACTCTTTAGCAAGATACTCAGTAAGTGTTGGCACACCTTCTTCTCCCATTTTGTATAGAACAAAAGGAGTTCCTTGTAATTGCTTTTCTGCCTGCAAAAAATACCTTCCATCAGTCCAAAGAATTGCTTCTTTGTCTGTCACAAGAGCAGTACCCGCAGAGCCTGTAAAGCCTGAAATAAAAGCTCTAGTTTTATAACTTTCTGGTAGATATTCGCTTTGATGTGGATCTGAAGAAGGAACGCAATAAGCCTTAAGCCCCATATCCTTCATTTTGGAGCGAAGCATTTCAACTCTTTCTTTAACACTCATAAATACTCCTATTTAAATAATATTAATCTCTTTAAAATACACACGTGATATGCCTCACCTTTTAGGAACAGAGAATAGAAATATCTACTGTAGATTGAAAACTCTTGAAAATGCAGTATAAATTAGGAAGATTGAACATTCCCCACTCTTTGCCCCTTGCGCCCGACACGACTCGAACGTGCGACCTACGGATTCGAAGTCCGTTGCTCTATCCAGCTGAGCTACAAGCGCGAAAACACTAGGGTGGTCGATGGGATTCGAACCCACGACAGCCAGATCCACAATCTGGAGTTCTACCACTGAACTACGTCCACCATGAAAGTCCTTAAAGACCGACGGCTAATAGTTTGTTATAAAGACGATAAAATGTCAAGAGGTCGAATTGTATCATGTTAAATCTAACCGAAATAAATCCTGTGTATCACGTAAAAA
>JBQNBL010000029.1:0-18255 GCA_052169955.1 Treponema sp.
CATTACATCTTTAACCATACCATCTCCTAATTTCTCGTATTCTATTCTATCATAAATCTTCTAGTTTTTTAAGGCGACTATTTCTTCATCGGTGAGGCAGTAAAAAATACGAGCTACAGAGGCATCATCTGTTTTTTCTGGCTTAATACGAATGTCATAAACTGCAAACTCTTCAAAGTTTGTCAGTATTGAAAGTGGAAGCTTTGCACTATAGCCATAACGCCAAACTTGAAAGGCAGGCTCAGAAGCAATACAAATTTTCACACCCGCAAGCTCCAAACCACCATCATTACATCTATAAACTGCAACCAACAAACTAATATATCACCAATATTTTTTAATTCTCTTGCCTTTTTCCAAATTAATGCAAAGCATAAAGTCTTTGAGTTTTTTTAAATATCTAGCCTGATTTTTAGCTCATGCAGTTTTGTCTATCAGCCCAAAACTAAACTCTTTGACGCACCGCCTTACGATTGATGTCTTTCTATGTCCCATCTTTGCATATTGCGTGCTTAAATGGACGCTACATTGTTCTTTCTCTTTTAGTGCAATATTTGTAAGAAACATGAGTGTTTTAGGTTCATTTTGAATTATCGCTTCTTTTGGTATATGGATAACATTTCCCCCCATCTTTAAATATAAGCCCATGCCCTCCCCTACAAGTTTTAAGTCTTCTCCTTTAATTTTAATCACACTAGGGGCATTTTCACCTCCGGAATAAATCTTTTCTATGCTTTCTATTCTAGGTTTTTGCATTTTCATTGTGATAAAAGAAGGCTCAACATGTTCTTTTATGTGTTTTTTAACAACACGGGATGGACTAAATTGAACCGTAAATTCAACATTCTTTTTGGCTATAACACTTAATTCTCTCTCAGAAATTCTTTCTGAATTATCACCTATCTCTGCTTTTCCTGCCATTTTATCTCTTTTATCAAACGTACCATCAAGATTTTTCATTAAAGGCTCACTCACTTTAATGCTTCCCTTACCTTTAAGTCCTACAGTGCCAAGTCCAAAAAGCTCAACATCAAGACCTGTTTCTATGCTTTCAACAATCACTTGACCTAAAACTTCCAATCCTATTTCAAGGCTATGAATATCTATATAAGGAGCTTTTTCTTTAACCATTTTTACCAAATCTCTTTCACTCAGTTTTCCTTTTTTGCACACCCTAGCATAATAGGTTGAATCTTTTCTAACATTGCTTTTGCATACCGAAATTTTAACTTGTTTTTTCATATTATTCTCCTAAATCATTCTATGGTGATATTTTATTATTTTTTCTATTTTTTTGCAAGAAAAATAATATTGTTTTTTAAAAATCTTGAATATCTTTAGTTTTTATTGCATTATTATGGAAAATATTTTTGAAAATAGAGGTAATAAATGCTAGGAGCTTGGTAAAATTAAAGTGTAGGCGTACTTATTGTACGTTGGAACTTTATTTTTACCAAAAGCGACAACGTAGACATGCCCCATTTTTAACAAGACTTTTCAAAATAGAGGGCGTGGATACTAGGAGCTTGGTAAAATTAAAGTGTAGGCGTACTTATTGTACGTTGGAACTTTATTTTTACCAAAAGCGACAACGTAGACATGCCCCATTTTTAACAAGACTTTTCAAAATAGAGGGCATGGATACTAGGAACGACTTAAAAGTAAGGGCGAAGTCGTATCTTTAATACGTCGAGCCCTTACTTTTAATAAAGTGACAACGTAGACATGCCCTATATTTTGAAAAGAGAGTACATTAGCTAATGTTAGAGTAGTACCTTAGCTAGTGTTATAATAGTACCTTAGCTAATGTACTGCCCCTAAACTGTACAGTTTAGGCATCGAAAACTGTACAGTTTTGCTATGCGAAACTGCATTATTTAGGGATGCGAAACTGTACAGTTTTCATATGTGAAGCTACATATCCTAAGTGGATTTCAATACTTGCAATAAATCAGGCTTTTTTTTATCCTAATAAGCAGAGTTTTCAAAAAAACTATCAACTTTTGGAGGAATTATGATGGCATTAATTGTAGGCTTCATTTTGATTGGATTTACCGTATTTGCAGGCTTACCACAAGGTTTAGGTTGGTATAAAGACATGTTGCTATTTTTAAAAGGCGGATTACCAATTTTCACAGCATTAATAGGGCTTATTTCTATATTCGTTGGAATTGCAGATATAAGAGATAGGCAGGATGAAAAAAAAGAAGAAGAAAAAATGAAAAAGATGAAAGAAGAAAAATAGTCTTTTCACTTTCTCTTGGTAGATGACAATCTTCAAATTTGCAATAAATTGCAAACTTGAAGATTATTTTTAAGAAGAAGGATTTGAAAATCTTGAAAAGCATAGAAACAGATGCTCGTAAGCAGGTAGTAAGCCTTTGCCTTTAGGCAAAACTGGCTTATTTCCACGCCCAATTTTTAACCAATCCACACAATTTCACATCATTTAGAAGCTGTTAACCCTACTTTATAACTTAGCTCTAGTTGGACTCTTTCAAAAAACTTGAGAGGAAGTTTTGTTTGAAAGAAGTATTATAAATGTTTATAATCAACTCAATATGTTAGCTTTAAATGAAATACGCAGGCGTGCATGTAAGTTTGTTTTGAATTGGAAAGACAAAGTGCAATCAGCTCGTGAAGAAGCAGATGCACAAACCTTTGAAACAGACTTTTTGAATATCTTTGGAGTGCCACGAAATAAGATTGCCATTTTTGAGCATAAGGTGAAGCTCCTAGATGGAAGCTCAGGCTACATCGATCTTCTTTGGAAAGGCTATATTTTAGTTGAAATGAAAAGCCCCGGTAAAGACTTACATAAAGCATACGAGCAGGCAAAGAGATATGCCCAAGCCCTGCCAGATGCAGAGCTTCCACGTGTGATTTTGATTAGCGACTTCCAGCACTTTCACTATTACAACTTAGAAAAAGATGGCGAGCTCATAGTATTCAACCTTGAAGATCTAGCAGAAAACATCGGGCTTTTTAGTTTTCTAGCTGGTTACAAAGAAATTGAATATAAAAAGGCAGATGCCGTAAACATTGAAGCAGCCGAGAAGATGGGACGTTTGCACGACACGCTCAAAGAAATAGGATATACTGGGCATCGCCTAGAGCTTTACCTTGTGCGTCTTCTTTTTTGCCTTTTTGCTGATGACACAGGCATTTTTGAGCATGACCATTTTATAAAATACATCTTGAGGAGAACACTCCAAGATGGCTCAGACCTAGCACCTGCGATTGCAAATATTTTCGAGGTGCTAAACACCACAAAAAACGAACGACTCAAAACGCTAGACGAAGAACTAAATCAATTCCCCTACATCAACGGTGGGCTTTTTGCAGAGCATGTACCAATAGCTGCATTCAATTCATCTATGCGAGAAAACTTAATTGAATGTTGCCAGCTAGACTGGAGTCGCATCTCACCTGCCATCTTTGGAGCAATGTTTCAAAGTGTGATGAATAAAGAGGAAAGGCACGCACTTGGAGCTCATTATACAAGCGAAGAAAATATATTAAAGCTCATTCACCCACTCTTTCTCGATGAATTATGGGAGCGTTTTGAAAAAGCTAAGAAGCTCGGAACAAAAAAGGCACATACTGCCCAGCTTAACGCTCTTCACGAGCATATTGCAGGCCTCAAGTTTTTAGACCCAGCTTGTGGTTGTGGAAACTTCTTGGTTGTAGCCTACCGTGAGCTTCGTCTTTTAGAGCTAGCCATAATTGAAGAGCTAAAAAGCTCCGAGCAACAAGTGCTGGATGTTGGCGAATACATCCGCGTTAATGTAAATCAATTCTACGGCATAGAATTGGAAGAATTCCCGAGCCAAATTGCACAAACTGCAATGTGGTTAATTGACCACCAGATGAATAGGCTTGTTGCAGAGCGTTTTGGGCAATATTTTGCTCGCATTCCATTAAAAGAGGCTGCCTCAATTGTGAGGGGCAATGCACTAACTACAGACTGGGAAAGCATAGTACCAAAAACTGAATTAAATTACATTCTAGGTAATCCTCCGTTTTTGGGTTCTAGAATAATGAGCAAAGAACAAAAAGAGGAAATGAAAGCAATATTTAAAGGGCAAAAGCAAATAGGCGACTTAGACTATGTTTGTGCTTGGTATAAAAAAGCTCAAGTCTATATTCAAGGAACTGATATAAGATGTGCGTTTGTTTCGACTAACTCAATTTGTCAAGGTTTACAAGTGCCTATTATATGGAAGGAAATGTTTGAAAGTGGCATACACATAAACTTTGCTCATCAGACATTCAAGTGGTCGAATGAGGCGAGAGGCAAGGCAGCAGTTTATTGCATTATTGTGGGCTTTTCGTTGCAAGATGAAAAAGAAAAGACGCTTTTCATTTATGAAGACATAAAAGGAGAGCCTAAAGCTATTAAAGCAAAACAAATCAATGCCTATTTGATGGATGCTGAAAGCGTGTTTATAGATCGAATGCAGGAAGCAATTTGTGAAGTTCCTAAAATGTGTTTTGGAAACATGCCAGCTGATGGAGGACACCTTATAATAGAAGAAAATGAATACGAAGAGTTTATAAAAGCAGAACCTGAGGCAAAAAAGTTTATAAGAAAGTTTTTAGGAGCAGAAGAATTTATCAATAATAAAAAGCGTTATTGCCTATGGCTGGTTAAAGCAAAACCAGAAGAATTGCGAGAGTGTCCTCTCATTATGGAGCGAATAGCAAAGTGTAAGGCAGTGAGAGAAAAATCTTCACGCCCATATTTAGCCGACACTCCTTCTCTTTTTGCACAAATTACACAGCCTGAAGGAGTGGATTATTTATTGATTCCTTCTGCAACATCAGAGAAACGAAAATATATTCCTATGGGTTTTATGGATAGCTCTGTTATTGCAAGTAATCTTAATCTCATCATTCCAAACGCAACTTTGTATCATTTTGCTATACTTACCAGCCAAATGCACATGGCATGGACTAAAACCGTATGTGGTAGGCTTGGCACTGGTTATCGCTATTCAAAAGATGTGGTCTACAACAATTTTCCATTTCCTAAAACCACAAAAGAGCAAGAGGAAGCAATTGTAGAAAAAGCCCGTGCCGTGCTAGATGCTCGCTCGCTCTATCCTGAAAGCTCTCTTGCAGACCTCTACGACCCCCTCACAATGCCAAAAGAATTAACACTTGCCCACAAAGCTCTTGATGTGGCTGTCGACAGGCTTTATCGTAAAGCTCCATTTAAAGACGATGCTGAGCGAGTTAGTTTTTTGTTTGAAATGTATAAGGAGATTACGAAAAAAAATAAAATATGATGGTAGCGGTGTTACTAGGGGCAGTAGCCCCTAAAAACACCTTCAAATCGGCAATTTATTACAAATAAAAAACCATTTGTTAAGGAGAAAATCTAGGATAGTTAATCACTGATCAAATTGGACAAAATTATAACTTTCTTCATAGTCCACAAAAATATCATAAGGCATTTCACCATGTACAACAATAAAATCTGGATCTAACACATTCAACATTTCATGTAATCCATTTTTGAATAAATTTCTTTCTCTTTTAGATGCTATACAGCCTGCTGTACTAATTGAATATATACCATTAGGTTTTAAACCTGCAAAACAAAACTCAAAACTTTCTTTATCAGCCCATCTCACATTTGGAATTATAGGAATACCTATATTCTGAAAACAATATGTGCAAGCTCTATTCAAATATGTATTAAATATTTGAACTGCTAGAGGAATATCAAAAAATAAAGAAGGATCAGGAGAAATCATTCCCCCAAATTTCAATATTCTTCTTGTATATTTTCTTATGTTTTGTATCAATTTCATATTTAAATCAAAATCCATATAAAAATGCACAAATGTTTTTTCTTTATCCTTTCTTTTAATTTCATCACGTTTTGCAAATGGAACTATTTTGTTTGGCAGTTTTATTTTCTGATTCCTTATAATAGGTATTCCATATTTTCCTTCAAACTTTGCACCAGAAACCAAATAAGCTAGAAAGCGTTCATAATCTATAGGTTTTTTTCTCATTGCTTATTCCTCTTTATTTTTTCTTTCTCTATGTATCTTGGTGATCCATGAATCAAAATGAATAAAGTTATATTTGCCTTCGTATTCTGCAAAAATACGCTCAGGCATTCCTCCATGCACTATAATACGCTCTGGTTCTAATACTTTGAGCATTTCATCCAAGCCATTTTTAAAATATGTTTTTTCTAAACTATTTTTTATGCATCCAAGCGTACTAATTGAATATGTACCATTAGGTTTTAAACCTGCAAAACAAAACTCAAAACTTTCTTTATCAGCCCATCTCACATTTGGAATTACTTTTAAGCCTTCTTTTTGAAAGAAATATGCACAAGCTCTGTTTATGTATGTATGATATAATTGAATTGCTAATGGAATACCAATACATAAAGATGGATCAGGAGATATGATGCCTCCAAATTGCTTTAATTCTTCTACATATTCTTTTGCATGTTGAACAAAGTTGTCAATTAAATTGTCATTCATATAAAAATGAACAAAGGTATTTTTTCTATCGTTGATTTCTATCTTATTTCGTTTTTCAAAAGGCACAATTTCTTTTGGTATTTTTATTTCTTGGTTTTGAATAATTGGAATATTATATTTTCCTTCAAATTCTGCATCTACGATTAGATATGCCAAAAACTTTTCATAATTCAATATTTTCATTCTTTCTTTCTCCTCTTTTTGTTTTTTTAAATTATATTTAGTAATACTTTTTGCAGAATCAAGAAACGAAGTGAGTTTATATTTTTCTGTTTCTTCAGAATATTGCATTCTCAATTTTTTTAATGCTTCAATATATTCTTTGGAAAAACATTTTTCTGCTACTTCATCCGAAACTTCTGCAATTGCTATAAATTCATCAATAGCAATATCATCATTTAATAGATGCCTCACAAAACCATTAAAAGATTCATCATCTTTACAGATAATTTTTTTTAATTCATCACGAATTTCTACAAATTCTATATCTGAATATGGATCATTTTCAATTTTGATATATTCATTTAAAATTGATTTATATTTCTTAATATTAAACATCTTAATTCTCCCATTCTGATTGTTCCATGCACGGAAAAGCTGTTACAATTCTTCCATCCCTTTTTTTAACTCCAAGTTTCACTCCTTGCCATATTCCCCACATTGTCTCACCATCTTTCGCATTTTGATTTTCTGGTAGTGAAATAACATGATTAATAGCTTTAATAATATCTGTTTTTGTCCAATTTTTAGGAAACCATGTTTGCCCACTATGAAAACGTTTTATGGTTTTTACATGATTTTCTACATTACCTACTCGAACTCCATTAGGATATGTTTTAGTTATTGTATACCCTATGTTATGTGTTTTCAACTGCTTAAATGTTTCTTCACTATGTCCTCCACTTTTTAATTTTTTGTTACTTACATTATTTTTTTTTGGATTTATATCTTCATATGATCCCTCCATAATGTGTTCTAGAGCTTTTTCATCTAACTCTAAATTTTCATTGTTTCTATTCTCTACAAATGATTTGTCTATGCCTCCACCCATAGAGCTGCACCTCCTTATTAATTTTGATTCTTGATAAAAATTTTGTTTTTGGATTTGATTAAATGTGAGTGCATAAATAAAAGAATTTTCCTATCAAATTCATTAAAACAATATTACTTTGATAAACTTTATATATACATATTGCATTTAAAATAAAACATTGTCAAGTATATATAAAAAAAACAATAATATTTTTAATAAATATAAAAATAATAGTAAATATTGCTGTTTTTATAATAATGAGAAAAATATACAAACTAACTGAAGAAAAGATAACAAAGCTATGAGTTTTTAAAATAGCAATTTATAGCTATTCCCTTGAGCCGCTATTTTCTTTTATGAATACTATCAATCTTTGCCTGCACAGTGACCAAAACGCCAAATAACAATTAAAGAGCCTTGAAAAATCTTATTCCTTTTAGGAATATACTTACGTTTTTTTCTCTTTGAAACTTCTCTCCTTACAAGAATTCACAAGTTTTATTGTTAAAGGGATTAAGCTTTCCTTATTCAACCCCATAACTAGCCTCCAGTAGTTTTTATTCTACTGAATTTTATTTTTAGCTAAGATTTTTACGTGATACACAGGATTTATTTCGAGCGAGATTTAACTAAGATACAATCCGTAATCCTTGTTATGTTTATTTTTTTATGATAGCATTAAACCATCGTTAGAATAGATTAATACTATTAGGAGACAGTATGATAGAAATTAATGCAATGGGTTTAGAATGCCCACAACCTGTTATTAAGGCAAAGCAAGCATTCAATGAAAATACAAAAAAGGATGACATCTTAGTTCGTGTTGATAACGAAGTTGCAGTGCAAAATCTTACAAAACTCGGAAAACAAGCAGGAGCTAAAGTAGAAACAAAAGAGATTTCAAAAAAAGAATATACTGTTTTATTCAATTTTGCAGAAACTTCAGGATGTCAATTAATTGAAGACATTTCAACTATAAAACTCAATGACTATGTTGTAGCCATTAGTGGCGATAAAATGGGGCAAGGCGAAGATGAATTGGGCTTAAAACTTGCAGAAAGTTTTGTCTATGCTTTAACAGAGCAAGACATCAAACCTAAAATGGTTGTTTGCTACAATTCAGGAGTCTTCCTCACATCCAAAAATGAAAAAACAATTGCAGACTTAAAAAAATTAGAAGAAGCAGGATGCGAAATTCTTTCTTGTGGACTTTGCCTCGATTACTACAAATTAAAAGAATCTCTTAAGGTAGGAACCATCACAAATATGTATCGCATTGTAGAAATATTAAGAACACATAACGTTGTTCGTCCGTAAAACTATGTGTTGCAACAGCGAAGACAATTACTTCATCATATCTTTTCCCTCAACACATCACGCTATGGCAGGGGAAAGGATGGCGATGAGCGTCTGCAAAAATAAGGAAGCAAGACTAATCCCTATTCCCCCTGAAGTGTCAGCTGGTTGTGGACTAGCATTGAAGCTTTCTCCAAATGTTTTGTCGTCCGTATTAGATACTCTAAAAAAAGAAGGTATTCAACTTGAAGGTGTTTTTTTTGTAGAATGCTCCAATGGAAAAAAGACTTACACATCCAAAGAATATTAAACTTAAGAGACATTAAATTATGAAAAAATTGATTTATTTAGACAATGCTGCAACAACGCTAAAAAAACCTCAGGCAGTAGCAAAAGCAGTGTATAATGCTATTGCTTCAGGCGAAATAGGAAACGCTGGACGTTCTTCTTATAGTGCTGCCTACACAGCATTACAAGAGCTATATAACACCAGAGAGATTATTGCAAAATTATTCAATATAAAAAATCCTCTTAATGTAGCCTTGTGCCAAAATGGTAGTGCAGCCCTTAACATAGCATTAAGAAGTCTTTTTTATAATGCTGACAACACTCACATGATAACAACTGTTTTTGAACACAACTCTGTTTTGCGTCCTCTATATCAGTTTAGAGAGGCAGGCGGAGGGCTTTCCATTTGCACGCCAGATCCAACAACAGGACAATTTAATATAGAGCCATTAATTCAAAAAGATACCAAAGCTGTTGTAATAAATCATGCATCAAATGTCATTGGTGTAATTCAAGATTTAAAAACAATACATGAAGTATGTCAAAAACACAATTTGGTTATGATTGTGGACATGTGTCAAACTGCAGGACTCATTCCTATTGATGCCTCCCAGTTTCCTAATTCAATATTTTGTTTTACTGGGCATAAAGGACTTTATGGTCCTCAAGGAACAGGAGCTATTGTAGTAGTTGGCAACTTCATTTTTAAACCTGTTTTTTCGGGTGGCTCAGGGCATGATTCTTTTAATCAAATGCACCCATGTTTAATGCCTGATGTTTTTGAAGTAGGAACAATGAACGTACCTTCATTTATAGGTTTAAATCGTGGAGTTGAATACGTACTCAAAAAAGGAATCGAAAACATAAACAAAAAAATCTCTAGTCTTCGCTCTTATTTTCTTAAAGAATTAAGTAAGATTGAAGGAATTATTACTTATGGAACTAATTATAGTAGCTTCTATAGTGGAGTAGTTTCATTAAATATAGGAAAACGCCCATCTGGCGAAGTAAGCTTAAACCTATACGAAAAATACGGAATTGCCACTCGCTCAGGAGCTCATTGTGCACCACTTTTGCATGAATATTTCCACACAAAAGAACAAGGCATGGTGCGCTTTAGTTTTTCTTCTTTCAATACAAAAAAGGAAGTCCAACTCGCTCTCGAAGCACTGGATGAAATTGCAAAAGAAAGCAAAAGATAAAAGCATTAGTTATAATATCTTCTAGGTTTCTCACCTCTACATCACAAAGCTCAGACAGAGCCGTAATAATTGGACTAGTCCAAATCGCTAAAGGATTCTTTTAGACATAGTCTAAAAACTAGTATTAATAATATGATTTTAGGCAAAAAAAATGGTTGTAGTCTTTTGACCACAACCATACAAAACTTTTATATTTTGCTACTATTCAATTACTGCAATAACATCATTTGCTTTCACAATCAAATGCTCCACGCCTTCAACTTTAATTTGAGTGCCAGCATATTTATCATAGATTACCCTATCTCCAACAGCAACCTTGATCTTTTCTTTGTCATCCCCAATAGCCACAACAACAGCCTTTTGTGTTTTCTCTTGTGCTGTGTCTGGAATAATAATCCCAGAAGCTGTCTTAGACTCTGCAAGCTCAGGCTTTAGCAAAATACGATCTTGTAATGGTTTCACTTTCATTTTTTAACCTCCAAAAGAACCTAAATTCCCCAATCCAATGTTTTTATTGTATCAATAAGATACACTTTTTTAATATAAAAACATATAAGTGTGTCTTTATGATTAAGCATAAAGATACATACAGCGTGAATATACTCAAAATATAGCAAAAAGGCAAGGTAAAAAATCAAAGATACAAAAGAGTTCTCTATTTTTCAAAAATAATAAAACTTCTAAAAATATCATAAAAAGCTTTACAAGCTAAGAAAACTTATCATATTGTGGCTACTACGTAACTAAATCGTGCAATTTTTTTAGATAGCATATCGACATTTCCATCTATTTCAAATAAAACATATATTTATTTCTAATAAGCCATACTTGGTACGTATTTTGCTATATTATAAGTGAAAGATTTCATCACCAGTTTAGGAGGGAAAATATGAAAAATAGTGTTACAAAATTAGAAAAAACAGAATCTTTGGCAATCTACTTAAAGGAAATAAACAACATTCCACTTCTCACTCCTGAAGAAGAAAAAGAATATGCAATCCTCGCCACACAAGGAGACAAAAAAGCAAAACAAAAACTGATTGATAGCAATTTACGCTTTGTAATAAAAATTGCAAAAAAATATAGAAATAGCGAACTTTCTTTTTCAGACCTAATCAGCGAAGGAAACATAGGCCTCATGCTTGCAGCTGATAAATTTGACCCATCGAAGGGTTTTCGCTTCATTTCTTATGCTGTTTGGTGGATCAAACAAACAATTCTAAAAGCAATATCAGAAAAATCTAAAATTATTCGTCTTCCGGTCAATAGGATTAATGAGCTTTCAAGAATCGAAACAGAGCGAGAAAAAAGAATGGATAGCATTGAAGACATTGCTTCTTCTATGAATATTGATGCTCCAACACTTAACGCAATGCTCAATGTTTCTCAAAAACCACTTTCTTTTGATGAACCTATCAAAAAAGGTGAGGACTCTATTGTTGGAGAGTTAATAAAAGATGAGATTCATCCATCTCCTGAAACAGATGTTCTAAATCAAAGTCTAAAAGATGAAATTAAAGAAATGCTTTCAACTCTTTCAAACAGGGAAGCAGCTATTCTAAAATATAGGTTTGGGCTTGCAGGCGAAGAACCCCATTCCCTATTAGAAGTCGGAATGAAATTTGATTTGACTAAAGAAAGAATTAGACAAATTGAAAAAAAATCAATTGAGAAATTAAAGAGAGTTGCACAAAACAGAGGGCTTGAATATTACGTTGCATAAAGGCTCTAGAACATTAAAAGTCATCTTGCTATTGAATGTAGATGGTGGCTAGCCGATAAAAGACCCATGAGGAAAGCACCTCTTATAATGTTTTTGTGTTTTATCTACATCTTCTCTCTTAAAAGGGTAGACGCTTTATGCCTTCCAGCCTACCCTTTTGAGTTTTCATATTCAATATATTCAGGCGAAAATAAAGGCGATGTAACAAATCTTTTAAGAATCAATGCAGGAATAAGACTAGAAACAATGAAAGCTATGTATTTTGATATCTTCTTTAAAGGAGATCTCATATTACATATGAGTAAACAAAAAGGGCTTTATGCAGATCTCTTGCAAAAGGACATTCAAGATTTTCTAAATGCATCTGTAAACTTTCCAAGCATACTGGGTAAACGTATTTCTCTTTCTCTTTTTTTTGGCAAGTATGATGAACTGGGGTCAGATTCTATTTTGAGAGAGCATTTAAAGAGTAGTGCCTCTGCATCTCTATTTATGAGAAGTTATCCTGCAAATGTATTTCGTCCAAATCTTAACATTTCAGGTGTTGGCTTAGCCCTTTATGGAGCATCTTCAAATGGATTTTATACAGGCTTTTATAGCCATTGGAATGCAAAAATAGGCGAAGAGCTAACATACACTAACGATTTGCGTTTTGGTTTTTCCTATTCTAGTTTTAGTTTTGAGTCTTTTATTGGATTTTTAGCAAAGAAACAAGCAAAAGACTTTAGAATGAGACTAGGGCTCATGGGGTCTATCCACATAGAAGAATATGAATTGTTTTTTGAAATGGGTTTTGCACGCCTAGCCTTACAAGATTTAAGTTTTGAAAATCTTCATTCACAATTTTATGTCCTTTTTGAGCCTAGAATCACACGCCCACTCTTTAACGTAGCAATTTCTTTTTTCATGTCTTCACCTTTTCAGCTACCAAATGATTTAGAAAGCAAAGAGCTACGTGCAACCAATTTTATTGGCTTTAACTTGCTTTTAGGGCTTGGTAATCTTGAAGAACACAGAATAAACGGCGGTTTTTCACTTTTGACTTCGGTTAATCTATTAAACTTTACAGAAGTTACGCCTTTCACTTTTTCTATAGGGCCTTTTATAACAACAAAAGTTGGTGAAGTAGAATTAAAACTGAAAGTTCCATTCAATCCTTTGATGTATGCCGACTTACGTCGTGCAGTTATGGCAGAAGTTTCGGTTAAGGCAGTTTATTAATGAACAAGACTAAAATATTGATATGTATTTTTTTAATTCTCCATTTTTCACTCTCCGCTTTAGTAATGGAAACTGAGCTAAACATGAGCAATTTTGGTCTAAAACATGATGGAGACTATAGAACAATTCCCGATTTTGGTGGTAGCGTTTCTTTAGAAGAACAGATTTTACCTCATTTTAAGGTAAAGCTAGCTGTAGAACGAGATTCTGAAGCAGGCAATACTGTTTGGGCAAAACTCACTTATGAAAGCTCAATTTTGAATATCTCCTTAGGTCCATCTCTAGGATTTTTAAACTCTGTAGGCTCTATGGGAGATGCCCTTTCTTCTTTTCATCCGGGCTTAATTATGGACATTCACCTTCGCACTGATATAGGTTTTGTTGCAGGTTTTTCAGGCTCATTTGCAGTAGCAACTTTAGGAGTAACAGAAAAACATGCTTACATTCAATCTGCCACAGTCGACCTTGGCTATCGCTTTCCAAACTTACTTGGCACATTACGTCTTTCTCATAGAGGAAGACTTGGCATAGTGGACGGACAACGCTCCACTTTTTCAATCACGGACTATGGACTTTACACAGAGACTTTTTCAAAACCTTCAAGGCTAAAAATCCCAATCAATATCATCTTTAGACACATTCGCTACATCTCGCAAAAAGCTAATGAAGAGCAAAAGAATTACGGCAACATCCTTTTTGAAACGGGATTTCATCTCACATTGACTAATGAAGTTGATTTCAGCGTAATCTGTGGAGCAGCAGTTTATTCTTTCACACTCGGCGAAGTACAAAGCAACGTCTCAAAGTTCTTTTTCAACTCAAAAATAGGCTTACGTTTTGCAATCTAACAAAGCAAAAATAAGGAATAAAAATGAAAAAATATATTTTGGAAACTAAATGCTTAACAAAGAAATTTGGAAAGCAAAATGTAGTAGACAATGTTTCTATCCAGATAGAAGAAAATTCCATTTATGGACTACTAGGTCCTAATGGAGCCGGAAAGTCAACAATTCTTAAAATGATTACCGGAATGTTACATAAAACATCCGGTGAAATAATTTTTGAAGAACACTCATGGAACAGAAATGATTTAAGAAAGATTGGAGCTTTGATTGAAAGTCCACCCCTATACGAGAATTTAACTGCAAGGGAAAATCTAAAAGTTAGAACATTGCTTTTAGGATTGCCGGATTCAAGGATTAATGAAGTCCTAAAAGTTGTTAATCTCACAAATACAGACAAAAAAAGAAGTAGTCAATTTTCAATGGGAATGAAGCAACGTTTGGGAATTGCCATCGCACTTATAAACAATCCCAAATTATTGATCTTAGATGAACCGACAAATGGTTTAGACCCTTTAGGAATTCAAGAATTGCGAGATTTAATTCGTTCTTTTCAAAAAAATGGAATTACAGTTATTATTTCAAGCCATATACTAAGTGAAGTAGAACAATTAGCAGACCATATTGGAATTGTAAATAATGGTAGTTTAGAGTATCAAGGGATAATAAATCACGAAGAAAATCTAGAATCTTTATTTATGAATATAATAAAAAAAGAAAAAACAGGACATGCAAAATGATCAAATATATTCTAGCGGAAAATCTTAAATATAAGCGAACATTTCTAAAGAAATTACTAGTTATTGCTCCTTCCATAACCGTATTACTAGCTTTCTTTTTGATGCCACTATATTTTAGCTCTTGTGCATATAATTGGTGGTATGTAATTCTAATGCCTGCAACTTTTTCGTTAATACCATCTATGATGCAAAACTATGAAAAGAAAAAATCTCTATGTATGGCAATTTATTCACTGGATGTTAGTTTAAAAAGTGTATGGTTTGCAAAGGTACTAGTAGCAATTTACTATGTTACAATAACTGCTTTTTTACATATGCTATTAGTATATATGGGACAAATATTATTGCATAAGCAATTGACTCCTACTTATAGTATTAATGTTCTCATGTTAGCAACTTTAGTCTTGATAATAACATCTATTTGGCAAATACCCCTATGCTTATTTCTAGCTAAGAAATTTGGCTTTATAGTGAGTATTACAGGAAATGCAATCATAGGTGTTATAGTTGGGATTTTATTTGCTGATGGAAAATATTCATTCTTATGCCCTTATAGTTGGGGAATGAAGGCAATGATTTCAATCTTGAAAATATTACCTAATGGGACTATGGCAGAATCACAGGATGTCCATATGCTATATAGCTCTATAATTCCAAGCATACTATCCATCGCTCTTTGCCTTTTCTTTTCTTTGATTTCAGCCACATGGTTTTCAAAACAAGAGGCAAAATGATGATAAAAATATTACAGAGTGAGTTTTATAGAATAAAGCACACTTTTCTTCCTCAAATATATTTTATACTTCCATTTTGTTATGCAGGTTTTATGTATTTTATGTATTTAAAAACAAGTATAAATAAATACCCAATCGAGAAAATAATCGAAATATATCTAGTTATTCAAGGTGGTGTGTTACCCATTATTATAAGCTTGATCACATCAAAAGTAATTGAAATAGAAGCTAATGCAGGACATTTTCAAGTAGTTCTATTGGAAAGCGGTTCAAGAATAAAAGCATATTTGGGAAAACTCACATCGTTATTACTTAGCACTGCATTTTCAATCTTTTTAAGTGCATTAATATTTGCACTGCTATTTAAAAAGCAAAACATACATGATTGGACGGTAGAAGTGCTACTGCTATTTGCAGGTTGTATTCCCCTATATTTAATACACATATGGACTAGTTTTAAATTTGGGAGCGGAGCATCTATTATATTAGGTTTTTTAGAAAGCCTATTTGCATTTCTTTCACTTACAAACTTAGGTGACAAAATCTGGTACTACCTACCTAACACATGGAGCATTCGCTTAAGCCTAACGTATCTGATTGGAAAGGCACGAGGGAATATGATTAACAGAGAATTCATCAAATTAGGCTATGTAGCAATTCCCCTACTTATTTCAATGTTCACTTTCAGTTTAATATGGTTCTGCTTATGGGACGGGAGAAAAAACAGTGAATAAAAAAGTCTAAAAAAACCATCAAACAGAAGCCAAGCTCGATAAAATCATCTTCTTTTCCCACTCAACAAAAGCTATCTCATCATCTTCGCCTGCATCCTTCACATCTGCCATAATCCTAAACACAGGCTCCGTTCCCGAAGCTCTCATCCAAATAAACGCCTTTCTTTCATCATTCTCGCCATAAAAGATAATCTTAAAGCCACCCCTATCCGTCAATGAAAAATCATCTGTAAGCTCAACAGTCTCCTTCCCCACATAACCAAAAGCCCTATAAGAGACAATACCATAACTCTTTTTCAAGTCTTCACACTTTCCCTGCCATTCACTCAAAAAGACCTTCTGAAAAGCTGTTCTAAACGCCTTATAATCTTCAATCTTGCACCTTAAAATTGCCCTCTCACTAGCTACAGGCGTTGTTGAATAACATGGAAGACTTGCCACAATATCAGAAAAACTAAAATGCTCGCACACTTTCTCATTTCTGGCTTTAAGCCAATGATTAAACAAACTAAGCCCATCATACTTCACCAAAAAGAACTTCAACAATGCAAAAAGCGTATTCATCGGGTCTCGCACCAAAGAAGGCGGAATTATGCAACCTCCATTCGAGCCTTCCCCCAAAACACGTGTAACAAACCCTTGTTCACTCATCTCACTCGCCAAAGCAACCACATTCGCCTCCCCCACTTCAGAGCGAACCAATTTGAACGAAAGAAGCGACGAAAGCTCATCCAAAAGCATAGAAGTAGGCCCATTTGCAACCACAGCCAAGTCATCCTTCCCATCAAGCTTTGCATGAAGCACCTCAGCAACAACCGCCAAAGCAAACACCTGTTGGCTTTTCAATATCTTTGCCACTACACCATCAATATAAACCACATTCCCCCTATCCCCATCACAATCGGGCATATAACCCAAAAAGATACCTCTGCCCCCCTTAATTTCATACAAGGCTTCCAACATTTTGCAAGCAGAACTCAAGTTCTCACCTTCTGGAATAATACCATGCACAATCTTGCCTGCCACATCATTAAACGGAAGAAACTCAACACCGAGCTTTTCAAAAAAGCTCCTATCAATTGAAGCCGCCCTTGCACTACCGTTAAAATCGCAAACCACATAAATAGGGCTTTCTTTCTGTAAGGCGGAAACCTCTTTTCTACAACACTTAAAAAAGCTCAAAGCCTCAGCCTTTGACGAAGCCAAAGAGACCACCTGCATTGCATTATCAAAATAAGACGAAAACGAAACCTTCTTATACAAACGGCTTTTTACTTCCGCTTCCTCCTCCATAACGTCGTCAAACAAAGAAGTAGGCGGCATCTTTATCACCTCTTTGAAACTTTGAATAAGAAGTCCAGCTTCATTGCTAGGTAAGACTCCCTCGCTTCCAATTCCAAACTTAAAACCATTATACCCAATTGGATTATGACTTGCAGAAATATAAAAAAAGGCAGCGTCTTCGTCCCTTGCAAAACTCATCGTTTCAGGAATTGGAGCAATCCCCAACACCACCGTCTTAATGCTCGCATCTTTTAACGCATGAAAAGCCGTCTCTTCGATAGCCTTGCCCGTAGGCCTTCCGTCTCGTGCAAGCACGATTTTCTTTACATTTGGATAGTGAGACTTGAGAAAACTCAAGAAGATCTTTGCCGCAATAGCCGTTAAGACTTCGTAAGACGGAGCTAGATACTCGCTTGAGCTTTCCTCAGAGTTTTCGATATTGAATAGACCTCTCCAGCCAGATGGCGATAAGATCATCTCATTGGCTGTTTTTTCTAGTATTTCACTTACTATGATTTGTGCATTTTTCATATATAAACCTCTTTGGTATTTATCGGCTTTTTTTTTGAAGGGGCGATGCCCCTAAGAACCCTGGACTAGTGCGAAAAGTTGGACTCCAAAAGGAGTATAAAAATGAGAAAGAAAA
>JBQNBL010000030.1:0-17878 GCA_052169955.1 Treponema sp.
TGTGAGCTCTATCTGTTATAGTCCTGACGGAAAGTATGTTGCTAGTGGTTCTTGGGACAATACAGTAAAGCTATGGGAAGTAACGACAGGAGTGTGTGTAAAAACATTGAGTGGACATACTTCCGGTGTGTTCTCTGTATGTTACAGCCATGATGGTAAATATCTGGCAAGTGGCTCTGTTGATTACAGAGTTAAAATATGGGAAGTAGCAACGGGGAGGTCTATAAAAACATTGAGTGGGCATAGTTCTGCTGTGAACTCTGTCTGTTATAGTTCTGATGGTAAGTATTTGGCAAGTGGCTCTGTTGATTGCAGAATTAAAATATGGGAAGCAAAAACAGGAGAGTGTATAAAAACATTTACTGGGCATACTGATTATGTGGACGCTGTATGTTACAGCCCTGATGGTAAGTACTTGGTAAGTAGTTCTCTAGATAGAACCATCAAATTCTGGAACGTCGGTACAGGCGAGCTCCTTGCTACTACACTCAATCTAAAAGATGGGGAGTGGCTCACATATACCCCTGAGGGATTTTTTGTAGGAAGTGAATGGGCAACAAAAAACTTAGTGCATATAGTGGATGGAATGAGGACAGTTGGTATTGACCAGATGTATGACCATCTTTATCGTCCTGACTTAGTTTCTAGCAAATTAAATGGCGAGGATATTTCTGCCTATGCCAAAAAAGTGAACTTTGAAAATCTTGTGCGAAGTGGTTCTGCTCCAATCACAGCATTCTTAAATCTTGATGAAGAGATTGCAAATAGGGATGTAGCAATAGAGTATTCAATTCAAAACACAGGTGGCGGAATAGGTGAGGTAAACTTAATTCTAAATGGCAAAAACATTCGACTTGCCGAAACTGTGCCAAGTACAAGCGGACAAACTTTATACTTTTCTCATACTGTTACTTTGCAAAATGGGAAAAACATACTTGAGTTATACGCAAAAAATAAAGCAGGAAAGGTAGAAAGCCTTAGAGTAAGCAAAATGCTCAACTGGAATGGTAATGTTAGAAAACCAAACCTCTATGTTTTGACAGTTGCTGTAAATAAATATAGAGACCGTGAGCTTCAACTAAAATATGCAGTGCCTGATGCTGAGGCTATAATAAAAGGCTTTGAATCACAAAAAAAATCTCTATATCAAAATATCCTTACATTTAATCTCTTTGATGGCAATGTAACAAAAGAAGGGTTAAAGACATCATTTCAGGAGCTTTCAAAGAAAGTTGAAGCAGACGATGTCTTTGTTTTTTACATTGCAGGACATGGTATGACTTACGAAGATGGAGACTACTACTATCTTCCTTCAGACTTTTGCTACACAGGCTCTGAATCAATAGCGAAAGGAGGTATTTCTAAAAACGATTTAACTCGTTTTCTTTCTCTTATAAAAGCAGGAAAAACATTAGTGTTGTTAGACACTTGCAATTCAGGCTCTTTCTTAGATTCTTCTGCAAGGGGCTTAACAGAAAAAACAGCAATAGATCGCCTAACACGTTCTACAGGGCATGCCACAATAGCAGCTTCTACAGACAGACAGTCAGCAATGGAAGGGTACGAAGGTCATGGCATTTTTACATATATTTTAGTTGAAGGCTTGAGTGGCAAGGCGGATAAAGATGGAGATGGTTTTATTACATTGCAAGAGTTAAGTGCCTATGCGGAAGAAGAAGTACCACGTCGCTCTTATGAAAAATGGGGATATGAGCAAACTCCCATGCGAGATTTACGAAAACAAGACTTTCCAATATATATGAGATGATGCTTGACTATATACTTGATTTATTTAGTAAGATGCACATTGAGGTTTTGTTGACTTTTAGGGATAGGCATCGGATATTTACATAAGTTATTGTAATACAATAACTTATGTAAATACCAAGATAAAAGGATTCTTTAAGTAAATATCTATAAATTGATATTTTTAGATGCCTCTATATTGATAATGAGGAGACATTTTCAAGTTTCTCATACCTAACTGAGTTTAAATATTTAATGTAAAACGTTTAAACTTGGTTAGAATTTCTTTAATTTCTGCCCTTTGTCAATACTATTTTTTTTTGTTATCATAACTGAAGTATGAGACATATTAGTACAAAAAAATATGTTGCAATCTATTTAATAGCAATTGCATTTTTATTAGTGAGTAAGGCAATTTCAGCGACAGTTCCATTAATTATTCCAATAATAGTAGACGGAGCTGTGCTGGGAAATAAGGTTCAAGATAGTTTTATACTTCGTTTTCTGTCTTCGTTTTTTATAATAAAAAAGGGCTTTTCATCTATTTTAATTCTTTCTATTATTATGCTTTTTTTTGCTATTCTTGCAGTATCTTTAGGGTATATAACAGATGTTTTGAATTCAATTGCAACAGAAAACATAATAAAAAACTTGCGTTCTTCTCTTCATGCCCATATTGGTAGGTTTACTTATGAACATTATACAAAACAAGAAACAGGTGATTTAATTCAAAGGTGTACTTCAAATGTGGATACAATTAAAAGAACACTAGCTCATTTTGCAATTCACGGACTTGGAATCATCTTTTCAATTTGCTATATCATTACACTTATGATAATGCAAAGTGTTAAAATGACACTTATTTCATCTTTTACAGTACCTATAATTTTTGTGGGTTCTTTATTGTTTTTCATATATATAAAAAAACAAGATAGTCTAGCATACAAAAAGGAAGCTTTAATGACTCAAGTAGCACAAGAAAATCTTACAGGTGTTAGAGTGGTTAAGGCTTTTTCAATGCAAGAGTATGAAATGAAGAAATTTGAGCAGAAAAGCAAGGATTATAGAAATGCGAACTTAAAAATCAATTTATCTCATGCTTTTTTTTGGTCAATAAACGATGCTATCATATTAGCACAAGTTATGTTTGTTACCATTTATGGTAGTTATCTAGCATATTTGGGAAGCCTTAGTGTAGGTCAGGTAGTACTATTTACTCAGTATGTTACTATGCTAGTATTTCCTGTGCGACATTTAGGAAGAATTGTTAGTAACATGGCAAATCTTACTGTTTCAATAAAACGAATTAAAGAAGTATTTACTGCTCCAAGTGAAGATGTTTCAGCTTGCAAAAATGTAAAAGAGTTGAAAGGAGAGTTAGCTTTTAATAATATTTCTTTTTCATACTCTTCATCAAAAGAAAAAGAAGTGCTTAGAAATGTTTCTTTTACTATAAAAGAAGGGGAAATGTTAGGTGTTGTTGGAATGACAGGTTCTGGAAAAACTTCTCTGATGTACTTACTAGAGCGTCTTTATAATCCAAATGAAGGTAGTATTAAAATTGGCGATAAAGACATTTCAAAGGTTGATTTAACTACGCTACGACATCATATTGGCATTGTTTTGCAAGAACCTTTTTTATATAGTAAAACAATCAAGGAAAATATTAGGCTTAGTAGACCAGAAGCTTCAGATGAAGATGTAGTAAAAGTAGCAAAACAAGCTTCTCTTCATAAAGATATAATGGAATTTGAACTTGGATATGAAACTGTTGTTGGAGAAAATGGCATTACTCTTTCTGGCGGACAAAAACAACGTTTAGCCATAGCTAGAACACTTTTAACGAATGCTAAAATTATTATTTTTGATGATTCTCTTTCTAGTGTGGATACTACAACTGATGCAGAAATTCGGGCATCAATTGCTAAAATTAGAGAGGAAAAGATTTTAATTGTAATATCTCATAGACTCTCTTCTGTGATGGATGCAAATAAAATCATTGTGCTAGACAAGGGTGTTATTTTGGAAGAAGGCACTCATAATGAGTTGTTGGCTAAAAATGGAAACTATAAGCGTATCTATGAAATACAAAATGCAATTTAATCTTTTAGCAAAAGGTTTCTCAATGTGCCAACAATTATGGAGTGAAAAATAAGATATGAATGAAAATTATGAAGATGGATTAGATGAAAAGTTTAAAAAAGATGTATGGTTAGAAATTTGGAAAGAACTAATAAAGGAAAAAAAGCTGTTATTATTGTCATGTATTATATCTTGTTCGCAAGGTATTCTTGAAGTTGCAGGTAGTTTCTTTACTAAATATATAATTGACACCTTTGTTGTAAATAAAAATATTGAAGCTATTTGGTATTTTTCTATGCTTGCAGTAGGAATTGTGCTTGCAACACTTATATTAACATTTTTTTATGTTCTAGCTTCAGGAAGTCTAGAAATAAAACTTTGTCATAATTTACGCATAAAGGTGTTCAATAAATATCAACTTTTATCTTTATCTTTTTATGATACCCACGCTGTAGGTCATTTAATGGCTAGGCTTTCGAGCGATATAAATAAACTCAGCAATGTCATTTCTTGGAGCTTAACGGATTTACTTTGGGAGCTTTCAATTTTCATATTTACTATAATTGCTATGCTTATATTAAATGTAAAGCTTACCATTATAGCTCTTGCCATCACACCTATGATCATCTTTGCTTCAAAATATATCAATAAAAAAGTCTTAAGACGAAATAGATTGGTAAGTAAATTAAACTCACAAATAATTGCAACATATAATGAAGACATTCAAGGAGTTCTCACAGCAAAAACCTTAAACCGTGAACTTATTAATGATGAAGATTTTGATGTTTTAACTTCTAAAATGAAAAAAGCTTCCATAAGAGCTACGCGTGTTATGGTGCTACTTCCATTTATTATATTGACTATTTCAAGCTTAGGAAGTTTTTTAGTTACATTTTTAGGTGGAAATTTTATTTTACAAAACGTAATAACTATAGGTACTTTTGTAGCTTTTACTAGTCTTTTAACTCAATTAATGGATCCAATTTCATGGCTTGCAGGAGTTCTATCCGAGTTCATTTCTGCTCAAGCTAGTGTAGAACGCGTATGCCAAGTTTTTAAAGAAGAAGTAGAAATATCTGATTCCGATGAAGCTAAAAAGCTTTATGGTAATTTTGAAGTTATGAAAGAAATTCTCAAAGGTGATGTTGAATTTAAAGATGTTTCGTTTCAATACAAGGAAGGAGAACCTGTTTTAAAAGACTTTAATTTGAAAGTGAAACAAGGTGAGACTATAGCACTTGTTGGGGCTACAGGAGCAGGAAAATCTACAATAGTTAATTTATTTTGTCATTTTTATCTTCCAACAACTGGAACTATTACTATGGGAGGTTATGATTACAATTGTATTCCTCAAAAGTGGATTTCTGATAACTTAGGTTACGTTTTGCAAAGTCCACACCTTTTTACAGGTTCAATTATAGAAAATATTCGTTATGGAAATGTAAATGCAAGTGATGATGAAATCAAACATGCTTTAAAGCTAGTTGGAATGAGCGATTTTATTGAAAGTTTAAAAGATGGGTATGAAACTCAATTAGGGGAGGATGGGGCAATTCTTTCAACAGGGCAAAAGCAACTTTTATCTCTTGCTCGCATTTTAGTAAGAAATCCTAAATTCTTTGTTTTAGACGAAGCGACTTCATACATAGACACTGAAACAGAGCAAATAGTACAAAAAGCTATAGAACTCACTCTCTCGGGACGAACTTCTTTTGTCATAGCTCACCGTCTTTCTACTATAAGAACTGCATCGAAGATAATTGTAATAGACAAAGGTAATATGCTAGAAATGGGAACTCATGAAGAATTACTAAAGAAAAAAGGTGCTTACTATGAGTTTTATAAAAAGCAATTTATTGGAAGTGATGGAGAGTTCTAATCTCTGAATCTTCCTTATCTTAATTAATTCTTACTTTGTATATAACAAACAGAAACTTTCCACTATATGTCCTAGTTTTGAACAGCCAAATAAATAAGGAGCGGTATTATGTTTAATAAAGATGAATTTAAGAGATTAAATGAAGAACGCGAAAAAATTGATATTTATAATGATTGGGAATTACATGATATGTGGATAAAAATGACTAATTATATCTGTCAAGATGAAGAAACTCTCAATGAATTTATAGCGTATATGAAAACAGAAATGACAGGGCATGAATATGAGATGCTCTCAGAAATATCTGATGATATTTCTATAACAATACCATCTGTTGAATTCGTTGAAGCTTATAAAGCTTTAGAAAAAAAATATCCAAAAGAAACTCAAGATTATAAAATTGCCTTTTTTATACAAGAGTCTGAGAGATTGGTTAAATCATGTTTAAAAGAACCAAAGAAAAAAAATCAATAATTCTTATATTATATTTATATAGTTGTAATATTAATTCTGAAATATTACAACTATATTTTTTTTAATACCTGATAATGGAAAACCTTCTACTATATGTCCTAGTCTTGACCAACCAAGCAAATAAATAAGGAGAGATAATATGTTTGATAAGAAAGAATTTAATAATTTGTGTATTTTGCGAGATGAGGTTGATTCTGAAGCTTATTGGGAGATGGATAAAGCATGGAAAAACCTGATTAATTGTGTATGCAAAGACGAACAAACATTTAATGGCTTTATAGAGTATATGAGAACAGAAATGACAGGTTATGAATATGGAATATTATCAGAAATATCAGATGAGATAGCAGATATGCGTCCATCTCTTGAGTTTATAGAAGCATATAAAGGTCTTGCATTAAAATATCCTGAAGAAACTAAAAATTACCAAATAGATAATTTTATTAGAGATGCTGAAACTTCAGTTAAAATATCCTTAAAAGAAGCAAAGAAAAAAAATAAATAATTCTTATATTATATTTATATAGTTGTAATGTTAATTCTGAAATATTACAACTATATTTTTTTAAATACCTGATAATTGAAAACCTTCTACAATCTGCCCCAGTCTTGACCAACCAAGCAAATAAATAAGGAGAGATAATATGTTTGATAAGAAAGAATTTAATAATTTGTGTATTTTGCGAGATGAGGTTGATTCTGAAGCTTATTGGGAGATGGATAAAGCATGGAAAAACCTGATTAATTGTGTATGCAAAGACGAACAAACATTTAATGGCTTTATAGAGTATATGAGAACAGAAATGACAGGTTATGAATATGGAATATTATCAGAAATATCAGATGAGATAGCAGATATGCGTCCATCTCTTGAGTTTATAGAAGCATATAAAGGTCTTGCATTAAAATATCCTGAAGAAACTAAAAATTACCAAATAGATAATTTTATTAGAGATGCTGAAACTTCAGTTAAAATATCCTTAAAAGAAGCAAAGAAAAAAAATAAATAAACCTTTCTTCATGAAAGTTATAGTATTTACTATAACTTTCATTTCCTTAAAATTATTTTATATAATTTATTTGCAATAATTCAAAAACATTTGACATAAAATATTTTTCCTTATATCATTATGGCTATATTACAATTTATTTAAAATAAGGAGAAAAATATGAAAATATTTAGATTGTTTTTAAGTGTTTTGGAAATTGATAGTAAACAAATTTTAAGAATTGAGGTGATGTATGGGAACTAGTAGAACAGGTAGGATTTTGAATACCAAGGGGAGTAGAAGAACAATTAGTGAATATGCTTTAGTACATTCTAATGAGGGAACTTATATAAATGTTAATAGTAAGGATAAAAAGAAAAATCCTGTTAGATTAAAGAGTGGGGGACATGGCGAAGCTATGTTTAAGATATTGAAAAAAAATCATATTGGATATAATATTATAAAGACTTATCCTAATGGAGTGAGAATTGGAACTGTTGAAAATCATAAGGATAAAATAAAACGTTTATATAACGGACAGGCATGGTTTCCAAAAGAGTGGACATGGAAAGAAATATTGAGAGCAGGTGAACACGTTGCAGCATTGAAGAGTAACAAGAATGCAAAAGATGGGGAACACATGACTGGAATGTGGAAAGGTGTAAAAGTTGTTATTATAAAAACAAATGGAAAACCGTCCACTATATGTCCTAGTCTTGATCAACCAAATAAATAAGGAGAGGTATTATGTTTAATAAAGATGAATTTAAAAAATTATGTGAAGAGCGTGAAAATGTTGATATTTATAATGATTGGGCATTGGATAATATCTGGAAGATATTATTAAACTTAATATGCAAAGACGAACAAGCATTTAATGGTTTTATAGATTACATGAAAACAGAAATGACAGCTGATGAATATAGTACACTTTCTGAAATATCAGATGAGATAGCAGATATGCGTCCATCTCTTGAGTTTATAGAAGCATATAAAGGTCTTGCATTAAAATATCCTGAAGAAACTAAAAATTACCAAATAGATAATTTTATTAGAGATGCTGAAACTTCAGTTAAAATATCCTTAAAAGAAGCAAAGAAAAAAAATAAATAAACCTTTCTTCATGAAAGTTATAGTATTTACTATAACTTTCATTTCCTTAAAATTATTTTATATAATTTATTTGCAATAATTCAAAAACATTTGACATAAAATATTTTTCCTTATATCATTATGGCTATATTACAATTTATTTAAAATAAGGAGAAGATATGAAAATTATTAATTACATTTCAAAAGAAACAAAAATGATATTAGATGCTCAATTTGATGGTAAATTTGAATTTCCAATTATTGCAAATCAAGAAATAATTTTACCTTTGGATATAGTGCCATTTGAAAAAAGAAAAAAAGTAAAACCAGAGAAGAAAAAAACTACTTACATACATTTTTATATGGAAGATGAAAAGTTTAAAAAATTTCTTGATAATCCTAAAAAATATTTAAAAGAATTAAAACAATATGGAGGAGTAATTTCTCCAGATCCTTCGTTATATGTAGATCAGCCTCTATCAAAAAATATAACTAATACATATAAAAATAGAGAGTGTGCTTATTATTTGCAAAGAGAAGGTATCACCGTCATTCCAAATGTGCGTTGGGCAGATGAAAGAAGTTTTGACTTTTGTTTTGATGGACTTATTCCAAATGGAATATATGCAATTAGCACACATGGTTGTATTAGATCAAATGAAGAAAAACGAATTTTTAGAGAAGGATTAAAAATAATGCTTACAACATTAAACCCAAAGATTGTTATAGTTCATGGTCCTATGCCAGATATCGTTTTTAAAGAACATAAAAGAAAAGTGAAATTCTTGCATTTTGATTCTTGGATTAAAAGAATACATGAAAAAAATAATAAAATTCTTCTCTAGAAGATAAGCATATAAATTGAACAGTTAGTATTTTCTCTTTATAACTTAACCGAAGTAGAGATAGACATGATTAATAAGACTCTTCAAAAAAAAGAACAACACCGCTTGAGCTTTTGAAAAACTTAGAGACCTACTCTAACATAACGTCCAAGATTACTTTGTCAGTTTCCACCATACCTTTGCTTGCTATAGTGCCGACTCCTTTAATTGTTTTTTCAATATTCTCTTTAACAATGCCATCCCCACCATCAAAACTATAGCCTTGTACTGCCATGTCCATTGCAAAAAGGGAAGACTGTAAGCTAGTTACAATCTTATTAGAACATGATTGTTTTGCACCATCACAAAAGAGTCCTGAAGTTGTGGCCAAGGACGTAGTGATTGTTTTGCAGACAACATCATAAGAAGAAGAACACATATAAGCTATTGCTGCCGCTGCTGCCGTTCCCGCAGTAACGGCACCGCAATAAGCGGAAAGACGCCCAATTGCAGTTTTTTGGTGAATAGCTAATAAGTTACTAATTATCAAAGTACGAAGTAGTGTTTCACGAGATACATTCATTTCTCTAGCATAAACAATAACAGGAATAGAAACTGTCAGGCCTTGATTGCCACTTCCAGAATTAGTAACTACAGGTAGTGGGCAACCACACATTCGGGCATCTGAAGCAGCGGCAGCTTCTCCAACAGCCTTTGTTTTAATAGTTGCATCTTTTTGATATAGCTTTAAGAAATTTTGACCAATGTCAATTCCGTAATGCTCAGTTAAGCCTGCTTTAGCAATTTTTGTATTGTACTCAATTTGTCTTTCAATCAAGTGAGAAACCTTATCAAGAGAAACATTTGAAGCGAAGTCTAAAATGTCTTTAACATTTAAAACACTCCTATCAGTTATTGTAGCCTGCCCAGCTTTAGCACCTGAATCACCTGAATATAGAATGTTACCATTCTTTTTTATTTCTGTAATGTTTGTGTGTTGATCACGTAACTCTGCCTCATAGATATCTCCATTAAATTCTGCTTTCATTTTTATATGAAGTTGCGATGAGCTTTCCAGTTTTTTAAGTGTTATAGGAGTTTTTTCTATAAAAGCATTAATTTGAGGAATGTCCTCAGCTTTAACAGACTTTAGTACTTCAAGTCCTGCTTCAGCATCACCTGCAACCATACCAGCCGTAGCTGCCACAATTATACCTTTCATACCTCCAGTATTGGGAACAACTACTGATTTTGCATTCTTTATAATATTTCCACTAGCTTCTATAAGAAGGCTATCTGGCAAAGAACCAATATAATGCTTTAATGAGGCAGCAAGAAAAGAAATCGCGATAGGTTCTGTACAACCTAAAGCTGGTTTTAATTCTTCTTCCAAAATATTAACGTACATTTTTTCTATTTTCTCATTCATTTGTGTGCCACCTCCATTAAAAACTAGCTAAAAGGCCGTTTATTAACTTTTATGAAAGTCTTATAATTTCATCAATTAAAGAGCCAATGTGTTCCACTGTTTGAATAAACGGATCATCAGTTGTTAAATCCAAGCCTGCTTTTTTTGCAAACTCTAGCGGAGTCAAAGTACCACCAGCCTTTAACGCTTCTTTCCATTGATCAACTGCTCCTTTTTCCCCTTTAGTTATTTTAAGACTTGCAGCGGTTGAAATAGTTAATCCTGCACTGTATGTATATGAATAAAGTCCCATATAGTAATGAGATTGCCTCATCCATGTAAGTCCTGCGTACTCAGGAATTTCAACCGTATCTCCCCAGAATTCTTTCAATGTTTCAAGTTTTAATTGACTTAAAATAGGAGCAACAGATTCACCTTTTTGAATTAACTTATATAACTTTCGCTGAAAATATCCTTCCAACATGTGTGTCACAAAATTATGATAGTATGTATTAGAAACTAGAAGAGCTAAAGCCATTCTCTTTGTTCTATCATCTTTTGCATTTTTAATTAGATAGTTAGAAAGCAATAACTCGTGCATGGTTGAAGGAGATTCAACAAAATAAGTTGAAACACTATCTGCGTCAATAACATTGTTATTTTTTCCTGCAAGCCAAAAATGCCCTGCATGTCCTAGCTCATGTGCCAGAGTATAGACATCTGCCATCACTCCTGCCCAGCTCATCAAGATATACGCCCCTTTGTGGTATGGGGATGAACAAAATGCACCTGATGCCTTACCCTTATTTTGAACATAGTCAACACGTCTACTCTCTAATGTCTCTTTCACAAAAGCACAGTAATCCTCGCCCATCAAACTTATAGCTCCTAAGATGTCTTTTTTTGCAGTTTCGAGAGTAATTTCTTCCTTATATGTTGGATCAATAGGAAGCTTTAAATCCGCAAATGTCATCTTATCAAGACCATAAATCTTTTTTATAAGAGTTGCATAACGCCTCATGTGAGGAGCTAACTTATTGAAAATGATATCAAGCTGCCTATTGTACATATCACTTGTCACATTTTGGTCAGCTAATAAATATTCAAACACATCCTTATAACCACGCATATTTGCCATAATTTTTTGCTGTATCATTTGAGATTCATAGTTTGTTGCCAAAGTGTTTTCGTATGTCTTTAATCCTTTATAGAACGCTTCGAATGCTATACGCCTTTTTGCTGTATCAACTTCATATTCAAGTTCACCTTCAAAGCCTGTGAAGGTGAGTGGCACTTCTTTATTTTCTACTTTGAAAGGAGAATATGAAAGGTCGCTATTTATCGCTGCACTATATATGGAATGTGTGTTTGAAAGGAAGGGCGAAAGATAGGCAAGTGTCTCTTCAACTTTTGGCTCTAGTTTGTGAGGTTTGTTTTTTAAAAGCTCTTTGATGTATGTAGCATCTTCTTTGGAAGAAGAGATTACATCTATTAAAATATCATCACTAAGAAGAGAAATATCACTATCCAAAAATGAAAGAATGCCTGACACCTCTCCTTGAAAAGCAGAGCCTTTGTTCATCAAGTCTAGTTTTTTTGCATCTGTGTAGTCTGTTTCAATGCCCAGAAAAACATAATTACCAATTATGTCCATCTCTTCTGCCAGCACTCTATAATCTTTCATACAAGAGATAACATCTTCTTTTGTTTTTATCTTTCCATTATACTTTTCTCTAAAGAGCTTAGCCTCTTTCAATGCTTTTTCCATTGCTTTAATGCAATCATCATCTGTTTTAAAAAGTTGAGATAAATCCCAGGTCAATGCTTGATCAACTTCTGATCTTTTTAATTCCATAAAACTAACCCCTCAAGCCTAATTATATATTCTTAACCCTATATTGTCAATTTTACATAAACTAGAAAATCCAGCTTCAAAGTATTTTTTCTATAGTAAAGAAACTTGAATAAACTAGATTGTTAACTTTTTATTCTTTCTCTTAAAATTATGTTTTTTTCTTCCATATACATCATTCTATATTCATCAATTTGTCCTGTATAGTTCTTCCCATCCATGTACATCATAAAAATAGGAAATGATTGTTCATGAGAAATAACTGCTTTATATATTATGATTGAAGTATTTTCAAAAAAAGTTATTCCCATAAGTGCAAGAAATGGACCTGAAACCTTTTTTCCATTAACATATAGATACCAATTTTTGTCTTCTTTAGCTGTAAATGCTACAACAGAACCATCGTGTGACATCTTAAAAAAATCTGCACTTTCAAAAACTCCAAAAGTGCCTAACTCGCCTAATGAAAAAATAGTCTTTTCACTAAATAATTTTTCTTCCTTTAGAATAGTAGAGTAAAAGATTCTTGAAAGGTCAGGTGAGACTAAAAGATTGAATACTTCAGAGCAAGGTAATGTAACATCAATGTCCTTAACATACTTCATTTGATCATCATCAAAATCTGTATGTCCAATAGACCATTCACCATCCTCATATTTAGAATAATACACTCTTTTACAGTCTGGTGAAAAAGCCATTTCAAAACCTAGTTTTTCAAAAGGTCCTGCAATTAGTTTTTCATTAAGATAGATTCTAGTGCCATCATCTTTTATTTCAGAACATATAATGTCTTTGTTATTTGGTAAAAAAGATAAGAAGTCTATAACACCAAAGTTTCTATTAATCTTTTGATCATTTACGTAAATAAACCAGTTTTCTTCTTTTACAACAGTGAAAGCATAGTTGCCAGCTTTATGGGAAGTGGTCATAGGAAGACCCATACAATCAAAAGGGCCTAATATTTCTTTGTCATTAATGTATACATTCCATGCTCCATTTTTTGATTTAGCACAAAAAAAACAAATTTTATCGCTAACGGGGGAGCGGAAGAACCATCCAACTTTTAAAAACTCATTTGGTAATTCTCCTTTTTCTGTGGAATGATAATGCCAAATTCCATCCTTTTGAGCTAAAAAATTTAAACTGCCATCAGGCAAAAATATTAAATTGCTATGTGCGTCAAAAGTCTTATTATATATTTTGTTGTTTATATGAGCTTGCCACTCTTCATCTTTTTTTAGGAAATAAGCATAGCTTTTGCCATCATCAGAAAATTCAAGAGCACTTATGTTTTCATGCGGACCAGTAATCTCTTTGTCGTTGAGATAGAGGTAGTATTTTTCGTCTGAAGATATAGCATAAAGAATAGATTTTCCATCTGGGTTTAGACAAAATTGTGAACATTCATCAAAGGAATGTGTGTAAGTTTCCCCATATAGAAATCTATATTTATTAGGAGAATATTCTGTATTTCCTTCCTGATAAACTAGAATAAATGGAATATTATCTTCTATCAATGTCATAAAATGTACAACATCATCTGAAACTTTTCCAATAACCTTTGCTTGTCCATACACAAAGGACTCATCATTTTCATTCATACAACACCCCTGTATGTGATAATAACATAAGTAGTAATAAATTGGTAGTTATTTTTAAGAAAATGGAGAGGTATAAATACATATTAAGTTTTAGCTAAATCTAAAGCCTTGAAGTATATTTGTGTTTTAGTTTAGAATGACAAAATCGCTAACTTTTTAAGGATTTTTAATGTTTAATATTGTTTTAATAACTGAGTATGTTTTCGCCCTTTTTTGTTTTGTAACATTATATTTTATACCAGCAGGTTATGGAAAGATGGTAAACAAGAAATGGGGAATTACGATAAATAATAAAATTGGTTGGCTTATAATGGAATGCCCCACTATTGTTGTGATGTTTTCCTTTATTGTAGCAACATATTATTTACCTTTTACTAAAGAGGAGTACATATCTCGCATTTTAGTGCTTCTTCCTTTTATTTGCCATTACGTTTATCGCTCCTTTATATTTCCTTTTTTATTACGTGGAAAAAGTGCAATGCCTATTACAATAGTGCTTATGGGTCTAGTTTTTAATACGATAAATGCCTCTTTAATCTCTACTTGGTGTTTTTATATTTCTAACAAAACTTTTTATTCTTATTCATATTTTAAAAGCCCAAATTTTATAATTGGACTTTTTGTTTTTTTGATTGGTTTTATAGTAAACATAGATTCAGATGCCTATATAAGAGGTTTACGCAAGGCTGGAGATACAAAGCACTATTTTCCACACCGTCACCTTTATAAGCTCGTTAGTAGTGCAAACTATTTAGGAGAGATGATTGAGTGGTTAGGTTTTGCAATTCTAACCTCTAATCCTGCAAGCTATCTTTTTCTAGTATGGACAGGTGCAAATTTAATTCCGCGCTCTCATGCAATATATAAGCAATACCAAAAAGAGTTTCCCGAAGAGATGGCACGCCATAAGGTTAAAAGGATTTTTCCTTTTATCTACTAAGAAAACGCTAAGAATTAAACTTATGATCTTATGAGAATAGCCCAAAGTTTGTGTAAACCTTACACATCAGTGCTATACTATGAATTGATCTAATTCTTTAGTAACATTATAAATGTTCTCTCCTTTTGCCATGTCTTCATCAAAACTTTTGACAGTTTCAATGTTCTTTGTTGCTGTCTCTGTAACTTCTTTTATTCCTTGCACCATCACCTGTATTGCATTATGAGTGATTTCAATTCGCTCTGTTTGAATATTTGTGGAAGTAGAAACGCTTTCTAGTCCTGAAATCATTTCAGAGACTGTAGAAACTGTGTGCATTACATTGTTGTTGTGTGTTTCCAGACTCTTTTTTACATTGCTTGCACTATCTACAATTTCTTTTAGAACTCCAACTGTTTGGCTTGAGTTTTCTGACAAAGTAGTTCCTGTTTCTTCCATTAATTTAGTGCTTTTCTGGATATTTTGGAAGCTAACTCTGAGTTTTTCAACCATGTTATTTAGATATTGGTTAATTATTCCTATTTCATCGTGAGTGTTTTTTGCTTTTACAGTGAAATTCCCATTTGCAACTTCTTGAAAAACAGCATTCATTTTTGAAAATTTTCTAAAAATAAAACGCATCATTAAAGTACTCAAAACAAGCACTACCATAAGAAGAATTATACTTCCTAAAATAGAGTAGCTTATTATGGAAGCAAGGGATGGAATGTTTTCATTAACAGGTGTAAAAAGCATAAGTCTATAACTCACATTTTCCAATGGAAGCTCTTTTACTGCTACAATTCCTAATTTTTCATCTTTATAAAACTTTATGTTTGAGTGTCCTTTTAATGGCTGTAATTTTTGCAATGTAGTACTTATATTTTGTGCAATCATTTCTTTGTTTGAAGCTATTGCAACTTGGTTGTTTTCATCAACCAATAGGATAAGTGAAGAAGGGCTTGGAATGCTTGCTTTTATGCTTTCAACAATGTTATCAAGATTTATAGCAACTCCTGCAAGTCCTATGCCTTAAAATAGGTTAAGGCACTAAAAGAAGTTAATGCCAAGATTGTAGCTATTATCAAGGCAAAACTAATTGTAAAAAACACATTGATTTTTGTTTTAATTTTCATCTTTGACCACCTGTAAAAAGACCGTTTCAACTTTTGTGCAAAGTTAAAAAACTGATGCCCCTATATTAAGCGGAATGTACCTTTTTTCCATCTAATAAAATAAATTAAAGACATTATATGATTTTTGGTAGGAAATTGCTTTGCTATAATTGTACTAAAGATAACTAGGAAGGCTGTGCTTTTTTAGCTAATGAGGTCTTTTGTTTCAGCGTTTTCTACTCTTTTTCTTGCAATTTCACAAAAGGAAGCTTCTTTTTCAATTCCAATAAATTGTCTTTTGAGTAATTTAGCTGCAAGGAGAGTAGTACCCGAACCACAAAAAGGATCCAACACTAGTTGTCCTTCTTTTGTAACAAGCTCTATTAAAAGCTTCATTAGTTGCAAAGGTTTTTGTGTTGGATGTAAGCCTACATCATAAGAAGAAGCTGAAATTGAAATGAGATTGTTTGCTACTTGTCCGTATTTTGTAAGAATATCCTCATTATATGCTCCAACTCCATTTTCTAAGATATTGTCAGCTAGGGTTCCACCGATTTTATATGGTTTTTGAAACCATAAGATAGGCTCAAATGTTGGACGTAAGTTTCCAAGTTTCCACCCTTCCCATTCTTTAGTTGAAAGTTCATCCCCTCTTCTTTTATAGACAAGACTTACTCTCTGAGCTCTATGGGGGGCTTTTGTTTTATTCCATGCAATCATATCCTTAAACGTAAAGCCTACATCCTCAAAAGCTGAAATAACGTGATGTGCAAAGCGTCTGCCTGAAAAAACGAACGCACTCGCTCCTGTTTTTAGCACTCTATACCAATCATCCACCCAGCTTTTTACCCAATTATAATATTCTTCACCCATCTTTCTATCAGCCTCTGACCAACCATTTAACGGTTTTCCACGTTTTTTGAAAATTGTTCCTACCTTTTCTTGTGCAGGACTACTGCCTAATAAGGCACTATTTGTATTTGAATGAAGCACATCCCATTCATCAAAACTTATCCCATAAGGGATATCACTTAATATTAAATGAACTGAATTACTTTCTACCTCTTTAATGAGTTTAATAGAGTCCCCTTGGTGTACTAAATTTATAGTCATATATTACTCCAGTAAAAGATTTGAAAACTTTTTTATAGTTAAAATCTTTTCATTGTCATACCTTACTTTATAAAATTTTAACATAAATTGGAATAATCTTTTTGAATATAAAACTAAGTTACTTTTATTAAATGCGGGGCAATAAGCAATTCCTTTGAATGTGTGGTGGCTTATAAGTGCAACATGTGCAGTTTACGATAGCTAAATAGTGCAGTTTCGCATATACAAACTGTACAGTTTACGATGTCTAAATAATACAGTTTCGCATCCCTAAACTGTACAGTTTAGGGGGCGTACATTAGCTAAGGTACAACTATAACACTAGCTAAGGTACAATTCTAACATTAGCTAATGTAGTGCTATAACATTAGCTAATGTATTGCTGTTTCCTTTGGAATAAGATGATATTTTTGATGAGAATGCAATAAGATGGTAAAAAATCATAACTTTCATATGCTTTCTCCTTATTTTTTTTGAAAATGGCTTTTTTATTAGTATACATCTTTAAAATGTTTAAGGTGAAGGAAAATCTACAGAAATTTATTTAATTGTAGTAAATTATGTACTAATGAATTTAATAAATGCTTTACAAGAATACAATAATATTATAGGATGGCTTTGAGTGCGTGTTTTAACTTAAAACACGTGAAAAATATCCTTTAGAATAGAAAAAATCTATTCTTTAGAGAAATAGTGAAGGTGCGGGAATATTTCCCGGAAGGAGAGGATTGTGGCAGTAGTTACAATGAAAAGCCTATTGGAATCAGGCGTACACTTTGGACAT
>JBQNBL010000031.1:0-17630 GCA_052169955.1 Treponema sp.
CCAATGATACTGCTGATCAAGTGGGAAAGTAGGTAGTCGCATGGCTTTTTTTTATCTCGCCATTACAATCCTTCGCTTGCCTTTTATTTCATCTTCTTATTCAAAATTTCTATTTTTGCTACATGGTGTATTGATGCTCTATTTTCTGTTTCAAAGATATTTGTTGAAAATATTAAAATTGTGATAGAAAAAGATTATGTTTTGAAATAGAAACTAATAATTAAAGTTCTTGAGATTGCAATGTTTATTTCTAATTCATATGCTAGTTTTGTTTTAAATTAGGGGAGTATTTTCCATATTGATTCCATTGCTTATAAAATTTATACTAGCTTCCCTAGCTTTTTGTAGAATTTCGTAGTCTTCCACTGGATTAGCAAATTTAAAGCCTAAATAACCTGATTGTTCCACCCCCATAACATCTCCTGGACCTCTAATTTTTAAATCTTCTTCTGCAATTTTAAATCCATCATTAGTATTTTTCATAATTTTAAGACGTCTACGAGCATTTTCTGTTAGCTTATTTTTATAAAGTAATATACAATATGATTCATCATTTCCACGTCCTACACGTCCTCTCATTTGGTGTAGTGTAGTAAGAGAAAAGTTTTGAGCTTCTTCAATTACTATACAAGTAGCATTAGGTACATCAACACCAACTTCTACAATACTTGTAGCAATTAAAATATTTATTTTACCTTCAACAAAGTCTTTCATAATTAATCTTTGCTGATCTTCCTCTGTTTTTGATGTGATTGAAGTGATGATAAACTCACTAAAAATTGATGAAAGTTCTTTTTCCATACTTTTAACAGCTTTAAAAGATAGTGTCTCATTTTCTTCTATCAAGGGGTAAATAAAATATACTTGATGACCTTTTTTTAATTCAGTTTTAACAAATTCATATACTCGATTAGCCTTTGAGTTTTCTGCAAGATATGTTTTGATAGGTTTTCTTCCATTTGGCATTGTTTTAATGCTCGAAACATCGATATCACCAAAAATGCTTAAAGCGAGACTTCTAGGGATTGGAGTTGCACTCATCATAATGAGATGTGGCAGACTTCCATCTTTTTTAAGACCTTTTTCTAACAAAGCTTTACGTTGTAAAACTCCAAATTTATGTTGTTCATCAATTATAACAAGATATAAATTGTTGTATTTTACATCATTAGAAAAAATGGCATGAGTCCCTATAATTACATCAACATTACCTTTTTCTAATTCTTTTAATAAAATAGCACGTCCTTTTGTGTTAACATTGCTTGATAAAAAAGCAATTCGCACCCCAAGGGGTGACAATAATTTTGAAGCATTTTCTGCATGTTGCAAAGCTAGTAATTCAGTTGGAGCTAAAAAAGCTACTTGCCATTTTTTTTCTATTGCATAAAGAATAGCTAAAAAAGATGTTAGTGTTTTCCCTGATCCTACATCTCCTTGAATTAATCGGGAAGAAGGAGTTGAACTATCTAAATCTTGATTGATTTCAAATACTGTATGCATTTGATCAGCAGTTAAATTAAACTTTAATCTTTTTATTAAAGCTTCTTGCAATGTGGAAAACTTTAGCATCAAATAGTTCTGATTTTTATTAGGTAATGTTTTTTTTCTTTGGAAATATCTTAAAACTTGTGCATATTGAAAGAAAAAAAGTTCTTCAAATACTAAAGCATACCTTGCTTTCTCGACCTCATACATAGTTTTAGGTTTATGCATACATCGAAGTACTTCCTTTTTCTCCATTATATTATATGAAGATAAAATACTTTTTGGTAAATCACTTTCAATTACCTCAAGATATTCATCTAATGCTTTTCGTATAGCTGTTGATAATCTTTTTTGAGTTAAACCTTCTACTAGTGGATAAATTGGTAAGATACCTACAAAAGCTTCTGTTTCCTTTTCAATATCAAAACTTGAAGAGATAAGTTCGCCATATTTTCTTGAAAAAGAACCTGTAATTACTACATTACTTAGTGGTGGAAAAGCATTTTGTAAAAAGTTTCTATTAAAACAAACTAAATAAGCTTTGTTAGATAAATTATCTTCAATCAATATTTTTAATGTTCTCTTTTTTCCAAGACCAAACCATGAATGTGACAAAATAGTAGCTTTTACATGAAGTATCTCATTTTGCTTATATTCACTTAAATAATTAAATTTAGTTCTATCTTCCCAATTTCTAGGGAAGACTTGCAATAAGTCTCCAATAGTTTCAACTTTTAATTTCTTTAATGCTTCAATAAAAGAATTACCAACACCTTTTATTGAACTAGGAGAATTTTTTAAATTCGCTAGTAACATATTACTCTCTATTTGACATTATCATATAATTGGTATTATACTTAGGCAGGGGAAAAAAGTCAAAGTTGAACTAAATAGAATAGTTGATTAAATCTATTGCCGTCCCAATGAAGATATAATGCAAGTTGACAGAATGTGCATTATTGAGAGTTTTATAATAACAAACCACCACAATATTCGATTTTGCCTTGCTTCTAGTATCTTTATGAATATAACTACAATCGAAGTTTTATATTCTAAATCTTTTCAATCCATGCAACTTCTTCAAGTATTGTTGTGTTAGCTCCATGTCCTGGATATACTGTAGTATCTTTTGGCAATGTGATAAGTCTTTTTAATGAGTGTATAAGTTTTTCTTCATTTCCTTCGAGTAAATCTGTTCTTCCTCTAGAACGCCTAAAAAGCGTATCACCTGAAAACAAGATGTTTTCATCTTGTTTATAATAACAAACAGAACCTTCGGTGTGTCCTGGTGTATGAAAAACAGTAAAACCATTTATCACATCACCTTCATCAATATAGTCACTGGCTTCTGGAAACTCATCATTCATGGCTTTTATATAACGTTCCATCCTTATAGGAGCAAAACATTCAATATGTTTTGCTTTAGCACCTTTTCCTAAATAAAAACTATCATTTTTGTGAATATATATTTTGGTTACATTATAATTTTTAAAAAGATATGGAACACCACCAACATGGTCAAAATGACCATGAGTTAACATAATCTCAATAGTTTTTGCTTTTTTTTCATTTATATAATCTAACAATTCTTCATCAGCTCCTCCAGGATCAACTATAACTAATTTTTCATCTTGCATAAAAATCCAAGTTTTCACAAAGAGTTCTCCAGTATATATTTCTTTTATTTCCATTGAAGTCCTCCAATAATTTCTTTTAATGTATCAATGAAATAGATTAATTCTTCCTTTGTTGAGCTATAACCAATTGAAACTCTTACAACATTTTCACGATATTTGGGTAAAATAAAACTAAAAGTACTTTTATTTTTGCTGTTTGCAGAACATGCAGAACCAGAAGAAATAGCAATATTTTTATCACTCATCATCCTAACTAATACTTCACCACGTATATAATGATTATAAAAACTAATAATATAAGGAGAAAACTTAAGTTTTTTTTCTTCTCTAGCATTTGGTAAAAACTCAACTCCATCTATTTTTTTTAATTCCTTAATTAAAAAATCACTTAATTCCCTAGCTTTTTCTAATTGTTTTTCCATAAGTATACTACATTCATTTAAACATTTTTCAAGGCTAATTATTCCTGCAATATTTTCAGTTCCTGCCCTAAAGCCAGCTTCCTGCCCACCGCCAAGTAAAAAAGGCTTAACCTTTTTTTTCAAATATAAAATGCCTACTCCTCTCATGGCTCCTATCTTATGAGCTGAAAAACTTGCAGAGTCAACAGCTAATTCAGTTAGATTTATTGGGATTTTTCCTAATGCCTGCACCATATCACTATGAAAATGGATATCAGGCATTTTTGTCTTTAGTGCGCTAGCAATTTCTTTTATTGGTTGAATCAATCCTGTTTCATTATTTACTAACATGATAGAAACTAAAGCTGTTTTTTCTGTGATTTTTTTTAATACTTCTTCAGGAGTTATAAACCCTTTATGTGTAGATAATGTGTTTATTTTATAGCCAATTTCTTTCATTGATTTAAACATTTGGCTAGAAGATGCGTGTTCCCCTTCTAATGTTAAAATTTCATTTTTAAATGGATGATTAAGTAGTGATGTGATAATAATCTGATTTGCCTCAGTTCCTCCAGATGTGAAAAAAATATCTTTACTATTTGCTCCTAAAAGACTAGCAATGTTACATCTCAGTTTTTCTTTTAATTCACTTACCTTTCTTCCTTCAGCATGGATAGAAGATGGATTGGCAAAATAAAGATAAGATTCCTTACAAGCATCTAGTATTAATTTTTCATTTGGTTTTGCAGTGGCTGCCCAGTCTAAGTATATCACTAAAACGCCTCTTTAAGCTCTTCATCAGTTGTTTCATACAAAAAACATTTTCCTAAATCTTCTTGCAAAACTAACCTAATTTTATTATTTTGATTTTTCTTATCCATTTTCATCTTTTCGATTAAAAAACTGGCAAAATCTCTTTTTTTTACTACATTTTTTAATCTTTCATCTATAATACTTTCTTTGTAATTTAATTTTTCTGTAAGAAACAAAACTTCATCTGCATATTTTTTGTTTGTTTTACCAAGCATTTTCCCAAATTTTAGTGCTTTTTGAATCCCCCAAACAACAGCCTGCCCATGTGTTATGTCTTTAAAGTCTAAAACAGCTTCTAATGCATGAGCAAAAGTATGCCCAAAGTTTAAATATGTCCTAATGCCTTTTTTTTCATAAAAATCTTGATTAACTATCTCAAGTTTTCCTTCTATCGCTTCTTTTATAATTTCAACCGACATACCACAATTAAGAAAAAATGTGATGTTATTAACTATTTTTTGATATAAATTAGGTCGATTTATTAATGCAATTTTTAGAAGTTCTCCGAAACCTGAGTAATATTGATTTTTAGGAAGTGTTTCAAGATTTTTTTCACAAATATATATAGCTTTTGCTGCATTAAAAGAGCCTATAAGGTTTTTATAAGAACGAAAATCAATAGCTGTTTTTCCACCAATGGAAGCATCCACCATTGCAAGTAAAGTTGTTGGCACTAATATTGACGCTACCCCTCTCATATATATCGAAGAAGCGAAACCTACCATATCAGTTAGAACCCCACCTCCAACACCTACAAAGGTACAGTTTCTGTCTAGCTTATGCTTAACAGCCATTTCTAATATTTTTTCTACTGTTTCGAGATTTTTATGTTCTTCTCCAGCTTCTATAACACAGAGATGTAGATTAGAAGAATAACCTGTTGATTTTTGAAAAAGTTTAAGAGTGTTAGTATCAGTTACAAACAAAACATTGCCATCTTCAAAAACTGGCAATATAGGTTGAGTGCTATAGAAAATATTTGGTGTAAAAGGATTTTGAAAATCCATCATACTCTAATAGCAACCCCAACTTTCCCCATAAAACCAAACATAGTAAGTAATTCAAATGTTATCCAAGGTCCTGCATGTATTCCTATTCCATAAGAGTGGGAAGCTGTAATTCCTATTCTCTGAGTGAAAAAGTAAGTGTAATCATTTCTAATAGCAAAAAAATTAAAAAATGCAGGATAATGAGTCATGGTTATCTTTCCTGATGGAGCATATTTATAAGAGAGTTCATATCCTTGGAAAGACTCTCCTCCTCCGCCCCAAAATCCTCCACTAAAACCTACATACAAGTTGTTACGTTTAATTGAATAACCAAATAAAAGCTCTCCACCACCTACAATACCTCCCATTGCTGTTATTGGAATAGAGATATCAAGATTGCATAAAACTAAAAAACCTGTCCTATGACGATACATAAAATCTAGTCCTGTATTAAAACCAATTGAGGCAAAACCTATAGAAGGAGATATAATATATTCATTTTTTGTTTCAGTTGAAGAAAAAGATGTATCATTTGCATAAAAAAATTGCAACAAAGAAAAAAATAAACAACTTAAAATAATTGTCTTTTTCATAATTCCTAACCTCACTTTTATGTTATCAATAACACCTTTCTGATTGTAACATTAAAATAAGTTTTGTGCAAAACCATCAATTTCGGTTTCAGGCATTTCAGTTTTTAAGTAATCTTCTATATTGGTTTGGCTTTTCCAATGAGGGATCATTTCTTGATTTGCCTCAATAAAATGACTTACTGCCTTGTTAAAAAACTCCATACAAACTCTAGAATCATCTTCTGCTCTATGAGCTTCAAAAGCTACAATCTCAAATTTCTTAGCTAAATCTTGTAATTTATAACTATCAAGACGTGGAAATACTTCACGAGCAAAAATTAACGTATCTACTACTTTATTTGTAAGATGTCCTATTTTACAATTTTTAAGTTCTGTGTTTATAAAATTGATATCAAATGATGCATTGTGAGCTACCAATATAGAATTTTGAATAAATCGTAAAAAATCCCTTGCAACATCCTTAAAAATAGGCTGACCTTTTAACATATCATCTGTGATATGGTTGACAGCTGTAGCTTCTTCAGGCATGTGCATTTCTGGATTTATTAATACACTAAAACGAGAAATAATCCCCTCTTTATTAAACTTTACGGCTCCTATCTCTACAACTTTGTTTTCATCTGGTCTTAAACCTGTAGTTTCTGTATCAAAAGCTACAAACGTTGCCTGATCATAAACAACAGATATCCAATCATAACTACTCATTATTTCTCTCCTAAAAGAGACATTAAAAATGCTTCATATTCATTAACTTTCTTTTCAGCTGTTTCTTTGGTCTTGTAAGAATCTTGTCTATAGATGATGTAAGCCTTTATCTTTGGTTCTGTACCAGAAGGTCGCAAATTTATCACACTTCCATCTTTCATAAAATACTGTAACACATTACTTTTGGGTAATTCTATTTTATCTTTTTTATCTCCATCAATTAAATATTCATATCCTTCTAATACATCTTTAATTTTTAGCACTTTTACTCCAGCTATTTGAGAAAGTTTTTTCTCTCTTACCCTTTTCATAATGCCTTGCATGATTTTGACACCTTCAGAGCCCGGATATGTCTTGTTTATAGTTTTTTCCATAAAAAAACCATACTCATTAAAAAGCTCTTCAAGTCTTTCTAAAACTGTTTTTCCTTTAGAAAGCCAATAAGACGTGAGTTCTGCAAAAAGAAGAGAAGCTACAATGCCATCTTTATCTCGCACTCCATTTGCAAAGTTAAACCCAAAACTCTCTTCAAAACCATAAATATAGGTGTTTTCTCCCCTAGTCTCTTCTTTTTCTGCTATGCCACAAATCCATTTAAAACCTGTTAAGCATTCAATTACTTTCACATCATGTTTTTTTGCAATTTCATCTACCATATGAGTGCTCACAATTGAGCGAATAATTAAGGGGGAAGAAACATCTTTTATCTTTGTTTGACATAGATAGTCAAAGAAAAGTACTCCAATTTGATTACCTGTTAATAACTTTATATTTCCTTCATCATCTTTTAATCCACAAGCAAAACGATCAGCATCAGGATCTGTTGCCATTATTATGTTTGCATTTTCTTTTTTCGCATATTCTATTGCTAATTTAAGTGCTTTTGGATCTTCTGGATTTGGATATTCAACTGTTGGAAAACTTCCATTCCCTTCTCTTTGTTCAGGTACTGTAAAAACATTAAAATCTTCTAATACCTTTTCTACAAACTTTGCTCCAACACCATGAAGAGGCGTATAAACAATCTTTAACTTATCTTTCACATTACTAATTGCTTCTTTTTCTGTGACTAAACTTAAAAGAGATTCTATGTATGGCTTATCAATTTCTTCATCAATAATCTTTAATAAACCTTTTTGAATAGCCTTCTCTTCATCAATTGAGTTAATTTTCGCAACATTTAATACTTCTTTTGTTATAGCCTCATCATGAGGACTGGTAATTTGCACTCCATCGCTCCAGTATGCTTTATATCCATTATATTCAGGTGGATTGTGTGAGGCAGTAACTACAACACCTGTATGGCAACCTAACTTTCTTATAGCAAAAGAAAGCTCTGGAGTTGCTCGCATAGAAGAAAAAAGATAGCAAGTTATTCCATTTCCTGCAAATATTAAACTTGCCATTTTTGCAAATTCAGCTGAATTAAACCTTGAATCATAGGCAATAACTGCTTTAAGTTTTCCTTCTTTTGCAAGGAGAGGAAATTCTTTAATTAGATGATTTGAAACCCCTTGTGTTGCCTTAGCAATTACATAAGAGTTCATTCTATTTGTTCCTGCTCCAATCATTCCCCTAAGCCCAGCAGTACCAAACTCTAAGTCCGTATAAAATCTTTCATATATATCTTTTTCATCATTTTTTGATAGTAATTCCTCTAAATCTTTTAGGAAAGTTGGGCTTTTTTCATACTTTTTGTAGTTTTCAATTTTTGCTTGGATAGAGTTTTCTAACATAAGATGTCTCCATTACTCGCTATCAAATTCTATTAGTGTGTGTACATTTTTTAGTACATTCTTATAATTTAAAAATGGCAAACCTATAACACCTAAAAAGGCACTTACCTTAGCCCCACCTTCTTCTATTACAGTTTTTGTAGCATTCAAGGTGCCACCTGTTGCGATTAAGTCATCTAAAACTAATATATTCTGCCCTTTCTTTATATCACTTTTATGCACTTCGATACTTGCTTTTCCATATTCAAGTGAATAAGAAGCTTGGTATACTTCACCTGGTAACTTTCCCTTTTTTCTTACTAGTATTAATGGAAGGTTTAGTTGTTGTGCAATAGGAGAAGCAAAAATAAAGCCCCTAGCCTCTATTGCAGCTATAGCGTCAATATCAAGTGTTTTGCAAATCTCAATCATTTTGTTTATGCAATAATTAAACACTTCAGGCTGTATTAGTATTCCAGTAATGTCGTAAAAACAAATTCCCTTTTTGGGGAAATCAGGAACGCGTCTAATTGCGTCATCTATTATCTTGTCTTTCATAATAAGATTGATTGTATAACCAAATATAAAGTTAAGTCAATTACAGGGTGAGTCTTTGTAGGCTAAGGAAGATCTAGTATATTTTTGATAGTTAAAAGAACTATTGAACTAAATTTATCTAATCTAAATAATGGTTTTTTCCCATTCTTTTTCATTAAAACCTATTAAAATCTTATCTTGCATAATAATTAAAGGCCTTTTAACAAGCATACCATCGGATGCTAAAATATTATACATTTCATCGTTAGTCATGTTAGTTAGTTTTTCTTTAAGTTGTAAACTTTTATAAATTAATCCACTGGTATTAAAGAATTTTTTAAGAGGTAATCCACTTTTTTGATGCCATGTTTTTAATTCATGGGCTGAAGGTTTATCTTCTTTAATGTGTCGTTCTGTGTAATTAATGCAATGATTATCAAGCCATTTTTTTGCTTTAAGACATGTAGTGCATTTAGGATAATAAATAAAAATCATCAAAAACTCCTTTTTATTTGTTTTGGAACTGTATTGTTTCTTTTAAGTTTTGAGCAATGTATTTATTTTTTTTTGTATCTAAAAAACTCACTTGGCTTTTTGCTGTATAGTTGATTTTATATTTTACTAATCGGCAAAAAATATTATAATAATTTGACTTTATGAAAACTTTTATTTTTTCTAGTTTATTACATTTCTCTTATAAAAAAACATCTTATGGAACGCTTATTTATTTTTTTATTGCAAGTTTCTGCTATATTTTAAACATTTCTTGTATCAACTTAAAGTACTATCTGTACCTTAGCTAATGTTATATTTGTACATTAGCTAGTGTTATGATTGAACCTTAGCTAATGTACTCAGGCTAAACTGTACAGTTTCGTTATGCGAAACTGCATTATTTAGGCATCGCAAACTGTACAGTTTGCATATGCGAAACTGTGCATTTTGCACTCGTGAATACGACCGCCTTCCAATAGATTTCCACTCATCGCAAGCCCTTTAGGGCTTGACATGTTGCGGTCGTGAATACGATCGCCTTCCAATAAAATTTCCTTTCATCGCAGAGGCGAAAGCCTCTGACATGTTGCGGTCGTGAATACGATCGCCTTCCAATAGATTTCCACTCATCGCAAGCCCTTTAGGGCTTGACATGTTGCGGTCGTGAATACGACCGCCTTCCAATGAGTTTTCTTAAAATGATGTATTTTGATTATTATAAAAAGATGAGGCTATTCTTTTTAGGAATAGCCTCAAAGAAAGAGCATCTTACGTAAGGCAGTATCAATTGGTGATACCGGATGTCTTTTAAGGATATCACTAAAGAACACGCCCCACAAAGACCTACCCTAAGTTATCGGCAAAAAAATTAAGAAAACTTAAAGAAAAAAAAGATTAAAACATCAGTTTTATTACTCGTTTTATATTTATAATTCCAGAGAAAATGGAATAAATACCAAGAAATGGAAAAAAACCTGGGAGTCGAAATAGTACAATTCCAACAACAATTTGAAATAATCCTTTCACTATAGAACCAGAGTTTTCATTTTTCTTTTTACTTTTATTTGAAGTGTAATAAAATGTGTAAAATGGAGTTTCTTCTTCCGTATTCCATGAAGAGTTTTGGTAAGTACCTTGGCTTCTTCTTGTATAAGAATTTTGAAAGATAGACTCATCATACTCCCTTTTTTTATCAGGTGAGGATAAAACAGAGTATGCCTCAGCTATATCTTTAAATCTTTCTTCTGACTCTTTACTATTTCCATTAGCATCAGGATGCCATTTCTTTGCTAGTTCTCGATATTTTTGCTTAATTTCTTCTTGAGATGCACTTTTGTTTGTTTCTAATATTTTGTAATAATCTTTCATTAGATATTTCTACCCTATAACAGTACCAATGAAGTCTTTATTTTCTAAAATATTTTCTAAGTTTGTTATATCTTTTCCATTAGCACATATTACTTTGATGCCAGCTTCTTGTGCTTTAAGGCTTGCAATTGGATCGAAAGGAACATTTTTACCAGGTTCCCATTTGGTGCCAACCATTTTTATGAAATCTTCCCAGCTAATTTTATCTATTGGTTTTGCATCTGGATTTTTTTTTGGATCAGCAGTATATACCTTTGTGATGTTGGAAAGATTTACAACCATATTACTAGAAAATCTATTTGCAAGAATAACGGCATCAGTGTCTGTAGAAAAACCAGGTTTCCAACCAGCTGCTATAAGAATGCGTCCTTCAAATTCTTCTATTGCAGTAGGATCATAAACAACAGGTTGAGGGGAATATTCAGCGAAGGTTGCTCTTATGAGTTCTGCATTAAGTCTTGTTGCCATTATGCCTATCATGTCTCCATCATACGAAGAAGCTTCAAGTGAAAGCCCCATTCTAATTTCTTTGTAACTAGTGATATAGGAGCGAGCTATGCCCCCACCACCTATAGTTAGAATAACTTTTCGCTTTTCGTCTTTAGAAAGATACTTTTTAATTACTGAAGCAAAGTTTATCACAAACTCAATATCAGGATTTCCAGGAGAAACAATAGATCCACCTACAGATAAAACAACCATTTTATAACCACCTCTATTCCGTTATATTACTACAAATTATAAAAAACTCTCAAGATATTCATAGAAATAGCTTTTTGAATGCCTATTTCTATGAAATCATTTTTTTATATTGTGTAAGTCAATCTTAGTTATTTCTTTTTTCTTAAAATTAGCTTTTTTAAAAATGGCAGAATTGTTAACAAAAGTAGAAAAAGGATATTCCTTTTCGATAGCATTTACAGGACATGCTTTAATGCATTCATCACACCTTATGCAGTCAAAACTATTAGGCACTCTAAAAACAGGAATATTCATTTTGCAAGCTTTTTGGCATTTATTACAATGAATACATTTATCATTTATTTTAAATCTATAAATACTTATAGGATTGAAAAGTCCCAAAAAAGCTCCTAGTGGGCAAATATACCTACAAAAAAGCCTATAGATGAACATACATGCAACACTTATGATTATAAATATTGCAAATTTGTTCAAAAAAAGATAACGCAAAAGTGGTAATATCTGCCTACTTTCTGCATCGCGCATAAAATAGTCATAAATTATGTGCGGTATAGCACCAACTAAAACTCCTTGAGGACAAACATACTTGCAAAAAAATGGATAGGCATACTTGCCTAAAAAAAAGTATGGCACAAAAAAAGGTAAAAGAAATACTGCAACCCCTAAAAAAACAAATTTCATCCACCTTAAAACATTATCAAGTTTATGCGGAACTTTAATCTTTTTAACAGGTATCTTATCTAATAAATCTTGATAAAAGCCAAAAGGACATACATATCCACAATAAAAACGCCCCATAGCTATTGCAAAAAGAGCCGTGAGACCTACAACGTAATACGGAAGATGAAATTTATAAGGAGGCTTCATTCTACTACTATTGATTGTAGCTTGAATTGAACCTATGGGACATCCTGAAATAGCTCCAGGACACGAATAACAATTCAAAACAGGGAAGCACATTTTTTTTATACTTCCCTGATATAGCTCTCCATTAAAAAAGCCACGCATATGAGCATTTGTTACAATAAAGCCAAGTGCTTGAATATAATGACGCTTTTTGTTTAACGTTTTTTGTTTAGAAGACTTACCCAAGTCCTATACACTCCATTCATATATATATAGCTTTGATAAAGACACTCTTTACCTGCCCGTCGGTAATACCTATATATAGGGCAATTAAAGCTAACGTAATAAAAGAAAATCGTAAAATATTTAAAACTTTTGCACTCATTAATTTTTTACTTTTGATAGTAACTCATCAAAGGCTTTACCAAAATCTTCTTCACTTCTTCCACCAATGATTATATTTCCTATAACATTTCCATTTTTATCAAAGAACAATGTGGTAGGATATGCTTGAATGTTATCATAGATGGTATCCAAAGAAGCATTTTTTCTTAAAACGACAAAATCACACTCGGAGTCTTTGATTATCTCCTTAGCATCTTCCAAAGCAGAATCATCTTCATCCGTAACATCTGAACAAATTGCTACAACAGCACAACCTTTTTCTCTGTATGCTTTTTCCAACCTTCCGATATCTGGAAGTTCTGCTTTACAAGGAGGACACCATGTTGCCCAAATATTAACCATTGTAACATCAGCTTTCTTGAATATTTCTTGGGTTACTTCGTTGCCATTTAAATCTGTAGTTTTGAATGTCAAACCTTGTATTGATTGTAGTGAAGCTTTTCTAGGAACAGGATTTGCAACTTTTGCTCCCTCTGTGATCTTTTTTGAAATTGCTATTAAATCTTGATATTGAGTTTTTTCATCATCTGAAAGCATAGCTAAATCTACACCTTCATCAAAAGCTATTACTTGAGTGTATTCATTAGTCTTTCTTAATACAGTAATATCATTGGTATTTAATATTTTTGTAACAGGATTTTCTTCTGTTATAAGTGATGTACGCAATGTTACGAGTGCAAAGATGTCTTTTATGCGAGGAACAATCTCCTCTCTAACTTTTTGCCTTTTCTCATCATCAGTCATATCTCCATTTTGGACAATATCATCGTAGTCTTTGTTTGTTCTGTCCGAAACATATCTATAAAGATAGCCCTTGTATATTGGAGAAGTTTCGTCATCTTCATCTCCAATAACACGCACACTCACATTATCTTTTTTATTAGATATCTCTTGTGGCATGTGAACCTTAAAGCCGATTTCTGTTAAAGACTTCCAGTTTTCTTTTTCTTCAGTTTCAGTAAGTGCTAGCTCAGTATTACTAGCCCCTTCTTTTGAACATGAAAAGAAAAACAACATGGAAACAAATACAAAAGTAAAAAATTTACAAGAACTTTTCATTTCTTAAACTCCCTCTAATATATTTTGGAAGATACCTTCTTCCATATTCCGTGCATTATAATTATAGTTTTTTATAAATACAAGAGTTTAAACTTCCACTGCCTAAACTCATTTTTATTATTTGAGTTACTAAGATAATATTGGATTAAAAAATATTTATTTTATATCTTCCCTATAGAAAGGCATACTCATACATCTAGGACCTCCTCGTCCTCGAGAAAGTTCAGAATCTTGCAATTCAATCACTTTTAGACCTTTACTATTTAGGATTTCATTTGTTACTTCATTTCGCTCATAAACTATGATTTTTCCGGGAGCTATGCAAAGTGTATTAGAGCCATCATTCCATTGTTCCCTTTCAGAAATAAGAGAATCCTCGCCTCCACATTTTATGAGTTCTACTGTTTTGGCTGTGGAATATTTGCCTAAAATCTTTTCTAATGTGGTGTCAAAGTGAGAAATATCAAATTCTCCTTTTCCTTTCTTTTCTATGTTGTAAACATTCAATGGTCCTAAAATGCCGGGATGTATTGTAAACTTATCATAGTCAATTTGCGTAAAAACAGTATCTAAATGCATAAATGCTCTTTTTTTAGGTATTTCAAAAACTAAAATATTTTTTATTTCATTTTCGTTTGAGAAAATATTTTTTGCAAATGTATCTATTCCTACGGCAGTAGTTCTTTGAGATAGACCTACTGCAATAGTTTCTTTTGTTAAGTTTAGTATATCTCCTCCCTCTATGCTTGGTAGGCTATGTCTATCATAATAAAAAGGTACTTGATTTTTATAATCTTTGTGATATCTAAAAATATAATCTCCATATATCGTTTCTCTTTTTCTTGTTCTGGAATACATCGTGTTGATACTTACACCATTACCCACACAAGCAAAAGGATCTCTAGTAAAATATAAATTTGGCATAGGTTTAATAAGAATATCATTTTCTTCTCCCACAAGATCAAAAAGACTAGAAGAACCTTGTGTGACATCTTTTTTTCTAAAACCTTCCATTGTTTTAAGGATAAGTTTTTTTTCATCACTTATTGTCATTAGATAATCTTTAACTTTTTCTTTATATTCTTCAGAATAAAGGTCAGCATCTTTTATATATTCATCAATGAATGCAGTTTTTATTTCTTTATTTTTTATAACTTCTGCCACTAGATCTTCAAGGTATAAAACTTCAACACCATTATCTTTTAATACTTTTGCAAAATTGTCGTGTTCTTTTTGTGCAATTTTTAAAAATGGAATGTCATCAAACAAAAGCTCCTCTAGGCTTTCAGGTGTAAGTAAAAGTAATTCATTTGATGGTCTATGCAACATAACCTTTTTTAAAACACCAATTTCACTAGTAACATGAATACAAGACATAAACTACTCCTTGATTTAAATAATTGATTGAATATTTGTTATTCTACAACATCATAAACTAAAAAAATAGTAGGTGAATTGTATCTAAGTTATCACCTTGCAAACTCTTTTATGAATATCTTATAAAGTAGAAGTAAAAACCATTTTTTTCCCATTATTCAAAATTAATAGTGATAATTATTCTATGATGTCAAAAATATAAAATAATATAAAAAATACTAATAGATTTTTAAAATATATCGAAATAAAATATATATGCAAAAAATTACATATTGATGTTTATAATTACGTATATTTGGGAGGGATTTATGAAAACGGGATTAATAATATCTAACAATGTTGAAAAGTATAAGGAAAAAATAAAAACTAAGTTATCTTCTAAATATTTGTTACATTTTTCTACCAATATGCATGTTCTATCAAAAGCTATAATTTCAGGTAATATAGGATTTATCGCATTTGATATAGATACACTATTGATTAGTTTTATAGATTTTTTTAGCAAAATTAAAGCATTGTATGATAAAATACCAGTTTTTTTAATTTCTGATTTTCAGATTTCAAATGAATCTCTATTTATTGTTGAACGTTTTGTATCTTACAGGATAACGGAGGCAATTTGTTTAGAGAAAAATATAGATAGTTTTATTGATACTCTAAATAATTTACCAGAGCAAATAGAAAATAAAAAAGAAGATATTCATGTTTTATATGATTCACTAATTGGTAAAAGTGAAAATGCAGAAGATTTAAGATTGTTTATATCAACTGTAGCTAGGAATAATAGCTCAATTCTTTTAGCAGGAGAAACAGGTTGCGGAAAAACTAAAGTTGCTAAGCTAATACATAATTTGTCTAATAGAAAAAATGAAAAATTTATAACTGTTGACATTGGTACTATTCCAGAAGAATTAGTTGAGTCAATACTTTTTGGTGCCAAAAAAGGCTCTTATACAGGAGCATATGAAAATACAAAGGGACTAATAGAAGAAGCTCATAACGGAACACTGTTTTTGGATGAAATTGAGAATATGTCATTAAACGTGCAAATGAAGTTACTTAGGGTGTTGGAAACGCATAAGATAAGGAGCATAGGAGAAAATGCTGAAAAATATGTAGATTTTAGGCTTATATGTGCATCTAACCGTAGTTTAGGTGAAATGGTGGATAAGGGGTTATTTCGTCAAGATTTGTATTATAGAATCAAAGTTTTAAGTTTTGAAATACAAGCATTACGAGAGAGGAAAATAGATATAAGAACTTTATCAGAATTTTATGCTGAAAAGCTTAAAATTAAAATATCTAATAAAGCTATATTAAAGCTAGAAAATCATGTATTTACTGGGAATATTCGAGAACTTTTTTGCATTATTGAAAGAGCTTCCATAAAAGCTAAACCTTTGGATGTAATATATCCAGAGCATATTATTTTTTGAATACTAAATTTGTTTTTTATGTTTATTAATGAGTTTATAAGAATGCTTACTTTTGATAAGCAAATTAGCTAGTGAGTTAAGTTTTTCTGAAAAAATAAGCTTAGAATTCTAAGTATACTAAATATTTTTAGGGCAGAGGTCGGATAAAAAGCAAGTTTCACAGGAGGGCTTTTTTGCTTTACACACGTATCTGCCATGCAAAATTAAGTGATGGTGGGCTTTCATCTTAAAAACATCGGGTACTATTTTGTTCAAGTCTTCTTCTACCGCTTGGGGTTTTGAAGAAAGGGAAAGAGTGAGCCTGTTGGAAAGGCGCAAGACGTGGGTGTCAACGGCTATGGTCGGCAGACCGAATGCCACATTTAAGAGGACATTTGCCGTTTTTCTTCCGACGCCGGGTAATGTTTGCAATTCTTGTGCAGTTTTGGGGACTTGGCTGTCGAAGTTTTTTATTAGCATTTCGCTTAATGCTATGATTCTTTTGGCTTTTGTGGGGTAGTAGTTGATGGTTTTAATCATTGTTTCGAGCTTTTCAAGCCCTAGAGACAGCATGTTTTGAGGGCTTGAGGCAATTTCAAAGAGCTCTTTTGTTGCCTTGTTGACTCCTTTGTCTGTGGCTTGTGCGGAAAGAACTACTGCAACCAGCAAAGTATAGGGGTTTTTCCATTTTAACTCCGACTCGGGGTTCGGGTTGTTTTTGTTCAGTCTTTTGAATACTTCATACACTTTTTGACTTTCTAAAAGTTGCATAAGTTCATTATATAAAAAAATCGGTAATGAGGAAGAGGGGAATGTTTTAATCCTTAATGTAACAATAGCAATAAATATCTATAGTGCTTCTATTTCTTTTTGGCTAAGCCCAGTCATCTCCTTAATAAAAGCAATATCACAATTGGCTTTCTTCATCCTACGTGCTGTGTTAATATTTCCTTCTCTTCTACCTCTTTGTATTCCTTTTTGCATCCCTTTTTGCATCCCTCTTTGCATTCCTCTTTGCATTCCTTTTTGTATCCCTTCTTTTATTCCTTCAGCTCGCTCATCTTGTAGTGTCGCACAAAAGGACATAT
>JBQNBL010000032.1:0-16636 GCA_052169955.1 Treponema sp.
TTTTTACGTGATACACAGGATTTATTTCGGTTAGATTTAACATGATACAATTCGATAGCTTGATTATTTTAGCATTTACCTTTATCATTAACTACGTAAGGCTTTAGTGCGTACGTTGAGTACGTGCAATTAGGAGAGTATGCGTATGTCTTACAAAATTTCAAACGCTTGCATCAATTGTGATGCTTGCACTGCTGAGTGTCCTGTGTCTGCTATTTTTGAAGAAGACGGAAGACACGTCATCAAAGCTGACATTTGTGTTAGCTGTGGTTCATGTGCAGGAGTATGTCCTGTAAACGCAATATCTGAAGACTAGTGGATATTGCTTCCTGCGTGGAGTTTTAGAATGAATAAGATATTAAACAGCTATAAGAAATCTTTTTCACAATTCGCTAACTTTTTCTTATTATGCTGTTTGTCTGTAATTGCAAGCTTTGCCTTGGTCTTTCCATTGTTTTATTTGGCAACCTTGCATAAAGGGATTTACACAGTCATGTGTTCTTTTTTCATTCTTTTATCACTTACTTTCTTGGTTATTAGACAAGTGATAAGGTCTTATAAATCTTCCCCACGCAGGCTTTTTTTCTTTTTATTAAAAATCTCATACATTCTTATTTCATTATCTTTTTCTGTCTTTTTAACTATTCATTTTTATAGGATGATTGCAATCATTTTATTTCTAACCTCTTTCCTACTCTACATAATTATTTTTCCACTTTTAACAAAATGGAGTGAAAGCTAAAAAGATAAATTAAGAAAATATGAAATCAAATATTAAAAAATCTTTATTTTATTTCTATGCAGTTATATTTCCACTACTAGCATTTTCGAATGAAAACTTTGAAACCTATCCTTTAATAAAAGACTTAAATATTTCTGACAATGCTTTTAAGCAGTATTGTGATGATGTACTTCTTGCAAGACGTACATTGGCTCGAGGTATATTAAATGAAGAATTACCAATCCAATTCTATCGCTACAAAGTAAAAAAAGATGATAGCATCATAAGAATAGCTGCAAGGTGTTCTATACCTTACGATGGCATAATAACCATAAATAGAATTCAAAGCATAAAAGATGATCTAACGGACTCTTACATTCTTTTACCCACTGTGCCTGCTCTTTATTTACCTGAACAAGCTGGAAATCCTATTGAGAATTTGATTGTAGCAGCGATGGAAAAAGAAATCTTACCCATGATAGATATATATATAATATCAAAAAATGAAAAAAGAAAAGTGTTTTGCATTCCCAATGCAACATTCGATGGAACCACAAGAGCATATCTTTTACACCCCTTATATCGCTTTCCACTCGAAAGTGGAATATTAACATCATCTTTCGGTAAAAGAGCTAGCCCTTTTACAGGAAAACCTTCATATCATCCTGGCATTGATCTAGCAGCTCCTACAGGTTCTCCTGTTTTTGCCTGTACGTCCGGAGTAATTAAAGAAGTCAGTTATAGTCGCATTTATGGCAATTATATCATCTTACTTCATCAAGATGGAAAAGAAAGTTTATATGGACATTTAAGTAAAGTGCTAGTAAACTTGCACGATAAGATTAAATCTGGTAAAATAATAGGAGAGGTAGGTTCTACAGGACTTTCAACAGGACCACATTTGCATTTTGAGATTAGGGTTAAAGGTGTACCTCAAGACCCTCAAACCTTTATAGAAAAACGAAAATGAGAAAAGTATTTTTAATTTTGTGTCTTTCCTTTTTATTCAATCTTTCAGCTGAGAATATTTCTTTCGATCAAGCTTCTATTTTCACTTTTAATTCTGAAAACAAAAATGAAACTGAATGTCATCTAGATATTGACGATGTTCTTATTTTAACCGTAGAGGACACACCTTTTTTAAAAGGTATTGAGATGGAAGTCTTTCAAGAAGCTAATAGCACTTTTTTTTGCTCTTTATATCCATTGCAACAATTACCAAAAGAAAATGAAAAACAGTGTAATGTAGACCCCCTAATACTAAAAGAGACACTACAGCAACAAGTACAGGCAAAAAAAACTTTTACTTTTCAAATTCCCATAGATGATAAGTCAAAACTATCTTCTTCACATATAGTGAAAGTGTTGCCATATTTTTTAAATGAAAAAACTTCTCCAATTTTAATTAAATTCTCCTCTGAAACAACTAAAAAGGAAGGAAGAGAGGAGAAACTTAAAATAAAACTAAAACCTCTTTTTCAAGATGTTGGTGGTATCAAATTTAATATAATTTATCCTCCACCTATCACATGCTTCAATACTCCAAAATCTTCAGAAACTGAAGAAAACAAAGAAGTTGCAATTAAGGTTGACGATAAATATATTAAAGACATTTCAAAGATATTTATGACTAGAGTCGGACAACATAAAATACAAGTAGTCTCTCATTTCTATAAAGGCGAAATGATTTCTTGCCTAATTGAAAAAGGAAAAGTAGAAGTAGTTGATGTGTTTTTAAAGTCGACTATTCCTTTTTTATCAATTGAAGGACCTTCTAGCACAACTGTATATCTTGATGATAAAAAAATTAAACTACCGTTTTCTTCACACGTAACATATGGAAACCATGTAATCAGGGTACGGCTTGATGGCTATGAAATAGTACGTAGCTTAAAGACAGAAGAAGGAAAAACCTATCTACTAAATGTTGCACTAGACATCAAGCTCATAGAAAACTAAACATTATCTCTTTTTTAATTATCTTTTACTCTTCATCTTCTATTACACTTTTATAGATTATGATGTAATTATAAGATGCCATTCCAAGATCCGAATCTATATATGGTTTTAGTGTATAGACATTAAATCCCATCTTCTCTTCCATTTTTTGTTCTGCTTCCTTAAAAGCTTCTATTGCGTCTTCAATTGGCAAGACAGAAGAGTTTTTTCCATGCTTTTTGATTCTTTCACTTGCCAAAAATGAAGATAGTAAAACTAGTGAAACTTCAGATTCTGCAATATAAAAATCATGTTCTTGATTTAATAAAACATCTGGCAATTCAAAATCAAAGACAATATCCGATGCAGCTTCAAGTTTTAATATTTCTTCCATAGGAAAAGCAGAAATAACTACCATACTTTTATCATTATTAACAGCCTGCAATAAATATTTACCTGCCCCTTCAGGCAATCCTAATGAAATAACTACAGAAGGTTTTAGTTCTTCAATCTTTTCTATTATCACCTTAAGCCTTAAAAAGTCTTTCATTTCAAAAGAATCATAGCCTAACAAACTTACATTTTCTTTGATTGACAAAGCTGAATATTCACTATTTAAACAGTCTAAAATATTAGACTTCTTATAATAATCTTGCCCTAAAATAACCAATACTTTCATATCAAGCTCTCTTAAAGAACTTTCTTTTTCTTCATCTCTCGTCTCAACTATCTCTTCAGTTTTTTCGCAAGAAAATAAAACAAAGAAAATGCAAAACAAAAATAAAAGAGTCTTTTTCATATAACAATCCTTAATCTTTTATTGCACGCCAATGATAACCAAATACTGAGTGTGCATTTGTTACAACCATAAAAGAAGTTTCATCATTTTTGGATAAAAACTCCTTTAATTTAACAAAGTCACGACGAGATAACACTGTGTGGACAACACTTTGTGTATTCTTTTTATATGCTCCAACGACAGAATATATGTTGGCAGAACGTCCCATAGAAAGCAAAAAATCACATACCTTGTCAGGACAGTTAGTATTGATTATACAATATCTGCTTGAGTTAAGACCATTTATAGTTTTATCAATAACAAGTCCATTCATAATAACACCAACTAAAGAATAAAATGCAGTATTTGCTCCATATAAAAGTCCCATAGAAAGAGTAATGACAAAATCTGTTAAAAGACAGCCAATTCCAAGATCTATCCCTATATATTTTTGTAAAATTAAAGCTATAATATCGCTTCCACCTGTTGAAGCATAATTGTTTAAGACTAAACCTACACCAATCGCATAAAACATGATGGCTATAATGAGTTGCAAAAAGATATCATCAACTAAAGGCTCTTGAATTGGAATAATCATTTCAAAAAGAGCTAAAAGTCCAGAAAGACAAAGAGTTGCAACGATAGTTTTTATTCCAAAACTATTGCCTATCACTAGAAAACCTAGCACAAACAAAAAAATGTTTACAATTACAATTAAGTAGCTTACAGGAAGCACTACAAAATTTGAAATTAATTTTGAAAAAATCAGTGCCATACCAGTAGCTCCACCCAATGCAAGATGGGAAGGCAATAGGAAAAAATGAATACCTACTGCAATCATCACTACTCCTAAAAAAATCATAACATATTGTTTTAAATTACCCTTCATAACAACCTCTTTATATTCTTTTAGAAAGACTTAAAACTTTTTCGTCTACTAAAAGTACAGTTTCAATCTTTTTTATACCCTTATTTTCCATCTTAAAATGCAAAATAAGTTTAGCTCCAATATATATTGCTTGAGTCTCACTAAAAGCTATTTCCTGCCCATCTTCACTCAAACCTTTTGCATACGCCTTTATATTTTTTTGACTCGCTTTACTTTCACTAAAAACCACATTCACTAAAATGTCCCCATTATATTGAAAAGTTTCCATTTCAACCTTTATACCATCTATTTTTCCCCTACCAGAACCATGATAATAAAAGAAAAGAGCAAGGTTAAGGAAAGCTAAAATAAGAATAGCAATAAAAATAAATCTATGCCCTTTATTGCTCCATATAGATGAAAAAAAAGATTGCCTTGTTATGTAATTAGGCGAATGCAAAAGTTTTACGCTATTAGAAGCATGTTCTAGTCTTCTTTCTCTACTATAACGCAATTCAATATTAATGTCATTTTGATAAGAATCATTTATTTCAACAAATAGATCATCTTGCATAATTTTTCCTTGTAAGCATATTAGATAGCCACATTGAAACCTTCACTTCATTTTCATCTGCAAACAAAGCACACAACATACCATCATTACTAACATAAAAATTACTATAAATTGTTTTTAATGGAACTATTAGATTGTGCTTATAGGTTCTATTATCTTTTGTATCAAAAATTGCAAGAGCGAATATTTCATTTTTTGGAGTGATTAAAAAACATTTTCCATCTTCAGTCATTCCGATAAACTCATATATTCTTTTAGTCTTAATAACATCTCCGTTTCTTATCTCATTATCTTCATAAAATGGAAGCTCAACACTTTTTATATAAGTTTTGGTTTTTCGATTAAAAGTATGTAGCATCGTTTTATCATATATAATTCCTTTTTTAACATTAGAAACATGGTCTATTTCTTGAATATAATAATCAACTTTTACGTAAAGAAAATCATTAATAGGAATTGTGCGATCTATATTCATATAAACTTCCCTTTTCTCTTTGTATACTTCAGGCAATGTTTCAAGAGAAATAGAATATTTATGAACTAACCCCCCTTTACTATTATAATAATAGAATCTAACATTTTGATTAACCTTGCATACAACGATTATTTCATCTTGATTATTTGAGTATATGGCATCTATTGAAGGAAAAGGAGAACCGCCATATCCTTCTTGACCAATATAGTCAACAAACTCACCTTTTTCATCAAAATGTAATACAATATTTTTCAGTCCGATATTATCCTGTAAATCATATTCAATTCTATCTTCAGTTAAACCATCGACTATATAGACATTCTTATTATCTGTCACCACTATAAAAGTTGGAAAATTAAATGGATATTCAATAGCTTCTCTAGTACTCAAAACATTTGTGTTTTCCTGATTTCTAAAATCAGGTATTCTGCTATATTCGCCATTATAGTATACTGCCAAAAGATCACCAAAAGATGTTAACTTTAATATTTTTTTAGCACCAGGATTTGAAATATAAAAAAAACCTTTTTTCATAACAATTTGACTATCAACACTATTACTAGGAATTTTATAAATATTTGATAAGTTTATATCATCTTCAAAGCTCCCATAAAAAAGTGAGAATAAATCCTCTCGTTTCATATCTTGAAAGTCTTCTCTATAACATGCAAAACATAACAAAGCACAAAGAAAACATACATATTTTTTCATTTTGTTATTACTCCGCTTAAATAAATATATCTTTAGGATATTCTACAGACCATAAAAAAAGTCCTTTTGAAGGAGCTGTAACTCCCGCTAAATTTCTATTTTTTTTAATTATAGCTAGCTTTAAATCCTCTTCAGTTAATCCTTTTCTTTCGTAGTCTAATATAGTTCCTACAATAGACCTCACCATGTTCCACAAAAAAGATGTTGCACAAATCTCAAATACTAGGTAATTTCCTTCTAAAAAAAACACAGCGTTTTTTATGTATCTCGATTTACTTATAGAAGCATCTCTTGAACTAGCAAAAAGTGAAAAATCTTTTTCTCCATAAAGAACACTTGCAAGTCTATTAAGACGCTCTAATGAAGGTCTTTTTCTAATATGATAGCAATAAGGCACTTGGTGTGGATATATAGCATCTCCTTGGAAAATAAAATACCTATAAGTTCTACTAAGAGCATTAAATCTTGCACTAAAATCATTTTTAACAAAAAAAGCTTTCATTACCCTAACAGTAGAAGGTAAAAAAGAATTAATGGCTATAGGAAATTGACTAGCACTAATACTTTTTATGTTAGTAAAAAAGTTTACAGCTTGCTCTCTTGCATGAACTCCTGAGTCAGTTCTTCCAGCAGCTACAGTATTGATAGCATAACCATGCAATGCTTTCAAAGCTTGTTCTAAAGTTTCTTGAATAGTTTTACCAAGAGCTACTCCATGTTTCTTTTGTTTTTGCCATCCATTAAAGCTACTCCCATCATACGAAACTTTAATGAGTACATTCTGCCTATAGGTTTCTTCCATAATTATATTAATGAGAAATTAAGAAGGTTCTAAGACTAATCGTCTTCTTTTAACTCTAATTTTAAGTTATCATATAATGTTCTACTTGCCTCGAGTAATGGGCCCGGTTTTTCTTTAGTTGATTTTCCAAGTCCAAACATCTTTGCAAGTGCAAATTTTTGATATTCCATTCGCTTATGCCTAGCTTCAACATCTTCTCTAGGACCATATTTATATTCAAGTAACGCCCCCATATAGATAACACCATCATAGCCATAATTTTTATCAATATCAGGACCAAAGGATTTTAAACCTGCAATCATTTCTTTGCCTGTACTTTCAAGATCGATTGCATATCTATATAAGAAAGTCGCTTTTTTATAAAGCATTGAAGAAACATAACCATAGTTTTCTGCTTTATTCTTTTTATCCAATTCACTAAATAACCATGCAGCCCTTATAGCACAAATTGCTTGTTTAATTCTTGGAGAAAAACGTGTATCAAAAGCTTCATAACAATTTAAGGCTAAATAATAAGAAAGTGCTCCTTCAGAGATAGTTCTGCACTTAGTAAAGTCAAAATTACGAAACAATTGTTTTGCCAGTGTGTAGCGTTTTTCAACATCCTTAAATAACAAATGAGCAAAATCCTTATCAATTGTAAGAAAATCTTGTGGAAATGTTGTAAAAAGGCATTTTGGACAAACAGTTAAATGGTATATACAAGGAAATATCTCTCCGTATTTAGCCGAAGGCTGGTATAGGCGACGCAATTCATCCGTTAAATCTCCAGCTATTAATCTTCCACCACCTGAATGTAGTTCTTCTCTATTAAACTTAGTTTCACATACAGGACATTTAATAGTTTCTTTTGAATAAAAAGTAATTTGCCCTGTCCTTTCATGCACTTCTTGTGTCTTTGCTCTTTTTAAATCTTTCACGTTCTAGTCCTCCCGCAACAATAGCTTTGAAAAATCTACATACCGGTATCGGCTAATATTCATCCTAGTATAAATTATTGACCTTCTTATATCAATGTCTAAAAGTAGCTTAGGTTTTAGACTAGCAAAGACATGGGCAAAACCGCCTTGTTTGAATATTTTTAGTGTGATATAGTATAGAGTATTATGACATTAATTAAAGATATCTTAAAAGCCGAGGCAAAAGGGCAGAAAGTAGTTGTTGAAGGTTGGGTTAAAACCAAACGTGAAGCAAAAAATATTGTCTTTTTGCAAGTTAATGACGGTTCGTGTTTTACATCCATTCAAATAGCTTTTGAGCGAGGTGATGAAAGCCACGAAGAAGTCTTAAAGAAGGTTAGTACTGGATGTTCTTGCAAAGTTATAGGCACTTTGCAACCTTCTCCTAGTGCAGGGCAAACTATGGAAGTGCAAGCTTCATCAATTGAAATTTATGGAGAAGCAGATCCAAAAGACTACCCATTGCAAAAGAAAAATCATAGCTTTGAATTTTTACGTGAAAATGCACATTTACGTGCTAGAACAAACACATTTGGAGCTGTAGCTCGTGTTCGCAGTAGAATATCTTATGCAATCCATACTTTTTTTCAAGAAAATGGCTTTCAATATGTGCATACACCTATCATAACAGCCTCAGATTGCGAAGGGGCAGGAGAAATGTTCCAAGTAACCACGCTCAACCTTGAAGAAATTGTAAAATCGTCCATTAAAAGCGGAATTTCAGCAAATGATTTTTCTCTTGACTATTCAAAAGATTTCTTTGGAAAAAAGGCAAACCTCACCGTTTCAGGACAAATGGAAGGAGAAACATATGCCACAGCTCTTTCTCGAATCTATACCTTTGCACCTACTTTCAGAGCAGAGAATTCAAACACAACAAGACATCTGGCTGAGTTTTGGATGGTAGAGCCTGAAATGGCATTTTTTCATCTAAAAGACAATGCAGATTTGGCTGAAAACTTTATCAAATATCTATTAAATGATGCTTTAACTTATTGTGCTGAAGACTTAAAATTTTTTGATGAGCGAATAAAGCCTGGCTTAATTGAAATGTTAAATAAAACTCTCAACTCTCCGTTTGGTAGGATCACCTATACAGAAGCAATAAAAGAATTAGAAAAACACGAAAATAAGTTTGAATATAAACCTTCTTGGGGAGTTGACTTACAAAGTGAGCATGAAAGATTTTTAACCGAAGAAGTGTTTAAGTGTCCACTCATTGTTACGGACTATCCTAAAGGAATAAAAGCCTTTTATATGAAACTAAATGAAGATGGAAAGACTGTTAGGGCTATGGATGTGTTGGTTCCTGGTTTAGGAGAGATTATCGGAGGCTCTGAAAGAGAGGATTCCCATGATATTTTATTACAACGCATAAAAGAATGTGGACTTAAAGAAGAAGACTATTGGTGGTATATTGATTTACGAAAGTATGGAACAGTGTCTCATTCAGGCTTTGGTCTAGGGCTTGAGCGATGTGTTGCCTATGTCACCGGAATGAGCAATATTCGCGACGTAATTCCATATCCACGCTTCCCAAAAGGTGCTGACTTTTAAAACTTCAAACTTAAAGTTGATGGTCTAAAAAACCATCAGCTTTAGGTGCTTTTTACTAACTTACCTTCAAGTTAAATCTAAACATTTTCAATGAAATAGAATTGCCATTATTACAACAAAAACAATACCAAAAACCAAAAAGTATACCCATTTAGGTAAAGCATCGTCATAGGCTTTATAAGAAGTATTTTTTAGGGAAGAGCTTTTTTCTTTCTTTTCCTTTTTTGCAGAATGAAAAGCATAGCCACACTTTGGGCAACCATTGCTAAACTGTGAAGAAGTTCCAAAATAATTGCACGAAGGGCATCTAACAGAGGCAAATATTCTTCCACAATGTGGACAAAGGTGAGCATTTCGCTTTACCTCATTACCACAATTTTCACAAAAAAACTTAGGTGTTTCCATTATTGCAAGAAGAGCAAGAAGAAGAGGAACAGCTAGAGCAAGAACAAGAGGATGAATGTGAACCATTTTCTTTTGGTTTATTTGCTAGTCTAGAATCATTTGCATAAAAACCATTTCCAATAAAATTTATTGCAAGACCTGCAGAAAGCACACGGCGTAAACTATCAGTATTACATGAAGAACAGTGCTTTAACGGATCTTCACTCATTTTTTGAAACACTTCAAAATTACTTCCACAATTATCACAAATATACTTATAAGTAGGCATAAAAACTTTCTCCCTATTTTCTATTTATTTGAATATGACTTTTTGAATTATATCTACTAATTTGTCGCTTGAAACCTTAGCATTTTCAACCACAATCTTATCCCCATTAACTCGAACCTGCGTTTTTAATAACTTACTTAACAAAAGTCTCGTAGCAAATCCAGCAGTTAGATTTTTCACCTTTAATATAATGCTATAAGTATATATTTCTTTGTTTCTTGATGTACCCCTAGTCAAATACACTTTTAAACTCTCTATTGGTAAGTCAAGATTTATTCCCAATAGTTTTGAAAGAAAAAAATGAGAGTTTGAAACAAAAATACAAATATCATTCGAAGGATTTCCCTGTTGAATTGCCATTTCAAAATCTTCGTCAAAATAAACAGGACGTGGCCTATCCACTCTCTCAAGAACTTCTTTCATCTTATTTTCATTATCAATGTTATATGAAAACAAGGCTAGTTCTTTCGTGGGCAGTGATAAAAATGAAAAAGTCTTTTTCTCTTCATTTTCTTTTTGATAGTAAGTATAATTTTGCTCACTTTTTTTACGAAACCAACCATTTTTTTTAGTCAAAAAAAACTGAATCAACTTAGAAGGATAAGAGCCTACAGCACAAACATCATAACTCACTAGATCAAAAACATTTTGTTCAACCTTTTCTTCTATATTTTCTTCAATCAAGATTTCATCATTTAAAACTTTTTCTTCTATTTCTTGATTTTCTTCTTTTACTTCCACATCTTCATTAGCTTCAAGACTTTCGTTTTTTTCAACTACATCATCAGCTTCAACATTTTCTAAGTTTTTTAACATTAAAGAAAGGTATAAAAAGTTAGTTTTATCTAAAGCCTTTTTCACATATTTATGCTCAGGTAAAATCTTTGATAAGAGTTCTTTATTATGTTGCACAGGAATAAATATAAAAACATCAGAATCTTCTCCTATAATGGTGGCTCCTGCAAAAGAGCCACGAGGAGGGACACTGGCACATGACAGTAATAAAAAGCTTAAAAACAAACTAAAAAGAAAGCCTTTATACATGTTTTTTAATCCCAACACTCCACATCTGATCTGAAGTTTCAACATCTATTTTATCTAGAACATCATTTGGGATTACATCCCAAAAAAGCTCTGTTGAAAGAGTCTCGCTTGCAATATACTCTTTATGTGTATTAAAAGCTTTCTCAAGCAAAGCACAATCTTCTGATTTTTCATCATAATAAACATAAAGAATAATCCTATCAGTTACTTGCAAATCACAATATTTTCTCAGATTTTGAATACCACGCACTAAATCTCTCACATAACCTTCCAACAAAAGCTCTTCTGTAATTTTCGTATCAAGTCCAATTGTTAAAGTGCCATCATTAACCACTTTAAGAGAGTTTTTTTCAATCCTATTTATTATCAATTCATCTTGAGTAATCTCAATCAATCCATCAGATGTCTCAATACCAACAGTGGCTCCATCAAGCAAACCTTGTATATCACTCGAAGAAAAACCTTCAATCTTTTTGGCAACTTCTTTCATATGGTTTCCAAGCTTTTTTCCAAGCACCTTATAGTTTGCCTTTGCAGTATAATCAACCATATCATATTCTCTCTCATGAAAGATAACCTCTTTCACATTAAGCTCTTCTAAGATGCTATCTTCCATTTCAAGTAAGACTGTTTGTTCTTTCTTGTTTCTAGTTACAATTTCTACCGCCTTTAGTGGTTGTCTAATTTTTAGATTGAACTGATAGCGTAAACTTCGTCCCATAGAAATACACTTTTGAACAGTTTCCATCTTAAATTCCAACTGCTCATCCCGCCATTTTTCATCATAAGTAGGATAATCACATAAGTGGATACTCAAAGGCTCCCCTTCACACTTTAAGTTTTGCCAAATCATCTCTGTAATAAAAGGCACTACAGGAGCAAAAAGCAAAGAAAAACGTTTTAAGGCTACATATAATGCCTGATATGCTTGCATTTTATCCACATCATTTTCACTTTTCCAAAAACGACGGCGAGAGCGACGAATATACCAATTGTTTAAAAGATCTATATAGGAGACCATCTTTGGAATTGCTGCAGAAAGATCATAGTCATCAAAAGCATTTGTTACATCCAAAACTAACTTTTCTGTTATCGAAAGAAGCCATCTATCAAGTAAATTTGTAAAATATGAAGGCTCTTTTGAAATTTGAGGATTATAAATTCCGTCAATATTTGCATAAGTAACATAAAAACTATAGCTATTCCAAAACGGAATAATAATTCCTTTCAAAACATCCTTAATACCTTCATCAGTATATTTTAAGTCTTCAGCCTTCACAACGCTTGAATTAACTAAGAAAAGTCGCAAAGCGTCAGCTCCAAAGGAGTCAACCACTTCATTTGGATCAGTGTAATTACGCAAAGACTTAGACATCTTCTTTCCATCTTTTGCAAGCACCAAACCTGAAACCACACAAGCTTTAAAAGCCTTACTTTCAAACAATGCAGAAGATAGGACTGTGAGTGTATAAAACCAACCTCGAGTTTGGTCTAACCCTTCTGCAATAAAGTCGGCAGGAAACTTCTTTTCAAACTCTTCTTTCTTTTCAAAAGGATAGTGATTTTGTGCATAAGGCATAGCCCCAGATTCAAACCAGCAGTCTAACACCTCGCTTATTCGGTGCATGGATGAACCACATTTTTTACAAGGAAATGTAATATCATCAACAAAATGCTTGTGTAAGTCAGTTACTTTTTTACCAGAAAGCTCTTCAAGCTCTTTTCTACTTCCCACACAATGGACTTCTCCACATTCTTTACATCTCCATATTGGAATTGGATTTCCCCAATATCTATTCCTACTTATTGCCCAGTCTCTAGCACCTTCTAGCCACTTCCCAAAACGTCCATTCTTTATATGACGTGGCTGCCAATGAATTTCATCATTGACACGTATCATAGTCTCTTTTATCTTTGAAACATTTACAAACCAGCTTTCAATAGCTCTATATATCAAAGGAGAAGAACAACGCCAACAATGAGGATAGGAGTGTAGTATTGCATCTCTTTTAAATAACTTATCCTCATCTTTAAGACGCTCTATAATCTGTTTGTCAGCTTTTTTAACAAAAATTCCTTCGTATTCTGGCACTTCTTTAGTAAACTTACATTCCGCATCAATTGGGCAAACCGTAGGAAGCCCCACACTCTTACAAAGTGCATTGTCATCCTCACCAAAACCTGGAGCCATATGAACCACACCCGTACCATCTTCTGTTGTAACAAAAGAGCCACACAACACTCTAAATGCTCCAACGTTTCCGTCTATCGTCTTTCCATCTTCTTTAGCCTTAAGATGAGAAAAATATGGGAAAATTGGCTCATACAACAAACCTTCAAGCTCATTTCCCTTAAATGTTCTGATTATCTTATACGAAGGTTTTTCATCTTTTTTATTTGGAAAAACTGCTTCTAAACGCGTTGATAATAAAATGTAGTAAGAACCTGCTTCTTCTACTAACACATAGTCAAAATCACCTCCAACTGCAAGAGCCAAATTTGAAGGCAATGTCCAAGGTGTTGTAGTCCAAACAAGAAAGAACGTGTTTTCAGGAAAACTTAAATCTCTTGCTTTTGAATCTTTTAATCTCCCTGAAATCTTAAACTTAACTGTGATAGCGGGGTCTTGCACATTTTTATAACCATCCATATTAAGCTCATGATTAGAAAGAACAGTAGAACATCTTGGACAATAAGGTAGAATATAATGGCCTGCATAAAGTAAATCTTTTTCAAACAAAGACTTAACAACATGCCATATAGACTCCATATAGTCAGGGTTCATCGTTTTATAATCTGCATCAAAGTCTACCCAGCGACCTAGTCTAGTAATTGTCTTTTTCCATTCAGCAACATAACGCAAGACACTTTTTCTACATGCTTCATTAAAATTAGCAACCCCATATTTTTCTATATCTGTTTTTGAATTAAGAGATAATTCCTTTTCAATCAGATTTTCTACAGGAAGACCATGACAATCCCACCCAAACCTACGAGGCACTTTATAACCTTTCATTGTTTTATAGCGAGGTATTATGTCCTTTATAGTGCATGGCACAAAATGCCCAAAGTGAGGTAAACCTGTGGCAAAAGGAGGACCATCAAACAAAACAAACTCTTCAGCATCTTTTCTATTTTCTATTGATTTTTTGAAAACATCGTTTTTTTCCCAAAAACTAAGAATTTCTTCTTCTTGGCTAGCAAAATCAACCTTAGGATTAACTTCTTTATACATACTACTCCTCTTTAAGAACAAAACCCGGTTATAATACAAAATTACATTAATTAATGCTAGAGAATAACTAAAATCTATTCTCAATGGTCTAAAATGGTAGCTTATTAGCTTATATTTTCTCTTTTTAGCCTTTTCTCAAATAATGAAAAGCCTCTAACACACCCGCTCGAGTGGGATAGGCACACTCGCTCGAGTGGGCATGTCTGATCCGAACGGATCGCATACCCTGATCCGAGTGGGACGCGACCCCTGATCCGAGCGGGACAGACACACTCGCCCGAGTGGGATAGGCACACTCGCTCGAATCGAACCTCTCGATACGCCCGTATCGAGACCCTTAGATAAAGCGATCTAAGCCCCTTAGATAGAACGATCTAAGAGCCTTAGATAAGGCGACTCGAGACCATTAGATAAGGCGACCCGAGACCCTTAGATAGAACGCCCCGAGACCCTCGAGCAGTGGCACTCGAGACCCTCGAGCAGGGGCAGTTGCTGATGATGTGGGCTTAGCCACTCTTAAATGTCTTCCTTGTTTCCGCTTGCATTGTACTTCCGTAGCTTCCAGTTCCTGCTCTTTGCACCATCAAAGGCGGCTTTTAGTTCAGGCGGAGCATTGTAGTCTTTGCAATTGCCTTCGGTGATGCCCGTCGCCTCAGCGTAAAGAGTAGCCTCTGCCTTATCGCCTGCCTCACGAGCTGGCAATGCGTTTAATAGCTCTGTCATCGCTTGGGCGTTAAGCTGGTTGACACAGCAGTCAAGCCATTGCAAAGAGGTTAAGCCTTGCACGTTAAGTGCGGTGAGCTTGTTGAAGATGCAGCCAAGTTCTTGCAAAGAGGTTAAACCTTGCACATCAAGAGAAGTAAGTTGATTCTTTCTGCAGTTAAGCTTTTGCAAAGCGGTTAAGCCTTTCACGTTGAGGGCAGTGAGCTGATTGTCACTGCAATAAAGCTCTTTCAAAGAGGTACAGCCTTGCACGTTAAGCTCGGTGAATTTATTACCTCCACAGCTAAGCTCTTGCAAAGCGATTAAGCCTTGCACGTTGAGGGCAGTGAGCTGATTGCTACCACACTCAAGCTTTTTCAAAGCGGTTAAGCCTTGCACGTTAAGCTCAGTTAGCTTGTTGGCAAAGCAGTTAAGCTCTTGCAAAGAGGTTAAGCCCTGCACGTTAAGCTCAGGTAGCTTGTTGTTTCTGCAGTCAAGCTTTCGCAAAGAGGCACAGCCCTGCACGTTAAGCTCAGGTAGCTTGTTGTTTCTGCAGTCAAGCTTTCGCAAAGAGGCACAGCCCTGCACGTTAAGCTCGGTGAGATGATTGTTACCGCAGTTAAGCACTTGCAAAGCAGGTAAGCCTTGCACGTTGAGGCTAGTGAGTGGCGGGTACTCTATGATACTACCATCACTGTAAAGCTTGGTGATTTTGCCTTTGAGGATGACGGTTGTGCCTGTTGCATTTAGTATGGTCTCTCTGCCACTTGCAAGCGTTGTCTCGTTGCAACCTTCCACCGTTATGGCAGAGCCATCCGCCGTTACCGCATTGACTTTGATGGGAAACTCGTTTGACTCAAGCGTGAGGATGGCTTTGCCCGGTGGTAGAAGCTCAAAGCTCACGCTGACGGTAGTGTCGGCTGTGATTTTCACTTTTGCACTCTCGCTTCCATCAGCTCCTGTGCCTGCTTGTAGTGCCGTCTCGGGCGTTACCGTCCACTTGCCGATTTTGTAGCCGTCGTCAGCTGTTGCAGTGAATATTACGGTTTTGCCTTCTTCCACAGTGATTGGGCTGGTGTTGGTTTCAGCCACGCCGTCTGCCTTTGCGGTGAGCTTGCCATTTGGCGTAGTGCTGTCCACGCTGAAGGTGATGGCATGCTTTGGCTTTGGTGTGCTGTCATCTTCAAAACTCACCTTCACGCTTACCGCCTTGCTAACAGTAAATGAATAAGAATTGTTTGTGCCATTGACTGCGTTGCCGTCGAGTGTCCAGCCTTTCACCCTGTAACCTGCGTTAGCTGTTGCAGTGAATGTTACGGTCTTGCCTTCTTCCACAGTGATTGGGCTGGTGTTGGTTTCAGCCACGCCGTCTGCCTTTGCGGTGAGCTTGCCGTTTGCTCCGTCCACGCTGAAAGTGATGGCGTGCTTAGGCTTCGGTGTTGGTGTGGGCTTTCCGCCTCCTCCGCCTGTGCCTCCTGTCTGGTTACAAGCAGTGAAGCACACTGCTAGTGTGGCTGTGATGAGCGCCACGGCTCCCAACTTCCTGAAGGCACTTTGTGCCTTCTTCGTTGAATTACTTTTTTTCATAGTAATCCTCCT
>JBQNBL010000033.1:0-15551 GCA_052169955.1 Treponema sp.
CAGTTTCGCTATCGTAAACTGTACAGTTTACGATAGCGAAACTGCATTATTTAGGCATCGCAAACTGTACAGTTTGCGATAGAGCAAATTGTGTAATTTCATACTCTGTTATTGCCATCTATGTTTTAAATAGTCTACAGCATATAGATGAATCCTCTTAAAAAATAATTTATCACTTATTTTTTTGCATTTTCTTTTGCTTTATCTTATGTTCCAGTATATAAAATTGAAGAGAAATTATTGGTTATACATCAAAAACGAGGGGGGGATAGGGTGATTTTTCTAGTTGTAGAATAGAAAATAAATGTATACAATAGCCACCAGTATTTCATAATTTATTAGATTTGGGGGGAGATAAAGATATGTCAGATGTTGCACAAGCTGTTTTTCCGCAATGGAAGCCCTTTTTAGGAGATGGTCAAGAAGAAAAGATAGTTTTACGCTCTATTGTTAAAAGAAATGGAGAAATTGAAGCATATAATAGGAAGAAAATAGAAGCTGCAATCAACAAGGCTATTATAAGTGTGGAAGGAGAAAAAGACGATGAGCGTGCAATTTCTCTGACGGACTATGTTGAAGAAAAGCTAAAAGAGATGATGAAAGAACGCTATTCATATTCAATTCCTGCTCTTGAAGAGATTCAAGATATTGTTGAGATTGCTTTAATCGAAAAACAAGAAGCAAAAGTTGCAAAATCTTATATTTTGTATAGAGCAAAAAGGGATGCTGCAAGAGATGCAAAACGCATCATGCTCAATATAAATAACACAATGGATGGATATTTGAGCCAAGCAGACTGGCGAGTAAAAGAAAATGCGAATGTGAACTTTTCACTAGGTGGCTTAATTTTGCATAACTCAGGTGCAATAACTGCAAACTATTGGTTAAAGAATGTTTATACTCCTGCAATTGCAGAAGCACACGAGACAGCTGCTTTTCACATTCATGATCTTTCTATGTTTTCAGGTTATTGTGCTGGCTGGTCGCTTCGCCAGTTGATATATGAAGGTTTGGGTGGTGTGCCTGATAAGATTACATCAAGCCCAGCAAAACACCTTTCCACTCTAATTCAACAAATTGTTAACTTCTTAGGTATTATGCAAAATGAATGGGCTGGGGCTCAGGCTTTTAGTTCTTTCGATACCTATCTAGCACCTTTTATTAAAGCTGACAATCTTTCTGAAACTTCTGTGAAGCAATGCTTGCAAAGCTTTATTTATGGTGTAAACACTCCTAGTCGTTGGGGCTCTCAAGCTCCTTTTACAAACATAACGCTAGATTGGAAGTGTCCAGCTGATTTGGCAAATAAAAAAGCCTGTGTAGGTGGTAAGGATACGGATTTTACGTATGGAGATTGCCAAAAAGAAATGGATATGATCAATAGGCTTTTTATTGAGCTAATGCTAGAAGGGGATGCTGTAGGACGAGGCTTTCAATATCCAATTCCAACATATAATATAACGACTGATTTTGATTGGGAAGATGACAATGCAGAACTCCTTTTTGAAATGACTGCACGCTATGGTACTCCATATTTTCAAAACTTTGTGAACTCAGACTTAAATCCAAGTGATGTCCGTTCTATGTGTTGTAGGCTACAACTTGATAAAAGAGAGTTAAGAAAGAGGGGTGGGGGACTTTTTGGTTCTGATGAGTATACAGGTTCTATTGGTGTTGTAACACTTAACATGCCACAAATTGGTTATCTTGCAAAAGATGAGAAGGCATATTTTGATAGGCTTGATTATCTTATGAATCTCGCAAAGGATAGTTTGAGGCTAAAAAGAAAGGTTATTCAAGCTCTTTTAGATGGTGGACTTTTCCCATACACAAAAAGGTATTTGAAGCACCTTGATAATCATTTTTCTACTATTGGAATTTGTGGAATGAATGAATCTTGTCTAAACTTTTTAGGTGTTGATATTGTCGATCCTAAGGGTAAAGAGTTTGCAGAGAAAGTACTTACATATATGAGACAGAAATTGCAAGATTTTCAAGAAGAGACAGGTGATCTTTTTAATCTTGAAGCAACACCTGCGGAAAGCACTTCATATCGTCTTGCTCGCCATGATAAGCAACAATTTCCTGATATTATTTCATCAGGTGTTGCAGAGCCATATTACACTAATTCAAGCCAGCTTCCAGTATCTTTCACTACAGATGTTTTTGAAGCTTTAGACCATCAAGAAAGTTTGCAACGTAAATATACTGGTGGTACAGTCTTCCATGTATTTTTAGGAGAAGCAATAAAAGACTGGAAAGCATGTAGAGAGTTAGTGAAATCTATAGCATTCAATTATAGAATTCCTTATTTTTCTATATCTCCTACTTTTTCAATCTGCCCGGTTCATGGCTATATTCATGGAGAACATTTTGAATGTCCTATCTGTAAAAAAGAAGCGGAAATTAAATTGTTGCAAGAGTTAGAACGTCTTGAAAAAGAAAAAGCTACGATACTAGAAAATAGTTAAAACTGGAATGTTTAAAAGCACATTGTCTTTATGAGATGATGTGCTTGGTTGATGTTTTGCTAGATTAGATAGTATTTCTTGCTGTTTCACGTACTTCTTTTAAAAGTATTTTTTTATTTTCTCGTAAAACATACCACCAGTCAAAACCGTTTAGGCGTTTTGATTTTACACATTTTAATTTTGCACAAAGGCTATGTATATCATAGATATTATTTTTGTATTTTGCTTTTCCATCAGAGGTTAGATTTGCAATAATATCTGTATTACGTAAAAAAAGTGCTTCTCCTATAAAAAGGAAGCCTTGTTCTATCATCTCAGCGATAGAAATCTTTTTGGGTTTGATATCAAAACTTGCGTTTGCTATATCACTATTTTCTTCTTGTATAATTTCAAGTCTTTTTTCACCTGCTTTAATATAGTTTAAGTTTTGCTCAATCATAATATATTTTCGCCCTAAAAGCTTTGCTATAACTGCTGTTGTCATAGTTCCTCCAAATGGATCTAAAACAATGTCGTCTCTTTTGGAACTAATAGCTATGATTCTATAAAGTAAGTTTTCTGGTTTTTGTGTTGAATGTAATTTTTTTCCTTCATCATCTTTTAGACGCTCTGCACCAGATGCAACAGGAATTTTCCAAATAGAACCTAATTGTTTTCGTATTCCTTTATTAAAATCTTCTTGACTTACATTATCTTTGTTTAGTTCTTTTGCAGTTTTGTAATTGAATGTAAATTTTGCATTTTTATTTTTTGTCATCCAAATTAGAGTTTCGTGAGAGTTAGTTAAACGAGTACCTAAAAAATTTGGAGTTGGGTTTGATTTTTGCCATATAACATCGTTAATAAACCAAAAACCTAATTCTTGTGCAATAGCACCTATTGTATAAATGCACTGCATTCCACCGATTACCCAAAAAGAACCTGTGTCTTTTAATAAGCGTTTCACTTCAGTTAACCATTTTCTTGTAAAAATGTTGTAATCACCATTTGTTTTGAAAGTATTATCCCAATCATCTTGGCAACCATTAAATGTGGTGCCTTCAGGACGTAAAAGTGTACCTTCCACTCGCATCCAATATGGAGGGTCTGCAAATATAAGATCAATTGATTTTTCAGGTATAGTTTTCATTTTTTCAATGCAATCGCCTTGAATTATTATATTTGTTTGCATTAGGGCAATACCATATATTTTTTGATAAACTTTACTGGGCGATATGTCATTTTTGCTTGTCTTAAGCCTTCATCACCTAAGTCTTGCTCTCGATTGATATATTCTATATTTTCATCTAAAAATGAGGCAAAAGCATAGTTTACATATTGGAAGCTACCTTTATAAGAAGAAAGAGCTTTTTCAAACAGAACTATAGCAGTTTTTTTATCTTTGATAATTTCTGCAAGCGTCCATGCAATAGGCACATTATTCACATATAGTAAAATACCTTTTAATGGAAGCTCCGCATTAAAAATAGTGAGAGCTTCCTTTGCTTCTTCGTAATCAGCTAAATCATCTTCTCTGTCTTTTTTCCATTCTTGTAAAACATGAAAAGCGTCATCAGTATTATCTTTTGTAAGTTCTTTAATTTTGATATCAGTATAGGTTTTTTCAAATTTTTTGATATGCGTTTTCTTTTTGTGTAGCTCTTTACCCTCTAATTTTGCAAGATGTTCTCTTAAATAAACATAATCAAAATTATCTCTGTCTTCTTGAAAGTTTTGAGTTAAAGTTTTCTCAAAAAAAGTTTTGTTTTCTTCTAAGAATGATTGTGAAATATGAGACCACTTTAATCCTTTCTGTAATTCTTCATTTACAATTTTAGGTGTTAAAATGCCGTATGGAATAATGAAAAAAGGGATACCTTTATAAGAACCTTCTATGATAAGCATATTGTTATATTGAGAAATTGTATAGCCGTATATTCTTCTAAATAAATAAAGATTTAGGAAGGTGAATTCAGAAAGACCATCAGGCAGTTTTGAAAGAAGATCATCAAGACCCCCTCTCATTTCCATGTTGATAGGAGAAAAGAGAGGGTATTGAGGAATAGAAGAGTGTATTTGCATCAAGCTCCTTTAGTTCCAAGTGCTATTTCGCTTTTGCTAAGCTTAAAAGCTATCCTAAGTGAAGAAATAGGAGCTATTAAACTGATTACTAAAAATGAACCTATTGCATTTAAAGTTATCCACAAAAAAGATGGAGATAAAAAAGGCATTTTTAATGATGCTACTATTGCTTGATTGAAAAGCATTATTATAAATAACGATGTTATGGTTCCTAAAAATGCAGCAATAGAGCTTATTATAAAAGATTCAAGACTTGCTAGAAGAGCTACCCATGTCTTTGTAGCACCAATAATTCTCATCATTGCAAACTCACTTCTTCGCTCATTAAATATAGAAGAAAAGGAAACTATTAGCACAACAAAGGATAGAACATAAAGAGCAATGATCAAAACACGAATATATAATGTTAGACTTTCAATTCCTGAAGAAACGTTATTCATCATTTGTTTTGAAATAAGTGGATATATCTGTTCCCCTTTAAACTCTTCGCTTATTTTTTTTGCAATTTCTTTTGCACTATATCCTGATTTTATTTTGACCATGACGCTTGAAATAAGCCTTTCGTTATGTGCAATTGGATGTTGCATTATTCGCTCATATTCTTTAGAAAGTCTTCTGGCATTTTCCATAGTCATAAAAATAGAATTATCAAAACCCATGCCCGTTTTGCTTAAACGTCCAGCAATGACAAAAGGTTGATTAAAAAACTTCACTTCACCTTTAACATTTCCCACGATATTACTTCCTACAACAATCTCATTATTTATTAATGGAAGTTTTAATTGCTTCGAAAGCCATGGTTTAACATTAAAGTCCGTTTCAAAGTCTATACCTATAATTTGTAGTGGAAATGAGCAACACCCTGCAGAAAGCGTTGCAATAAAGAGTTGTGGAGAGGCATTAGCAATTCCCTCTATTTTTTTTATTCTATCAATAGCCTCAATGTCGAAATAAAAAGTATTTGGCTCCCCTCTTAATAATGCTCCTTCAATTTTGCCATCATAGCCTTGAGGCACGACTATGATGTCTGCTCCAAGTCTATCAGAAAGAGAGGTAAGCCCTTCGTTTAAACTTTTGACAAGAAACATTCCCGAAAAAAGCACAAATGCCAAAATGAATATAAGAAGTCCTAAAAAGAATGTTCTTAAAGGTTGCCTCTTAATATTCATCTTTGCTATATTAAAAAGAGTTAAATTTGTATTTTGCATATTATTTTTAAAGTAGCACGACTTTATTAAAGTAGCTAGAATCAACCCCTAAATGAGTCATATTTATCAATAAGACCGCTTTGACATTCTGGTATCTTTGCTTCTTTCATAATTTGTTCCACAGCATTTTTGAAAAGGTCAAAGCTTACAGTAGCTCCTGATAATGCATCCAAGCTTTCTATATCTTGAGTTTTTACCAACATATCTCCATATTTGTTTGATTGTACTACTGCATTTTGAGCAATTTTATATAAGCCCATATTTTTAATAATACCATCAGTTTTTCCATACTCAGCATCTTTCAATTTTCCATCTTCTTCATAAGATGTGAAAATGCAAGAGGTTATTCTTCCATCTCTCACTACAATTTCAACTGTGGCAGTTCCTCCCCATTCATCTTTAATACTTGAAGTAGCTTTGTATGTGCCATCAATATAATAGTTTGAACTCTCGTTCACTGCTTCCTCTTTTTTTGTACAAGAAAAAAGAAAGACTAAAGAAACAAATAATATAAAACTTTTCTGCATATATACTCCTTAAAAATAAAATCCATCTAAAAACACTACAACTGAGATGTAGTTTAATTGGTTCTTAAGCATTTTTGCTTAAGAAAACCTACTACAAACTATCCATTGTATAGTTAATATGGAAAGTTTTTAATTTTTTCTTAACTCTGTGATAACATCTTGTGTTATATCAACGGTTGGACTATACCACAAAATAGCTCCACCATCTTGCAAGCTCAAGACCATACTATAGCCATTTGTTACTGCAATTTTAGTTATTATTTCATAAATAGAGGCATAAAACTTATCATCGTTTGTAAGACTTTGTTTAATCGAGGCAAGTTCATCATTTTTTGCTTTTGAAAACTCTGTTAGAAAAGATGTTTTGGCAGTAATCTCTTCACCTATGTAAGTAGCTTCTGCAAAGTTCCCTTTTTTTTGGCATTCAACTTTTTTCTTTTTTAATTCAATTATTTCGTTGGCAAGAACTTGTATGTCATTCTTATATTTCTGTTTTTTTTCTTCATAATCACGAACTGATTTTGAATCTTGTTTAAATGTGTTATATATTCTTTGCGTATCCACAACAGCAAATCTAGTTATTTGCTTTTGTTGTGCATTTAAAAAGGAAAAGACTAAACAAAAAATAAGCAAGCAATAAAACTTCTTCATAACATACCCCGAATTCTTGAATATACTCTTATTCACTAACCTGTAGGAAAAAACACTAAAAGTTTCTATGACCCCTATGCTAACACACAAAGTAATTTAGTTCTATAGATTTGGAATATTGAAAGACAGTACAAACTTCCAATCTGCTCCCTTTCCATTTCCCCAATATGGTTTTCCATTATTAGATCTAAATGTGTTTGCAAACATAAGTCTTAATGGGAATTGAGGTAAGGTAAATCTTACTCCAGGGCCAAAACTAAAAAAGTAGTCATTGATAGATAAAGAACTAAGTGATTTTAAGTCTTGCTTTGTTGCAATTGCATCAAAAAAGAAATCAAAAGAGATGATACCTTGAGCTAATGGCATTCTAAACTCTATCCAATTGCTCTGCATAACATCACCTTGCCCTGCTCCACCAGCATTATACCAACCTCTACCATTAAACATTCCATCGATAGTAAGCTTATTCAATCTACTTATGCTGTTACTTGTGGTTGGAACTTGAAAAGAAAAACCTGAGTAAAAGGCTAAAACAAACTTCAAATGCCAGCTCTCCGCAACAGGATAATCTAACAATGTAAAATATAATTCTCCTTTTGTTTCAGACCTAAAAAAATATTCACTTTCAATTTTAGGAAAAATACCAAAAAAAGAAAATTGCTGACTTAAAAACCATCCCTTTGAAGGATCATAAACAAAATCTCTATTGTCAACAGAAAAACGTGTCCAAATGTTGTTGCTAAATCTCCATTTTTCTCTTTGATGTCTTATAGCTTCATCAAATGGGCGATACAAAGCTGCGTCATAAAAGTTTTTAACAAGATTAAAGTTTATTCCACCACGCAAAGTGAGAGTTGCAAAAAGAGGATACCACCTATAACTTGTGTTAACTCCAAAGCCAAACTCTGCCCTGTCATATTTCATCTTATAAGCTTCAGCTAAAGAAACATCCTTTTTATAATCATCAAGCGAAGGGTATGGATCAGGTACACCAAAAGGAGGCAAGATATCTTGAAAAGAAAACTCTTGTTTGTGTGTTGCAGAAAGCTCAAAACCAACAGCTAAAGGAATGCCTAAAAACCAGTTTTCTGTGTATCCAAGAGTTGCACTTTGTTTATCTGGCCCTGCAGTGATATTGGCAGATAACTCACTACCTCGTCCCACTAGGTTTCTTTCTTCCCATTGCAAAAATATAGACATTGGAAAAGTATTTGCGTCAGAGACCCCTGAAAATGTTATACCAAATTGAATATTAGCTGTAGAAGTTTCTTCAACATTCAAAATAACATCAAGTAAGCCTTCTTCAGAACCTGGTTTAACGTCAGGAACTATCGAAGAGAAATAACGCAAGTTATAGATATTTCGTAAGCTATTAAAAAATCTTTTCTTTGAAAAAACATCTCCACTAGTAAAAAGAAGTTCTCGTAAAATTACATAGTCTTTAGTCTTTGTATTTCCTCTAAGAATAACATTTTCAACATGGCTTCTCTTGCTTTCTTTTATTTCTATTTCATATTTAATTGTTCGAGATGTTTCATCAACAATATCTTTTTTACTAATCTGTGTTGCAGAATAGCCATTTTCAAAATATAAATCTGCTATCGCATTATAACCTACTTCTAATCTTTTTAGATTGAAAACATCTCCTTTTTGGAGTTTTATTTTTGCTTCTAGTTCGTCAGTCTTAAAGATCCTATTTCCATTAAAGCTTACACCTTCATATGTAAACTGCTCCCCTTCATAGATGATATAAGTGAGAATAATGCGTTGTTTAACCTCATCGGATTCTGGGTCAATTTCTTGTCTAATGTTTTCAATATGACCGTTGATGTAGCCTTTTTCTCCGTAATAAAATTTAATCAATTCCTTGTCGTTTTCTATTTGAGATTCTTGGAAAGCACCACTACGAATAATACCTGCTTCTTTTGTTGCCAAAACTTTTTTTAACACTTTGTCTGCAATCTTTTCATTTCCTTCAAAAAATATCTTAGAAACAACTGTTTGCATCCCTTCATTTATGATATATTCAACAGAAATACTATTATCTTCTTTGTCTTCTTCTATGTTAGTGTTTACGCTAATATTGCTATACCCTTTCTCCAAATAAAAAGCTTTTAGAGAAAGAGTGTCTGAATGCATTTTATCTTCATTATATATGGTGTCTTTCTTTAATGAACATTTTTCTAACAATGTACCTGCACGAATAGCTGTATTCCCAGTGAACTTAATTCTTTTAACAAAGGGTTTTTCAACAAAATAAAATTCCAATCTGACATACGAATATGAAGGATCTGCAGGAACTGCCTGAGGCTGAATATCTACGAAATAGTCAAGATCATAAAGGTGTTGTAGTATTTCAAGGTATATTTTGTCAGAAAACTTTTGTCCTTTATATTTTGAAAAAATACCAGACAAATCCGTAGCTTGAACTGCTTTTAAGCCCTTAAACTTAAAGCTAACAATTTCTTTATCCTTATACCAATCTTCTGCAACTTGAGCAAACATAGAAAAACAAAACATGCTCATTAAAAATATAAGAATAATATTTTTTTTCAACATTAGAATCCCCTCATAAAACGCATCTAAGTCAAGAGTATTTCTAAAAACCTTTTTTGGTTTTTAGATGTTTCCCTGATTATCTAGCTTCCTAAATTCAACTAATATGAAAACTTCCAAGAGAATGTAAGTTTTGTATCTGAAACAAAAAGCGTATCCGATCTAGTTGGTGATATTGAACTACGCAACAAAAAGAAAGGAGTTGCCATTTCAAGACCTAATTCAGGCATAAACAACAAATTCCCATAAACAGGTTTTCTTGTAATATTACCTCTTGCTAAAAGAGGGTCATAATAACTCAAGTGTAATAACGCATCAGCATATATTTGGGAACCAAAATACTTACCGATGTAAACACTAGTATTGTCAAAATAGTTACCTATGGTTAAAGGTGTGCCAGTGTTTGCTCTAAAGAGATTTCCAAAAATTGCATTTTGAATTAACAATGTTCTCATAGAAAAAGCGTCAACATGCAAGAGGTCTCTAATCTTGCTTTCTGTTTTCTTAAAAACTCCGATTTGAGCTACCAAATCTGTGGCAGTTGTTAATGCTGTTTGCAAAAAGTTTTCTCTTGAAACATTCCCGATAAAGACTTGCCCCAACATCTGCATTATAGCAGTTTCGGAACGTGGAGGGTAAGTTTCTAGTTTAGGAGTAAAGTTTTCAAGATTTTGATCTTTAGCAGAGAGAATAATCTTTATTGGCTCACCACTTTCATCTTTGTCTCTAATTTCTGCACGCAAAGATACTAAAGGTTCAAAACCTAATGGTGTTGCAACAAAGTTTATGTTTCCTTCTCTTATGTAGAAATTTCTTTTGATATAAAAAATCTCTCCACCACGTATATTTGAAGCACCCTTAATATCAAAATATCCAATAGAAGAGTCAACAGAAAGACTTATAGGTTTTTCTGAAGGAACCAATGCACGTAATATGGGAATTTCATTATTTGGCCATCTATATTCTGCTTTTTTTCCTAAATATACATCAAGGTTCATTCTAAACGCAGTGCTTCCTTTAGAGCCTTGCCCAATCTTATGCAAATCGTTGAAAGGAATGGAAAAAAAGCCATTGTCAAAATTAGCTTTTCCTGCTAGATATACCTCGCCTGGACTAATAGTTATTGTTAAATCGCAACCTGCATATCCATCACTATGGTATGCAAGATTTTTTGTCTTCATAAGAGCCATGCTATTTTTTAATGTACCACATTTTATAATGATATCACTTGGAAACCAGCCTGAAAACTCTGAAGTTACGCTTGCATATAGCTTTGCACTAGGGCCTTTAACTATTGTATAAGGAACAGTGAGTGTGGTTGCATTAAGATTTACGTCAATGTCTACAGGCCCATAAAGTTCAGGGGCATATAGTGGAGACGTTGCTTTTACTTTCATACATTTTAATGAAGAATAAAACTCAGGCTCTTTTTTAGTACCTAATATTTTTATATCTCCAATAAGAGTTCCACTTTCAAATGAGACAGTATCTATGAGTGGTGTTAAATTCCAAATTAGTGGAACATCAACATTCAAAGCTAAACAATTCAAATCTATTTTTTCGTTTGTAATCTTTCCATCAATGTTGCATCTTATTGGAAGCTTTTCGTCTACATGCAACGAAACAGTTCCATCGTCAAGATAAACGCCATACACTTCATCATTATTTCCTAGTGATAAAGCTAAAACTCCGGGTTCTTTTACTAAAACAGCATTAAGATGATCAACTGTAAGTTTATTTCCATATTCTATGTCTGAAAACAAACACTCTATGCTAAAGTTTGAAAGAAGACGAGGAAAGGTTACAAAGATATTTTCTTTGCCATATTCAGTTTTATTTCCACCTGAATATGAAAGAGTAAGACCTGTTTTTATTTCATTTATTCCTAACTTTCCATCATAGCCTAAAATTAAATTTCCTATCGCGTCAAAGGGAAGAAGTTTTGCTTCTATGTCTTTTATCTTATGATTGCCCCATTCAACATCACAAGTTTCAATTCTTACAGTGGAATCGTCAGCAGAAAAAGAGCCTTTAACTAGGATGTCTTGACCTCCTTTAGATAGATTAAAAGAATATAAATCTAGCTTAACAAAAAAGTCATCAAGAGAACCTAAAAAGTTAAACTCAGCACTAGTTGTGTTTCTAATAGTTTGGTTTCTAAAAAATCGCATTAAAGCAATGTTTTTTGCTTCAATTGTACCATCAAAATAAAATTTATCAGCTTTTGTAAAATTAGAGTCGATTGTAAAAAGCTCATTTGTCGTTTCATTTTTCAAAACTAATTTTGCAAGAGTTTTAGTTTCATTATCTTTTGAATAGTCAAAATTAATATCTAAAAAGCCTAAAAGAGGCAATTCATTAGAGATTAAGCGGATTTCATTAAAAAATATTTTATTGTTATTGCCTGAACCTTTCATCTCAAAGTCATAAGAGTCATAACGTTGCAAGGTTTCTTGCATACGAGTTAATTTTAACAAATTGCATTCAAACTTCCAGTCGTCTAAATTTGCAATTTCAAAAGATGAATCTATACTAAAAATAGAGTCAAGAACTGGAATAGGTAGTTCATTTATGGTTAAAGCTCCTCTTAAAGTTTCATCTTTTAAGAACATGTTTATTGTAATGCCATAATCTCCATATATTGATAATGCATGATCAACGTATATAGCAGAAATATTATAAGCTATGGAATTAATTGAAAAAAAAGCGTCAAAAGAAGCACCATCATTTTCAAAATATGCTTGGGTGCGTCCTGTCATATCTATGTTTCCTGCAAGGAGATTGATTTTTTCTACAAGTACAGAAGAGTTATTTCCATTGAGTTGAAACGTTGCAAAAAATGAATCTGAAGCAATTGATGCAAAAATGATTTGCACAAAGTTGTATGAATAGTTTTTAAAGTCTGTAGAAATATATGCCTCTGTGGTTATTTGAGTGTCTTCAATCACTTTTACAAGTGCATTTGGCAATTTATTAGCCAGTGGTGTTGCATTCCTAGCTATTCCTAGAATTGTGCCTGCTTTAACGGAGTCAAGTGTTGTATGAAATTCTAAAAACTTATTTTGAGCTAACAAAAGAGAGCCATCAACAGAATATTTACCTGAATCATCTTTTGCATCAAAGTAAAAGTAGTATTTATTCCCGCGTGGCAAAAGAGAAAACTTGATATTTTCGAGTGTTTGACCTCCTGTTTTCACATAAGGTGCAGAAACTTTATAAGCTTGTTTATTACCATTAAAAAAGAGGTTTGTAGAAAGGCTTTCTTCTGTTGGCAAGGTTAAACGTGAAATGTTTAAATTCCCTGAAGTAGTTTGTGTGTTTAAGTCGTATTTTCCTTTTAAAAAAGCTTCAAGTCGTCTTTCTGAAATGCTTAATGAAGAAATATTTATATTTCCATCTTTCCCATCAGTGACAGTTTTTAAGTTTATGGCATCAAAGTTATACCCATTGAGTTTAAAACTAGGTAAATTTAAGTTTAAGTTTGTGTCAAAATTCCATGTGTTTAAATCTTTAAAGTGAAAATTTGTATCACAGGAAATAGATGTTTTTTTGAACTGAGAGTAATTAGAATTTGTAAAACTAAATATTGAAAAAGGCTCAAAGCTAGTGCATTTTATATTTCCTGTTATTTCATTTGAAATTGTGTTCCAAGAGATATTGAAATTATTGCGTGGGTTTATTTTTAAATTACTGACGCTTAAAATATCATTTTCATACGATGCAAAAAGAGAAATAGTTTGGCTTTTGCCAATTTCGGAGTGATTGGCACTTAAATTTGCACGACAAAATGCTTTAGAAAAATCTTTTTTTACTTCTCCTTCTGTAAAAAGCGAGACATCAATGTTTTGCAAAATCTTATTTATAGTGTCTACTTTATAAGTTTGATAGGTTGCAGAACTTGAAAGTGAAAAATAGCAATCTTTTTCTCTTACTTTTGCATTACCACTACTTACAGTAATATTAAGCAACCTGCCTTCACCATTTTCGTTTTCATCTTTTAGCGTGAGAGAGCAGTTTGAAATTATTACTTCAAGAGGTTTTAGGTCAGAAAAAAAGATTTTTAATTTATTTTCTTGAGTATTGTTAAGGTTTTCAATTTCTTTTTCTAAATTATTCTCTTCGCTATTTTTTTTTGCTAGTAGACTTAATTTTTCAATAAGAATCTTGTTTTTGATTCGATCAATAGTTAGATGAGCATCATGCACTCTAATATATTTGATGATATCCTCATAGTCTCCAAAAAGAAGACTAAAGATGTTATATTCTATTTTTATTTGTTTTACATTACCAATTGCTTCTTTGCTAGTATAATCAAACACACTTATATTTTTTATGACGATTTGTTTTAGAATGGAAGGAGATATAGAAGCGTAGTCAAAGCCGATTCCTGTTTTTTCTCCAATCATAGAAATAAGCATTTGTTTTTTTTCAGCTATCAACTTTTCTATGTAAGAAGAAAGTGGATTAAAAATGATAAGAGAAAAAGATAATGTTAATATAAACGCACAAATTTCTATTATGCGCTTTTTACGATTAGACAACACGCCATCTCCCATTATATCAAAAGGAACGGCATTATAATAGATGAATTTAAAGAGGGTTGTTTGCTATTTTTTAAAAAGTGCGACTATCACCCAATTACACTCTTTTATTCACTTTTCTCCCAAGTACGTGTAAGAAGAGGTACTAGCATTCCTCCAACAGCATTGCCTAAAATGACTATCAAAACTATAACCAGATTTTGTAAAGTGAACGTATGCTCACTTAAAGTTGCTCCATTATAGAATGAATTTGCAATTGAGTGGTCAAATCCACATAAAATAAACAATGGAACATAGATGAAGCATCCTATTTTAGCCCCTCTCTTCCATGTGTCAACTGCTAAATACATTAAAATTCCACACAGAACTCCTGAAAGAAAAAGCTTCCATAATGGCATTTGAAATTTGGCAGAATAAACATTTAGTGCAACAGTGCGAACTGCTTCAAAATTTTGAGAGATAAGAATCCCTAAAATGAAGGTTGTTAATAGATTGAAGAAGAGAATTAAAAGCACTAATCGAAGATACTTTAAGTCTTTAAAACGAAAAGCAATGTATCCTACTTTGCCTGTGTACAGGTTAAAACCATACTCACATATTGTAAAAAGACCTGCTGAAAACAAAAAAGCACCAAGCCAACCAAGCCCCTTATCTACACAAGAAAGATAAACAGAGCATCCAAAAGCAATCATAATTCCTGATAAAATAGCATTTTTTATATTTTTAACCATGCCTTACTTTATCACAAAAAGACTACTGATAGCAAGATTGAATTTTTCTGTGTTAATGTTTTATTAAGCATTATAAGCTCCAATAGCTTCGTTATGCGAAACAATGCAGTTTCGCATACGTAAACTGTACAGTTTACGATGTCTAAATAATACAGTTTTGCTATGCTAAACTGTATTATTTAGGGGCAGTACATTAGCTAATGTACAATCATAACATTAGCTAATGTATCACTCTAACATTAGCTAATGTACAGGTGTTTTTGGGGAGTGTGCTTTTGTATAAGTCTATGATATACCATGGCATACACGAAGTTCTTTAAGGTAAAAATTACTTTTCCTTTGATTCGCAACATCTTCTCTGATTCTTAAAATACTTTCAAGTATAATTTTATCTTCCTTGAAATACTAAAGTTCAATCTTGACATATATTATTGAAATAAAATAGAGTGTCGCTCTATTTTATAGATATTAATTTAGGTTCTTGACTAGCATCCTTTAAATATTTGCTTTATTATTTTTAGTAAATCATCATTGCGATGGTTATACCTAAATTCGCACTCCTTTAAGTGTACTATAAAAGCTTTGGACGTACAACCGTTGAATTTAGATAATCTTCTTTTTGCAAAACTCCAGAAATTTTCAATTCCATTAACATGACATTTTCCTCTAGCAAATTCATTTTCACTTTTGAATAGACACGATGGTGTTCATATCCATTTAAAATATCTCCTTGTATTATGGGCATTAATACCTCTTTTGAACAATTTGGAACAACTGTAGTAAATACCTTATCCCCTCTTTTTAA
>JBQNBL010000034.1:0-14670 GCA_052169955.1 Treponema sp.
GGATTTTTCAAAGAGATCTTCTTCATATCTACCTCACCTATAGTATCTGTTTTTCCCAGTCTACTGCGAAGTATAATACAGCGAACAGCGTCTCTTGTCATTCCAAACTTTTTAGCTATTTTTCTATAGCCTAATTCCTCTTTTGCATATTCAGCAATTATTTTTGCTTTTAATTCCTCGCTATACCTACTGCTAATTTTCTCTCCCATTTTTATACTCCTTTTGGAGTCCAACTTTTCGCACTAGTCCAGGGCGGGGGATCGTAAGGGGGAGGGGAAAACCTTTGCTTCAAACAAAGGTGTCCACTCCCCCTTACATAACACATCTTCATAAATGGCAATTTATAACAAAGTTAAAGATTGCCATCCGCTAAGGACATCCAAAATTAAACTATTTCGCTATACGCGAAACTTATCAGTTTCGCATATGCAAACTGTACAGTTTGCGATAGCTAAATAATACAGTTTCGCACCCCTAAACTGTACAGTTTAGGCTCAGTACTTTAGCTAAGGTGCAATCATAACACTAGCTAATGTAGGATTGTAACATTAGCTAAGGTAGGAGTATGACGTGTTATAATGTAGAATGAATATACGAGCTCATTTGAGCTTTTAAGAAAATTAATAAAGAAATGTTTTAATAAAGAGGACTTCACTTTCATAAGTACCTTTATTATATCATATTTTTAGCTTTTCTAAAACCTAAAATTCACAATTTTTCATAATTGAAAAATTAAAGTCTTACATATATACTTCTAATATTTAAGGAATGTGCGTTTATGCTTGAAAATCTATCCATAAGAAATATAGCTTTAATCGACAGTTTAGAAATAAACTTCTCAAAAGGCTTTAATGTACTTTCAGGGGAAACAGGAGCTGGAAAATCCATATTAATTAACTCCATAGTATTTTTACTCGGTGGAAAATCTTCTACAGATATCATAAGACATGGGGCTGAAGAGGCTAGTGTTTCGGCAATCTTTTCTATAAATAAAAATAGTGAAAACGCAAAAAAGTGGCTAGCTTTACACCAAATAGAACCTGAAAACGAGCAAGTTTTAATAAGGCGTACACTAAAAAATAATGGACGCTCACTTATCTGGGTGGAAGGCATTCCAATTTCTCGAAATGAGCTTGTAGATTTCACTGCGTTTTTAATAGATATCCATGGGCAACACGATCATCAATCCTTGTTTAAGATAAGCGAGCATAGAAGACTTTTAGATGGCTTTGCAGGTATCGAAAATGATGTAAAAAAATTCACAAAAATGTATACAGAACTTGCCTCTTTAAGAGAAAGATATGCTAGTATAATAGAAAAAGAAAAAGATAAAAAAGAAAGAGAAGAATTTTTACATTTTGCAATAGAAGAAATAGAAAAAGCAAGGTTAAAAGATGGAGAAGAAGAAAAGCTAGAAGATGAAAAATCTCGACTTTCTCATTTTGAAAAACTATTTTCTACAGTCAAAGATATTGTTGAAGTATTTAATCGAGAAAATGGTGGCATAAATGGTTTAAGAAAAGTAAATCATTATTTTGATGATGCTAAGGATATGGATAAAAATCTTATTTCCTATGCAAAAAGATTTGAAACAGCATTTTATGAAATAGAAGACATATCAGAATCAATTTTTTCATATTATTCAAACATGAGTTTTTCCCCTGAAAGACTCGAAGAAATTGAAAGTAGACTTTCTTTAATATATAAATTAGAAAAAAAGTATGGCCCTTCAATTAAAGATGTATTAAACTATTATGAAAATGCAAAAGCTAGTTTAGAAAATGAAAACAATGCAACCGAAGCAAAAGATGTTCTATTAAAAAACATAAAAACACTTGAAGCTTCAATTTTAGATCTTGGTCATTTCATTACAAAAAAACGAAAAGAAAATACAAAAAAACTTCAAGAAGAAGTTGAAAATATATTAAAAAATCTAAATATGAGTAAAGCTCGCTTTGGAGTGAATATCACAACAAAAGAAGAAAATGAAGGTCGTCTCACAGCAAACCCATTTGGCTTTGATGAGGTTGAGTTTATGATTAGTGCAAATCCTGGAGAAGACTTAAAACCTCTTGCAAAAGTTGCTTCAGGAGGAGAAATTTCTAGGATTATGCTTAGTCTTAAAACAGTACTTTGTGAAAATGATGAAGTGGAAACTTTAATTTTTGATGAAATAGACACAGGAATTGGTGGAGAGGTTGCATTAAGCCTTGCCTCTCATATAAAAAAATTATCAGAAAAAAAACAAATTCTTTGCATTACCCACCTTGCAGTAATAGCATCTCATGCCGATAATCACATAAAAGTGGAGAAAGAGATAACTAGCGGAAGCACTTTTACAAAGGCATTTGTAATTGAAAAGGAACAAAGGACTGAAGAAATTGCAAGAATGCTATCAGGCGATGAATTAAATCCTGTAGCCTTTAGTCATGCTTCACAATTATTAGAAAGATATAGCAAATAGCAGTTTTTAAGATAAGGGGAAATCTTATGTCTAAAGAAGATAAGGAAGAGTTAAAGAAAAAATATGATGCAAAAGCCAAAGAGTATGATGATATTATAAGTCAGATTCTGATTCGTGAGGAGCATATCTTAGGTCTAATCAAAAAGGAAGAAAAAGGAGCAAGTTATAAAAGGCTTGTTTTAGTTGATGATATGATCTTTTTAGTAACTGCCTATCTTGCTAAGTATAGTGTTTCAGTCCAATATCTAGGTGGAAAAAACGAAAATATATTAAATGACGCTAGAAAGGCTTTGTATAAGATTATCATATATCTCGAAGAAATTGTGACAAATTATATCGATGCCTCTTATTCAGAATATGAAGATAAGGTGCAAGAAATAGGTAGCATAACACAAAAGCAACGTTATTATTTGATTAGAAAAATAGGTTTTGTTATTTGGATGGTGGTTGACGCTTATGGAACAAACACAAAGTGGAAGTGGTCTTTTGCAGAGATTATGGGGCGTTATGCGACTGTTGCTAAAAACATTGTAGACTTAAAGTTTGCCTCTGCTGTTGCCTTAAATCCTCGTGATGAAAACTATGATGACGTTATTTTTCATCTACGTCTTGTAAAAACATTGCTAGAAAGCTCTGCCGAAGAATATAGAAAAAAATATGAGATTGCCACTAATAATATTGAGGATGTTAAAACTGCAACAAAGTATCTATCTGCATTACGACGTATTCATGTGATATTAGGAGAGAACAAAGAAGCTGAAGATGTCAAAACAAAGCTTAAAATATGGAATAAAATTGCAGAAAAAGACAAAAAAAATAAAGGTTATAAAGGATAATGCTTAACAAAAAGTTTGTGTTGACTCTTTTTGATGCCTTTTCTATAGAGCGCTGGAACGATTTAGTGCGTCCTTTTAGACCTATGGAGATGGATAAGGTAGCTGAAAAGATGTTTTTAGCATTTATTATAGGAAAACATGAACAAAAATGCGGAAAGAAAGTTGATTGGAATAAGATTATAACTCATTCTGTCTTTGGTTTACTTCAAAAAATTGCTCTTTCTGATATAAAAGCTCCAATTCAATATTTAATCCGCACATCTTATCCTGAAGAATATAAAAAGATAAATAAATGGATTTTTGATAAGTATTGCAAAATAATTGATAATAAAATCTTTTTATCACTTTTTGAATCTTATCTTTTTGATTCTTTAGAATCTAAGACTATAGAGGATGAAATATTAATGGCAGCTCATCAATACACTTCTTTTCGTGAGCTTGAAATGTTAAAGCCATGCAATGAGGAGTTTAGATTAAAAGATATTCTTGATTCTATAGAAAAAGACATTGATAGTTTTAAGCATTTAGAAGGTGTTCACCTTTTACTCAAAAAAGAAAAACCGTATAAATTAATTACAAAAATAGAGCAACTGCGTTTTCAACTTAGATGGAATCAAAGTCCGCGCGTTCCCCTCACTTCTGTTTTGGGACATTCTTATTTTGTTGCTGTTTTAACACTATTGATGTGCTATGACCTTAATATGTCTCCTTCTCGCATGTATAACAATTTTTTTTGTGGACTTTTTCATGATCTGCCTGAAGCTGTAACTAGGGATATTATTTCTCCTGTAAAACAAGCTACCGAGACATTACCTGATGTTGTGAAAGAGATAGAAAATAAGGTTGTCGAAGAAGAGTTACTTCCGTTGGTGGACGATTTTTATAAGGATGAAATTTTATATTATATTCAAGATGAATTTGAAAACCGTATAAAAGTGAATGGTGTGGTGAAATTAGTGAAAAATTATACGGAACTAAACACCAATGACGAAAGTCTTATACCCATTGATGGTCGACTTGTACGCCTTGCTGACCATATTGCAGCTTTTGTGGAAGCTGAAAGCTCCATTCAATATGGAATTACCTCATCTCAATTAGAGAGTGGGAAAAAACACATTATTGAAAAATATCCTGTAGGAACTAGGATTAATGGGTTTGATGTAGATAGGTTTTTTAGTAAGTTTAGACAAAACTGATTGTTTTTAAGGGTGGAGATAAGATTTTAAGGAGAATTAAAGTGCGTTATAGAGCAGTTTTATTATTTTCTTTTTTCTTTTTTTTCATCCCTTCAGCCTTTTCAACTGAGGCTTTTCATGTGTTAAAAAATGGAGAGACTTTATATAGCATTAGTAGAAAATATAATATTTCTCTTAATTTATTATTAGAAAGCAATAATATAAAAGATGCATCTCGCGTAGTAGCAGGGGCAAAAATATATATTCCTTCAAGCTATGTTGTAAAAGATGGAGATACCATCTATGGAATTGCAAGAAGATTGAATGTTTCTGCAGGTGATCTTATGAGTATTAACTCTTTGAGCGAGAAAAGTTTGATAAAACCAGGTGATATATTAAGCGTTCCCAAGTCAACTACTATTGCTAAGACTGGTGGAAAAAGTTCAAAGTATTCTCTTGTGCCACCAAAAGAAGATGACTATAAGCCTCTCGATGACCCTAGAAACTATTCTGAAAGAGAAGCAAATTATAGTCTTCTTTGGCCAGTACCTGCAAAAAAAACTTTTTATCTTGAAGGAAAACTAAAAGGCATTGTCATAGAATCAAACAAAGGTGAAGATGTAAAAAGCATTACTTCAGGTAAAGTTATCTCTACAGGAGTTCACAGAGGATTTGGTCAAGTTGTTTTTGTGCAATCAAAAAGTAAACATATATACGTGTATGGTGGCCTTGATAAAATTACAGTAAAGCCAAACCAAGAGCTTTCATTAAACGAAAGTATAGGTAAAATTGGAGAGGAAGCTTTTTCAGGCAATGCAAGGCTTTATTTTATTGTTTATGAGAAAAATCAAGCAATAGACCCTGCTAACGCACCTAGAGGTTTTTAAGATTAGTAAGGCTTTTAACAAAAAGATATCTTATTAAAAACACATGATATTCACTAAAAGATAGTCATTTTTAGGCAGGTGTTTTGTAGTTGGTGTTTTTTAAAGTAGTCTCTTATTAAAACTTATTATAATATGCCCAGTCTTTTATGATTTCTTCTATACTGGATATCTTAAAACCAAGGCTTTCAACATATTCATTGTTTTTAGAAGAAGTCCAGTTTTGATATGGGTTTTCATAGTTTTGTTGAATGTATTCGTATATACTGTCTTCAGCTTTGTTTTCTTCGTCTCCGAAAAGGCTTATTTTTTGAATTATTGAGTTTTCTAGCACATGCCTAATAGAAATACGAACAGTCTTAAAAAAAAGCTCATTATAGATGTTGTAATTATATCCAGTTACTCGTTTTATGCAATCTTTAATTGATTCTAGCTTTTCGATTGTTTTTTTTGCTTCTATATTTGAAGAAGTTTTTGGAGATATCTCTTCTTTTTTAACTAAACTAGTTGTTTTTACTGTAGAAAGATGAGTTATTTTACTTTCTTGCTTCTCTTTTTGATTAGAAAGTTCTTCTTTGTCGACTAATTTTGCTTTTTGCTTGCTTTTTTTCATCTTTGAGTCCCTTTCTTTTTTAAGGGGCTTTTTTTGTTTAAGTTTTTCTTTCTCTGTTTTTGAAGCATTCAAACCATCTTTTAATTTTGCCCATTCTTTTTGTAGGTAGACATCACCTTCTATGCTATAGTAATAGCCTTCTGCAACGTTTATTAGCACATTATGAAGAAGTTCTTCATCGCTTTTTCTTGCAATAACTGTATTCTTAATTGCTTTAAAAATCTCGTAATGCTTACTTTTATATTTTCTACTATATAATAAAATAAGATTTTCAAAAGATGTGTTTAAGCAAATTGGTAAATATTGTGAGATATAGGCTATTACTTTGTCTTCGATACGCTCAATTTTAGGAGAAATAAGAATGATAGCCTCTTGCGATTTCGTGAAAGTTACTTTTGAAAAATCAAAGAACACTTTCTCTTCATTTTTGTTATTTTGCCTTTTCGCTTGTTCACGCATAGCAAGATATGAAAATTCACCTGAAATATATAGCTTTATAATATGGCAAGCTTCTTTCATTTCTTTTTCTCTAAACTTAAAATAAGAAGCATAGCGAGAATATTTTTCTGTAAAAGGAAGCACTTGATATCTATCTTGAGAAATGCTAGAAACCACACTTTCACACTGACTTACAATGCTCAAAACATTAGATTTTGAAACCTTCCCTATTCACTCCGAAATAAAAATTATAATGTTTTTAGTTTTTTCAATAGTTCTATTTGCTAAAGATTTAAGGCATTGTGTTAATATTGAAGCAAAAATAGGATCTTTTTTTCGATATGCTGAGATTAGTGCAATGCGCAAATTCTCATTGGGATATTTAAGACGTAGTCTAGTGTTGTATAAAAATATAGCTTCCTTTTCTTTTCCTTGTTTTCTGTATATGAAATAACGCTCAATATCATCATCACCTGAAAGGCTTAGATCAGGAAATTATTGATTAAGTATAAACTTTTCTAATTCTGTTAAGCCCTGCATTATTCTAAAAGAACTTTCTTTTTTCTAGTAAAAAAGGAGATAATCTTATTCCAAAGCCAAACAAAAAAATTAGGATGTCTTATTTTTTCGAGTTGTTTTTTTGCTTTTGTAAGTTCTTCTTCAGAAAATTGAAAGCGACAAGTGTTTTCTTCAAGCTCTAAAAGCAAAAATGTCTCAGCGTCTTCAACACTCACTACATTTACTAATATTGTCTTAAAGCCTAATTGTTTACACGCTTGTAGTCGTCTAAAACCAGCAATAAGCCTATTGTTTTGATCAATTATAATTGGCTCCAAAAGTCCATATTTTTGTATACTTTCTACTAAAGGCTGTATAGAAACAGTCTTTTCTCGAATCCTTCTTTTCACCTTTATAGAATTAATATCAACATTTTCTATAGCCATGGGTTCACCTCATCAATTTCTTCTTCCTCTTCTTCCTCATCATCTTCACTCTCATTTTGCTCTTTATTGACTTGAGGCGAAGGTGATATCTCATCATCTTCTATAAAAACATTTGGATCAATTATTAAGCTATCATCATCAGACGTACCAAACATGCTTTCAAAATCATTACTTTCTCGCTTTAAGCGGTCAATTCCAAGCTCACGCATTTGCTGGGCATTCTCATGTAAGCGACAGACTTCAGTAGGTTGTGTTCCTGTCAAGAAATACAAAAACACAGTGCCATCAGTGCAATTTTCGGATGGTAAAAGCCCTGATTTTTTACAAACAGATGTTCCAACTAAACCTGTTTCAGGCCGTATGAAGTCTTTATAAGGTTTTCCTTTATGGATTTCTACCATGTAATTTGCAACAGCATAAGAAGCGAGACCTGCCCCTGTACTCATAGGTCCTAAAGATTGACCTCTTCTATCAAAACCAAACCATGCCACAGTCGTGTAATATGGTGAATATGCAGCAGTCCATGAATCTGTAAAGTTTTGTGTAGTTCCAGTCTTTCCTGCCACTGGCATCCTAAATGTTTTGCCTGTTTTTTCGTCTTTATATGTAAACCTACTGCCTGCTTTAGTTGAACCATACATCGTGCCTATAAGTAAAGATTGTTGAAGCATATTGGTAATTATGTAAGCGTTTTGTGGACTTATAACCTGAATTGCCTCTCCTTTTCTTCTTTGTGCAAGACGCATGTCTTTTTCAACATCTACAACAATGCTTCCTGTTCTACTTTCAATTGTACGAATAGCGAAAGGTTCTACAGCCTTTCCTTGATTTCCAAAAATAGCAAAAGCTCTTGCCAATTGTAGTGGTGTAATGCTTGCGACACCTAAAGCTAGAGGATAAACTCTGTCAAATGTCTTTTCTATTTCGTTTGGATCTTCTATGCCAACTAAGGCCGCAGCACGCTTAATTACAGGGTCAAAACCAACTTTATCCAACAATGCAACTGCAGGAATATTGAGAGAGCGAGGAAGAGCTTCATATAAAAGCACGCTTCCACTCCATTTTCCTGAAAAGTTGTTTGGAATGTATTGAACTCCACTGGCATTAACAAACACTTGTGGGGTATCTTCTATTTGGGTAGCAGCTGTTACCTTTCTCGAATCTATTGCAGCAGAATATAAAAGAGGCTTAAAGGTACTTCCTACTTGGACTTTTGCCTGTGTTGCCCTTATCAATTGATTATTCTCATTAAACTTGCCACCACCAATGATAGATGTAATATAACCTGTTTCATTTTCAATTGAAACCAAAGTGCCTTCTACTACATTTTTAGACATCGTCTGTCTCACTCTTTCAACCTGTCTTTTTGAAAGAGCTTTAAGAGGCTCTGCCCCTATGAGAGAAGAAACCACATCCATTAAAGGAGCCACATCACTATCATAATAGCTATTAGCCCTGTGGCGTACCATTTTCTCACCTAGATGAAGACCTTCCATGTTGCAACATATTGCAAGTAGTGAAGAAATGTTTGCATACTTTGTACTTGGAACATTACGAATAGATAAAGACTTTTGCACTCTCTTGTTTGCAATTTCTATGTAAGAAGAAATCTCAGCATCCGCTACAGCTTGATGCCTTAAATCGCAAGTAGTGTGTACTGTGTAACCATCTGCATAAATATCCATAGTTCCATAAAGAAGATTTTCTAATTCACGCCTAACATATTCAGAAAACCATCTTGCCTTATCTTCTCGCGTAAACCATGCAGAAAGGGAAACCCTAGTGTAGTCAAAAGAATCCCAATAGTCATTAAGAGAGGATGTAGCCTCATCTCTAGTGATAAAATGTAAATCTACCATTCCATCCAAAACATACTGTTGCCTACTTTTCGCTACATCAGGATGTTCAAACGGATTATAATTTGCAGGATTAGAAAGCTGAATTACTAAAAGTGCAGACTCTGCCGGAGTAAGCTCCTTTGCAGAATGCCCAAAGTAAAAGCGAGAGGCTGCCCCCACTCCATAAGTTCCACCACCAAAATAGACTTCGTTTAAGTATAAGTTCATAATCTCATACTTGGAAAAACGGCGCTCCATTTGCACAGCATACCAAAGCTCTAATAACTTTCTCTTTAAGCTTTTTTCACTTCTATCACAATAAAGAGAGCCTGCAATTTGTTGTGTTATGGTGCTTCCACCACCAAAAGATTTATGCAACAAAATACCTGCAATGGCTCTTGAAATTGACTTTAAGTTAAACCCCTTATGCTCAAAAAAAGTCCTATCCTCTCTAGCAATTAAAGCATAAATAAGATTATCGGAAATGTTTTCAAAAGAAACCATTTCTCGTTTTTCATCCATAGAAAACTCGGTTATTAAGTCTCCTCGAATGTCTAAGACTTTTGATGGTAATGCAGGGTTAAAGCTAGTAAAATGTTCGTGTGTTTTAGTATTGTAGGTTCCAGAAAGCATAAAACCTAAACAAAAAGAACCTGCAGATAAGATGAAAAACAAGAAAAGAATGTATATATATATGAGTTTTTTAAACAAATGCATGACCTATATATGAAATCATAAATCAATATTTTTTTCAATATGGCGACAAATATGAAAAAATATTGATAAATTGTAGAAAATATTTATATACAAAAAGTTTTTTACTATTCATAATCTTTTAAAACTGTATCAAAAAGTATTGACTATAGGGGGGGGGTATATGGTATAATCCATTTTCGGGGAATAAGCTACAAGCTTTTCTCTAATTTTTTTAAGGAGGCTTTTATGAAAAAAGCTGTTTTTATGATGTCAACACTTTTGTTGGCAATGATGGTAGTTGTAGGTTGCAATCATGGCGATAATGGTTCTGATTCTAAAGGTTTAAAGTTGAATGAAAAGCAACAAGCACTTTATGATGGTTATATTGATGTTGCGTTCAACGCTGCAAAAACTATGGATGTTCCTGCTCAAGCTGTTAAACCCCAACTTGATGCAGCAAATGCAAAGCTAAAACAAGCTAATGCAGGCTTTATGATTAAAGACACACAAGAGGGTCAACCTATCAAAGCTGGAACTTCAAAAGAAGATTTGAAAAAAAGATTTATTCCAGTAAAGGCTTAAACTAGAAAAGTTTTTACTCTCTAAGGCACATAAGAATTATCTTCTTGTGTGCCTTTTTTATTGGAATCATTAGAAAATAACTATAAATAATAGTCTATAATGCTTCTTAGAAATCGAATACCTATATTTTAATCTTAATATAGAAATTTACTTCCATGCTTTAAATAGTCAAATAAGTGAAAAGAAAATCAAAAAAACGCTCGAAAGAAGCGAATCAAATTCCAAAGAAAGTACTAATCGAAGATATGCAAATTAAAAACACTTTCTCATAACTTTTCTCAAAAATCCCACAAAGTTAAAATCTTTATGTAATATTTTCTATCCACTAATAAAATACTTAAAAACAACATAAAAGACAGGAGCTGCAAACAAAAGAGAATCCATACTGTCTAAAATGCCACCACGCCCTAGTATTATGCTACCAGAATCTTTGACATCACAGGCTCTTTTTAGCATAGACTCAATTAAATCACCTGCAATAGCTGCCGTAGTTGTGAAAACTGTTAATATCACAATCTGAAACAGTGAAAGTTTCATTGTAGGAAATAGGTAGTAAGCTACAACGGTAATAAACAAAGAACCTAAGTATCCACCAATAAAACCTGCAATGCTTTTATTAGGACTAACAACAAAAACCCCCCTATTGCCCTTTCCTAAAAACTTTCCAAAAAGCCAAGAAGAGGAGTCACAAAAAAACACAATCAAAAAAAACAAACTTATTGCATAACGTGGAGAAGGAAGAGAGGCAAACCTAGAAAAGAAAATTGCAAAAAACCAAGGATAAGTTAAAGTGAACATTCCAGCTGAAAGGCGATGAAGTACCAAATCAAAATCACCCTTAAATGAAGCTATAAATTCTTTTATAAACAATACAAAAAAAGATAAAAGATATAAAGCAATGATATTTCCCCATGTACTCTGCCCTCTATTCATAAAATAGCCAGCCAGAAGAATAAGGGTGCCTAAAAAAGAAATAATAGCGGAAGAAAAGTTGGTATTAAAACGTTTATAAAAAAGCTGTTGCATTTCTACCGTTGCAACAATAGACGTGAGTATAACTTCTATATGAAAAACTAAAAAATTATAATGCGGGAGACAATAAGCAGGAAGTATAATTGCAGGAACACCTATAGCAAACATGATTAGTCGTTGGGTAGTTTTTTTGCTCATTTTTCTAGTCCAAATCTCCTATTACGAGTCATGTAATCGTCTATAGCAATTTGCAAATCTTCACATCGCCAATCTGGCCAGTATTTATCAGAAAAATAAAGCTCTGCATATGCACACTGCCACAGCAAAAAATTACTTAATCTTTTTTCTCCCCCAGTTCGAATAACTAAATCAACAGGTGGAATATCTTTTGTATCTAAACATAAAGAAAAACTATCTTCATCTATATTTGCCAACTTTTCAGCATTTAGCTTTTTTATGCCACGAATAATCTCATCTTTTCCACCATAATTTATGGCAAGCACTACAGAAGAACCTGTATAATTTTTTGTTCTTTCTTTCACAGCAATAATCTCTTCTTGCACTGCTAAAGGTAAGCCAAATAAGTCTCCAACATGTAAAACACGAATACTATTATCTGCATAAAACTTCAACTCTCGCTTGAGGTGTTGCTGAATTAAGCCCATCAAAAAGCTTACCTCTTCCATGGAACGTTTCTTATTCTCTGTTGAAAAAACATAAAGTGTTACAAAAGGAATGCCAATATCTGAGCAATATTTAACTATTTCCTTTGTAACTTTTACACCTTCTTGATGCCCCTTAAATCGTGGCATTCCCCTCTCTTTAGCCCACCTACCATTGCCATCCATTATTATTGCTATATGCTTTGGTAGACTCATTAATCTTCTAAAATTTCCTTTTCTTTTTCTTCAAGCAGTTTAACAATTTGGGAGGTATAATTATCTGTAAGTTTTTGAAAATCACTTTCAGTAGCTTTTAACTCATCCTCAGTAACTTCTCCTGCTTTTTGCTTCTTTTTCATCTCATCAATACCATCTCGTCTCAAATTTCTTAGAGAAACCTTTGACTGCTCAGCTTTTGCTTTTGCTTGCTTTGCGAGTTCTTTACGTCTTTCATTTGTTAAAGGTGGAATTGCAATGCGAATAAGCTTTCCGTCATTTGTAGGATTAAGTGAAAGTTCAGACTTCAATATAGCTTTTTCTATTTCTACCAACAAAGACTTATCCCAAGGTTGAATCACCACCAACCTTGCTTCAGGAATAGAAATTGAAGCCACTTCCTTTAATGGAGTTTGCTGGCCATAAGAGTCAACCTTTATCTTTTCAAACAATAAAGGAGAAGCACGTCCAGTTCTCAATAATGCAAACTCATCTTTTAGAGCTTGCAATGTCTTTTTCATTTTTTCTTCGTATATTTTACAAATCTCACTCATATTCCCAATCTTCAATTAATTTAAAGCTAAAGAGAGCAAAACGCCCCCTTTAGCAAAAATATTTATTTTTTAATTCCTAATTGCCACAAAACAACATTAGAAAACTCTAAAACACAACCTGCTTTCTTGCCGACTTCTTGAAGTTTTGTTTTAACAGAAACCTTATCATCTTTGACAAACATTTGCTCCATGAAACAAACTTCACTAAGATGTTTATTAATCTTTCCTTTAACAATACCTTCTTTTACTTTCTCAGGTTTATCAAGATCTGCAACTTGTCCCTTAAATATTTCAGTTTGTTCTGCAATATATGCAGGATCAACATCATCTACCTTTATGTAAGGAGGCAAAAATGCTGCAACATGAAGACAACAATCAAAAGCAAATTGCTTTACATCTGAATCAGAAAATGCTTCTTTTTTATCGCTTTTGAGAACTACTACAACACCAGTCTTTTTATCTGAGTGTATGTAAGTTGCAATGTATTCATTATCATTTGCCTTTATAGACATAACTCGAGACAATGTCATATTCTCTCTAACCCTAGTTGCAAGGTCTAAAAGTTTTGCATTAAGAGAGTCATTTATTTCGTTGATATTTTTCTGGCAAACTTCATCCGCAATCTCATTTCCTACAGCAATAAAGTCTTCGTTTTTTGCAACAAAGTCAGTTTCACAAGTAAGCTCTACCATTGCAACATGTTTTTCATCTCCCTTTATAAGGATAATACCTTCACTTGTTGCCCTATCAGCCCTTTTTTCGACAGCTGCAAGACCTTTCTCTTTCAAATATTTTTCTGCTTCTTTAGCGTCTCCGTTACAATGCTGCAAAGCCTTTTTGCATTCCATCATTCCGGCCCCAGTTTTCTCTCGCAACTCTTTCACATCTGATGCTTTTATTTCCATAAAACTATATCTCCTTAATCCTTTCCATAAAGTTCTTCATCACTAATGAGAGCATTCTCATCTTCTTCGGAAACATTTTTAGCTCCCTCATCTTCTTTTGGAGTATAATTTGAATAATCTGTGATTTCTTCTTCCCTATCTTGATATGGGTCAATTGTAGACTCCATACTTTCATCTTCTTGCAAATCCTCAATAATCTTTAAGCCATGTTCAGAGTTTGCTTCCAATGTAGCATTTGCAATGATAGCTGTGAATAAAGAAATTGCTCGAATTGCATCATCGTTTCCCGGAATTGGATAATCAATACCTTCAGGGTTACAGTTTGTGTCCACAACAGCAATAATTGGAATACCCAATTGTCTTGCTTCTTTAATAGCGATAACTTCCTTCCTAGTATCTATTATAAAAATAGCACCTGGCAAGTCTTTCATCTCTTTAATGCCACCTAAGTTTTTCTCTAACTTAATTTTTTCTTTTTGTAATGTTGCAACTTCTTTTTTTGTAAGATTTTCAAAAGTGCCATCTACTTCCATCTTTTCGATTTTCTTTAAACGAGCAAGACTTTTTTTGATTGTTGAAAAGTTTGTTAGCATTCCTCCAAGCCATCTATTGTTGATATAATACATACCACATCTTTCAGCCTCTTTTTGAATAATAGCCTGAGCTTGTTTTTTAGTGCCAACAAATAAAATCGACTTCCCCTCTGCAACTATTCTTCTGATAGCGTCATATGCTTCTCTAATTGCAATAACTGTCTTTTGTAAATCGATAATATGTATACCATTCCTTTCGGCAAAGATATACTTTTTCATTCGTGGGTCCCATCTCCTCACCTGATGTCCAAAGTGTACGCCTGATTCCAATAGGCTTTTCATTGTAACTACTGCCACA
>JBQNBL010000035.1:0-13436 GCA_052169955.1 Treponema sp.
TGTCGCCTGTCGCCTGTCGCCTGTCGCCTGTCGCCTGTCGCCTGTCGCCTGTCGCTCTGTCGCCTAGACCATACCCAAAACGCAACAACACAACTTTCTTCTCTCATAACAAGCGTATCGAAAGGGTTCTCCATTTCAGGTACGCTTTTTTATTTTAGCTCATATCTTTATGAAGGAGGATTACTATGAAAAAAAGTAATTCAACGAAGAAGGCACAAAGTGCCTTCAAGAAGTTGGGAGCCGTGGCACTCATGGTAGCCACAATGTTCTTCGTCGCTTGCAATCAGACAGGAGGGGGAAACTCAGGCACAGGCGGAGGCGGAAAACCAAAGCCCACACCAAAGCCAAAGCACGCCATCACCTTCAGCGTGGACAGCACTACGCCAAACGGCACGCTCAAAGTGGAAGGGGACGGTATCACCCAGCCAGCAACCAGCCCCATCAACGTGGAAGAAGGCAAAACCATAACATTCACGGCTAAAGCCAACGACGGCTACAAGGTGAAAGAATGGAAAGTGGACAGCACTGTTGTTGCAAATAACAAGACAACTACCTACACCCACACCGTAAAAAAGCCTGCAACAATCACCGTAAGCTTTGAAAGCAACAGCACACCGCCGACCAAGTACACGGTAACACTCACTCAAACGGCAAACGGGAAAGTAACAGCCTCGCCTGAAATCCCTGCGGATGGAAAAATGCCTAAAGACACTGAAATCACCTTCACGGCAAAGGCTAACGATGGCTACAGGGTAAACACTTGGGTCATCTCACCTAGCGAAGCCTTGCAGTCAGGCGAAGAGAAAGGAAACGAGACGGCAAAGGTCAAAATCACAGCCGATACTCAAGTCAGTGTGAACTTTGAGCTTATACCAGAAGGAGTCGTTCTCACGCTCGACCCCAACAAGCTTACCATCGGTATCAGTGCGAAGACGGCTGACGGCAAGCCTATTGAGGTGGAAGGTTGCACCGAGACAACGTTTGCAAGTGATGAAGACGCCGAACTGCACGCAACAGGCACAACAGTTACCCTTAGAGGAAAAATCACCAAGCTTGAGTGCAATGACAATCAGCTGGTCGCCCTCAACGTACAGGGCTTAACTGCATTGCAAACGCTTGACTGCTCCGAAAATAAGCTCACCGAGCTTAACGTGCAAGGTTGCACCACTTTGCAAACGCTTGAGTGCAATGACAATCAGCTGGTCGCCCTCAACGTACAGGGCTTAACTGCATTGCAAACGCTTGACTGCTCCGAAAATAAGCTCACCGAGCTTAACGTGCAAGGTTGCACCACTTTGCAAACGCTTGAGTGCAATGACAATCAGCTGGTCGCCCTCAACGTACAGGGCTTAACTGCATTGCAAACGCTTGACTGCTCCGAAAATAAGCTCACCGAGCTTAACGTGCAAGGTTGCACCACTTTGCAAACGCTTGAGTGCAATGACAATCAGCTGGTCGCCCTCAACGTACAGGGCTTAACTGCATTGCAAACGCTTGACTGCTCCGAAAATAAGCTCACCGAGCTTAACGTGCAGGGGTTAACTGCTTTGCAAAAGCTTTACTGTGGAGGCAATCAGCTCACCGCCCTTGACGTGCAAGGCTTAACCGCTTTGCAAGAGCTTGGCTGTGGAGACAATCAGCTCACCTCCCTCAACTTGCAGGGGTTAACTGCTTTGCAAAAGCTTTACTGTGGAGGCAATCGGCTCACCGCCCTTGACGTGCAGGGCTTAACCGCATTGCAAAAGCTTGACTGCTCCGCAAATCAGCTCACTGCCCTTAACGTGCAAGGCTTAAAATCTTTGAAAGTGCTTTACTGCGCCGGAAATCAGATTAAAGCCCAAGCAATGACGGAGTTATTAAAAGCATTGCCGGCTCTTGGGGCAAGCGATAAGGGATGGGCTACTCTTTACACTGAGCAGACAGGCGTCGCTGAAGGCAACTGCAAAGACTACACCCAGCCCGAAGACTTGAAAACAGCCTTTGATGAGGCAAAAAAGAGGAACTGGCAGCTACGGAAGTACAATGCAAGCGGAAACTGGGAAGACATTTAAGATTACACCCCGGCAACCGCCCCTGCTCGAGAAGTTCGATACGCCTTATCTAAGGGTCTTAGATCGCTCTATCTAAGGGTCTTAGATCGTTCTATCTAAGGGTCTTAGATCGTTCTATCTAAGCCTCTTAGATCGCTCTATCTAAGGGTCTCGATTCGGGCGTATCGAGAGGTTCGATTCGAGCGTATCGAGAGGTTCGATTCGGGCAAGTGAGCCTGTCCCGCTCGCTCGGAATGAACGCCTTATTCCGAGCGAGACGTATAGACAATTGGTAATTGATAATTTGTAATGGGTAATTGAGTTACCCATTACAAATTACCAATTTTATGCTATAGTTAAGACTATGGAAGAAAAAGAAAATCAAAATAGGCAATATCAAGACTCGGTGTTCGTCTACTTATTCACACACCACATTGAGAAACTCCTATCAGTTTGCAAGGCGTTAGACCCGTCCATCACTTCAGACAAAATTGAGCTCATCATGTTAGAAAACACGCTCTATAGTGGGATTAAAAACGATGTTTCGTGCAAGGTTGGAGATAAGCTAATCTTCCTGATAGAACATCAATCGACGGTCAATGAGAACATGCCTGTTCGGTTTTTGGAATACATAGGCAGGGTGTTTGAGAAAATCTTGAAGACTGAAGATCGCTATGCAAGGCTTTTAATCAAGATACCTACGCCTGAGTTCTATGTTTTCTATACGGGCGACGAAGCCTTGCCTGCCGTGCAGGAATTGCGGTTGTCGAATGCGTTCATTCAAGAGGCAGAAAAACCTCAGTTGGAGCTCGTTGTCAAGGTGATAAATCTAAATGCAAAAGAGAATGACGAATTGCTGAATAATTGTCCAATACTAAAAGAATATGCCGAGTTTGTTCGTATAGTGAAAGAGAATATAAAAGATTACGGGAAAGCAGGTTATGACAAGGCGATAAGGTATTGTATTAAACATAACATCTTAAAGGATTTAATTGCAGAGAATGCAAAGGGGGTTGAAGGAATGCTGGTAGCTGAATATGACTATGACTCGGATATAAGGGTTCAAAGGGAAGAATGTTATAGAGTTGGGGTAGCAAGAGGCTTTTTAACCACCGCCCAACGTATGAAAAAGGCAAACTTTGAAACATCTGTTATTCAAGAAATGACAGGGCTTTCCAAAGAAGAAATCGAAAAACTGTAGATAATTGGTAGTTGATAAGGAGTAGTGCAATGTTAAATGTGTTTTTCTTTGCAGGAGCTACGTACATATATGTGATTTTGGTTGTGGCTTTTGCTTTTTTGTTGTGTTCTATTGTGATTGTGCCAGAGAAGAATGTGTACATAATAGAAAGGCTTGGTAAGTATAAAAAGAAGTGCGAGGCAGGTCTTAATTTTAAGATCCCATTGCTAGACCGCATTGCCTATAGGCTTTCGCTAAAAGAAGAGGCTATAGACGTTTGCCCTCAAGTTTGCATAACTAGCGATAACGTGCAAGTGCGGGTCGACGGCATTTTGTATTTGAAGGTTTTTGACGCTGTTAAGGCGTGTTATGGAATTGATAATTATCATTTTGCCGTGAGCCAGCTAGCTCAAACTACTATGCGAAGTGAAATCGGCAAGATGGAGCTTGATAAAACTTTTTCAGGACGTGAGACGCTCAACACAAGTATAGTGAAGGCTTTGGAGACTGCTTCATCTGGCTGGGGCATTCAAGTGAATAGGTACGAGATTAGGGACATCACTCCAAGCGATACAATTCTTACGGCTATGGAAAGTCAGATGAGGGCAGAGCGGGAGAAGCGGGCTGATATTCTTCTTAGCGAGGGCAAAAAGCAGGCTCGTATTAATATCTCTCTAGGTCAAAAGGAAAAGGCAATCAACGAAGCTAAAGGTGAGAAAGAAAAGAAGATTATGATTGCCGAAGGAAAGTCTAAGGCAATTCAGATGAAAGGCTATGCAACGTCTCAGGGTTTGATGTTGGTGGCGGGAGCGTTGAAGAGTTCAAAAGGGGACAGGGCAAAGAAGCTCCGCCTGACAGAGAATTACATCAAAGCGTTGGAAGGCATTTTGAAGAAGGGCAAGGTTTCTGTGTATCCTGAAGGATTGGATGCTATCGCTTCTATAAGTGATGTAATCAAAAAGGTAGGTGTGAAGTGTTAAACGTTTTATCTGTTCTTTTGGTTGTTTTTGCTCTTGTGTTTTTAGTGGGCTTGGTGAGGGGAATTAAGATTGTGCCAAATAAGACTGTTCTTTTGGTGGAACGTCTTGGTAAGTATAACCGAACGCTTGAGGCAGGTTTTCATGTTCTTTTTCCTTTTATTGATAAGGTGAGGTATAAGCAAACGTTGAAGGAGCAGTCTATTGATGTGCCTGCTCAAGATTGTTTTACAAAAGACAATGTGAAAGTGAGAGTTGATGGCGTGCTTTATATGTATATCTTTGACCCTTTTAAGGCAAGTTATGAAATCACAAATTATAATTATGCGACTATTCTTTTAGCTCAAACTACTATGCGAAGTGTGATAGGGCAACTCGACCTAGATGACACTTTTGAGGCAAGGGAGCGAATTAATGCTCAGGTTGTGAAGGCTGTGGATGAGGCTTCTGACCCTTGGGGCGTGAAGGTTACTAGGTATGAGATACAGAATATCCACGTTTCTACTTCTATAATGGAGGCTATGGAAAATCAGATGAAGGCAGAGCGTGAAAAGCGTGCTGAGATTGCAAGAAGTGAGGGGGAGATGGAGACGATGGTCAATCTTTCTCGTGCAACTTACGAAGAGTGCATAAATATAGGGCAAGGCGAGAGAGAAAAGATGATTAACGAGGCAGAGGGAGAGGCAAAAGAGATTATTGCTATAGCTCAGGCAACTAGTGATAGCATTAAGAAAGTGAGCGACGCTTTGGCTTTGGAAGGTGGTGAAGAGGCTGCAGATTTGACGCTTGGGGAGCAGTGGATTAATTGCCTAAAGCAGCTGGACAAGGCTAGCATAGTGTTGAAAAAAGATATTGCAAACGTAGATGAAGCAATTAAAACAGGTTGGTAATTTCACATATAGGAGAGGTTTATGAAAGAGAATTTAAAAGATATTCCAGTAGTCCTTTCGGGGCGTAATTTGACAATTGAGACTTTAACTTTGTGTGCTAGAAAGCACCTTAAAATTGAGCTTTCTAAGGAAGCACTTCAAAGAATCAAGACTGCTAAAAAGGTGGTTGATGAGATTGTGGAAAGCGGAAAGCCCACTTATGGCATTTCTACAGGTTTTGGGGAGCTTTCTACTGTTTCTATTAGCAAGGAAGAAAATGCTAGTTTGCAAAGAAACTTGATTATTAGCCATGCTTGTGGTGTAGGCGAGCCTTTCCCAGAAGACATAGTACGTGCAATTATGATTTTGCGAGTGAACACTCATGCAGTCGGTTTTTCTGGTGTTAGCCCTGAAGTGCCTCTGTTGCTTTTGGATATGGTGAATGAAGGGGTCATTCCTTATGTGCCTAGTAAGGGGTCTTTGGGTTCTTCTGGAGATTTGGCAAACTTGGCTCACATTGCTTTGGTGCTTATTGGAGAGGGGAAGGCTTGGTATAAAGGCGAGCTTTTGTCAGGGAAGGAAGCATTAGAGAAAGCAGGATTAAAGCCTGTGGTTTTCACAGGTAAAGATGGGCTTGCTATGATTAATGGAACCACTGTTATGACAGCTATTGGTGCTTTAGCATGTCATGACGCGATGCAACTTTTGAAGACAGCTAATATTGGGGCTTCTTTGGTCTTTGAGGCATTCAGAGGAATTAGGGCAGCATTGGATGAGAGAGTGCATAGTTGCAGAGGACAAAAAGGGCAGTGCGAAGTGGCAGACTTCATCTTGAAGATGGTTGAAGGCTCTTCTTCTTGCGACACAAGAGAAAATGATGTGCAAGACCCTTACACTTTGCGATGTGTGCCACAGGTGCATGGGGCAAGTAAGGACGCAATTGAGTATGTTGCTAGCGTATTAACTACGGAATTGAATGCTGTAACAGACAATCCTTTGGTGTTCCCAGTTGAAAAGGATGTTATTTCAGGTGGCAATTTTCATGGGCAACCTGTGGCTATTGTTATGGACTTTTTGGCTATTGCTGTGAGTGAGCTTGCAAATATAAGTGAGCGTCGTATTGAAAGAATGGTCAACCCTCAGCTTTCTGGAGGTTTGCCTCCATTCTTAGTGGAAAAAGGTGGGGTAAACTCTGGCTTTATGATTCCTCAATATACAGCTGCTTGCCTTGTTTCAGAAAACAAGGTGTTAGCTCATCCTGCAAGTGTTGACTCTATTACTTCTTCAGGCAACAAAGAAGACCATGTGAGCATGGGAACTACGGCTGCTAGGAAGTTGGTTGAGATTATTAAGAATGTGCGTCATGTTTTAGCAATTGAGTGGCTAGTTGCAGCTCAGGCTTGTGATTTAAGAAAAATTAAACAATATGGAAAAGGCACAGATAAGGTGATGAAACTAATTCGTAAAACTATACCATTTCTAACTGAAGATAGATATTTGCATGAAGACATTATGAAAGCTGTGGATATCATTACTAATGATGATAACATAAATGAGATTGTTGATTTGATTTCACCAGAGGTTGGCACCATATAGTTTTTTAAAAGGGGCATGAGAGTAGGTTCTTGTGTCCCTTTTTTTATTAAGAAGATAGTATCTAAATTTTCATTTTAACTAAAAGTCTGATGGAAGTCTAAATTAATCTACATTCTGGAAAAGGTTGTGTTTTAATAGTGGCAGGAACATTGATTACGATATTGTAGATTCAATGTTTTACATGATTTTTAAAAAGATTATTCTACCCCCCTATTTTTCATAAGTTGACATTAAACTTATATATAGATATCATATAGGTCATATCGTCAATACTCATTATTAAGGAAAAGATTTCATTATGAATTATAAAAGTGTTTCAACTTCTATTGGTGGCGTCATTATTTTGATTTTGTCCATTATTTCGTTTATATTTTTACCAACTATGGTACAAACCGGTGGCAGGGCTACCACTTTAGGTAAATGGGGGCGAATCTCTATTCAAAACACAGAGAACTCTGAGTTTACAAATCAATACAGAAACTTGGCAGGATATGCTGAAAGCCAAAACCTTATTCCATCTGATGATTTTTCTCGTACTTCGTTTTATCATAGTCTTGCAAAAGTTGCTTTTAATTCAAGTGTGATTGATGTTGCAATGACTGATGAGCTTGAAAGGGCAGGTTATGTTCCTAGCGATTTTTTAGTGAATAAAGAGTTGGTCAAGTACTATTTGGATGAAAATGAAATGTATTCTGAAACAAAATTCCAAAGCACTCCAGCTAATACCAGACTCTCATATAAAAAGGCTGTTGAACATTCAATGATCGCTCGTCGCTATGTTGAAGACATTTTTGGAGATGGCAAGAAAGGTGGAATGAAGATGAGTGCTTCCGAAACTGCCTTTATTGAAGAAATGGCAAAAAAAGTGAGAGATTTTAAGTATGTTAGTTTTGGTTTTGATTCATATCCAAAAGAAAAGATTAAAGAATATGGAATGGAAAAAGCAGAGCTTTATAAAACATATGATTTTTCTCTTTTGTCATACGAAACTGAAGAAGAAGCAAAAAATGTTTTATCTTCATTGAAGGATGGTTCCAAAAGCTTTGAAGATGCATTAAAAGAAATTGAAAACAAAAAACTTACAAATGATGATGGCAAGTTAGAAAAGGCTACTAGAGAAGACATTGCAGATATTTTTCCTGACAATGCAGATTTAGACAAAGTGGTTGCATTAAAATCAGGGGATATTTCTGATGTTTTGCAAACTTCAGAAATGGATTATGTGATCATACGATGTGATGGAGATGCAAAAGAAGCAGATTTTGATTCAGAAGAAGTACAAAATAAAGTGTTTGCAAAGATTAAAAGTGAAGATAGAGGAAAGATTGAAGAATACCTTTTAGAAAAAGGAAAAGAGTTTGTAGAAAAAGCAAAAAAAGATGGGTTTGATGTAGTTTCATCTGAATATAACAAAGAGACTATTTTGAGTCAGCCTTTTTCTTTGAATTATGGTAGTTTGAGTTACTTCCCTTCAATTTCAACTGATAAGGATTCTGTACTATCCCCTGCTTCAAAAAATGAGGAGTTTTATAAGGATGTTTTTTCTCTAAAAGATGGAGAGATATCTTCACCTCATCTTCTAGCTTCTAATGTTGTGATTTTATCTCAAAATAGTGAAAAAGATAGCGATGAATATGTAAAAGATAATGGTAAGACATATAAAAACCAATGTGAAAATTACATGCCATACTATAATTTGGTGATGTTACTTCAGGCTAGAGGAATGAATTTTTACACCATACCTTTGGCACAAAAAACATTCATCGATTTCATATTAAAAAATCCAAAGCTAGTTGATAACCACACAAGTTTGTTTGACAGGGATGAACAATAGTTCTAGACTCTGGTGCAAACTCTTTTAGATGTTGATGCTCCACTCCTTGTTGAAACTGAGGTTGGGGAGCATACTGTTCAATACAAGGGGCGATTTCTATATTCAAAGAAAGCCCCTAGTTCTAGTATTAAATCTTTAATCTCTTCTATTTTATCATTTGAAAATACACTATTTGTTTTTGCATCCCCTGTTTTAGGCTATGGGCTTTCTTCTTTAATTTCAAAATTACCTATGTCTTCATTTTTAGCGATAGTTGAATGTGATGAAACATTGGATATTCTTTTTAAAAAAAATGGATGTCAATTTCAAGAAAAAAACCTGCAGTATTTTCATTCTTCTAACATACTAGAAATTATTAAAAAACTTGATGAGAAAACATCTTTTAACTTTAAAAAATGTTATTTGATTAGGGCTAGTGGTGGTTACGCATTATATCAAGATTTTTATGATCAACTATTTCAAAATCTGGAAGCTAGAGTTGCAAACTTTTGGAAAAATAAAATAACACTTATTGCAATGGGACGCCTATATGCAAAAAACATATTTAAGAATGCTATCAATGTTTTAGGAGATGAAAAGAAAAGAGTTTATGCCTTAAAAAAAAGCTATGTGGATAAACCTATAATGGTGCTTGGAGCAGGACCTTCATTAGATAAAAGCTATGAGTTCATCTTAAAAAATCGTGAAAAACTATTTTTGCTAGCAGTTGATGTGCTTCTTCCTGCTTTAAGCTCACTTGCCATTACTCCTGACGCAGTTTTATTGCTTGAAGCTCAGTATTGGATTGAAGCAAGTTTTTTAGCTTCTAGCAATAGAGATATAACATTGTTTACTGATATAACCAGTAATCCTCACATTTTTAACATAATGAAAGGAAACATTTTTTTGTATGGTAGTAAATATGCAAACATGCAATTCTTAAAAGATATTCAAGATGTCTTTTCTAACATTCCGTTTTTTGACTCTGTAGGCTCTGTAGGGCTTCTTGCAATTCAAATAGCATTATTTATTTCAAAAAATGGAATACCTATTTTTCACACAGGACTTGATTTTTCTTATGAAAAAGGCTTTTCACATAGCAAAGGTTCATCCAACTGCTGTAATTTAATGATTAATAATAATCGATTTAAGAGCTTATATCCGTCTGAGACTGTTTTTCCTAATGGTGTAATGAAAATAGAAGGAAAAAAGGGTAAAATGGTTTTTTCAACGCCTATTTTGCAAAGTTATGCTACTCTTTATAAAAAATTATTTATCAAGTTTTCTAACGTTTTTGACATTTCCAATGATGGTATAGTTTTGCGAGAGCTTACAAGTGAAGAAATAGCTCAAAAATATATTGAATCTTTTTTTGAGACTAAGCATGCTAGCGTAAATTTAGAAAATAGCGAAATAGAAATGACTCCCATTCTAACCTACCTAAAAAAAGAAAAAGAGAAACTAGAAACGCTTAGAAACATGTTGATAGGCATAGAAACCTTCGACAAAGAAAAATTTACTTCCATATTAAAAAAATCTGACTATCTTTATTCACATTTTCCTGATAACTCATTAAATGTAGAAGACGTTTCTTTTTTAAAACGTGTCAGAATAGAATTAGAAGCTTTTTATAAGATTATAACCATACATCAAAACCCCTAAACTTCTCTTTGAAGTCTTTAAGGCTTTAATTATTACAAGAGAATTAACGAATTAGTTACTAAACACAACAACAATTTAGTGACTATTAAGCTAATCAATGCTTTTTTAATCTTACATCTGGTTCTTTTGGAATTGCAAAGTTTGGGAAAAACCTATCTATTCCCAGAAGTGTGAATAAAAGAATTGTTCCAACTGCAATATGTGCCATAAAATTATACTGTATTATTTGTGTTGCCTTAAATTCATATAAAGGATATACAGTGCCTGCAATGCCCACAAAAAAACTTAAATACACATGCCAAGGAATTAACTGAGAACCAAAAATACCCAGTGCAGAAGAAAAAGTTGCATTTCTAAGTCTTAGTGCATACATATCCTTTTCATTTCCTTCAACATTTTCATCTGTTATGTCTTTGATGATAGGACCTACAGTTACAATCTGAGCCATCTCATCTGCCAAAGCTGCATTTTCTGCAATAGAAATTACTCCGTTCCAGAACATCAATTGTCTTACATTTCTTGAAAGTTTGACAGCTAAAATCGAAAGAGGCCTGAATGCGTCCATGCGTCTCATAATTCCACCAAAGGCTGCCACCCACATCATCATTATTATTACCCATGAACCTGCTCCAGTAAAACCATTATAGACTATGTCTAAAAAAGGAATAATTCCTTGCACAGTTCCTGCAAACATTCCTAAGATAAAACATGAAATAATACCAACACCTAAACAAAGAAGAGTGGAATAGCCTTTAAGTGCAATACCTATTACAAGAATAAGAGGAATGATCATATATGAAGGAACACCATCTTGCACTTGATGAAGCAAATCTACTGCAACAGGCTTTTCTTCTTGAAGTCTAAGCCAGACATCTTGAGGAATTGCTTCTATTGCTTTGTTAGGAGAAACTGAAAAGTTTGAAAGTCCAGAGCCTGCGATAAAAAAAATACATCCTGCAAATATTAAACAAAAAAGCGACCATAAACCTTGATTTTTCATTCTATCAGTTACTTCCACTTGATGAATGCCTGAACTGACGACCGTTGTGTCAGATATGAGTCCTAGATTGTCTCCAAAGCAAGAGCCACCTGCTATTGCAGAAAGAGTGAGAACTATGTTTCCATCTAATATATGTGTCATCCATAGAAATATTGGAGCACAAGCAGCGAATGTTCCCCATGATGTGCCTGTTGCTACGGACAAAATTGAAGTTACTAAAAAGCCGACTAAAGCTACAGTGCGAGCAGAGATTCCTATTTTTAAGCTTAAAGAGATTATAGCAGAGCCTACACCAGTAGACATAAAAGCATCTGCCATAGCGTAGGCAAACATCAAAATAAAAAATACTAATTGCATTTCTTTAACATTGTCTATAGCAGATTCTAATACTGTTTTAAACTCTAACCTTTCTGTTACAATTGCAATAAAAGTTGCATAAATTACCGCAATAGGAGCAATTATTAAAATATCCAGCTTAAAGCCAAATAATGTTGAAAGGGAGTCGATGTTCGAAATAATCATCAAACTAGCAAGAAGCAATACAGGAGTAAGTTTTAAAAATGAACGCATACTTATCCTCAAAATATTTAGATATCCACAAAAACCTTTGAGTCTTATATCTATTCTTTAAATGGCTGTGTGGCAATGTTGCAATTACAACATATTAGTAACTTCTTTTTCAAGATAGTTAAAAACAGTTGCAAGGTCTTCATATCTTAAAGTTGCATAAGCATCATAGGCTGTTGCCATGTCATTAACAATCATAAGCTTACCGCCATTGTCCAAAACATATGAAGGAAGGCTTGCTGCAGGATATACAGTCAAAGTGGAGCCTAGTACCATTATAGCGTCTGCTTTTTTTACTTCTTTAATTGCTTCATTCAAAGCATTCATAGGCAGGGCTTCACCAAAAAATGTAATGCAGGGTTTTAACACACCACCACAACTACTGCATTTTGGCACTTCACCACGTCTAGCTATTTCAAACACTCTACTTTCAGTTGTTTCTTTTCCACACTTCATGCAATAATGAATTTTAGCAGAGCCATGAAGCTCAATCACATTTTTGCTTCCTGCCTTTTGGTGAAGCATATCTATATTTTGAGTGATAAGGGCTTTTATATATCCCATTTCTTCAAGTTTGCTAAGCACTTTGTGTGTTACTGCTGGCTCTTTCTCATCTAATCCATAGATAAATTCTTTTGTGTTTTCATAATAAAAACTAGGATTACTCTTAAACACTTCTAAATCAAAAATCTTTTCGGCATCCATTGTCTTATAAAGTCCATTTTTTCCTCTAAAGTCTTTAATGCCTGAAAGAACACTTACCCCCGCTCCTGTAAAAGCTATAAGGTGTTTTGCTCTTTTTATAAAGTCTATAATTTCTTTCATCTTCTTCTATCTCCCGTGCCTTTATTATATATATCTATTATATATAATGGAAGATTTTTGAAAAAAGTAAGCATTTATTTTTTAATGTAATATTTTATACTAGAACAAAAAAGGCAGTACCAGAGCTTAAGTTTTAGAAAGCTCCAATACTGCATTAACCTGGCTCTCTTATTGCCTTAACATACTAAGAATATCAATAATTCCACTATTTGATTCTTCAAATCTCATTTCATAAGTACCTGTAACAGCACCTGTAGTTGTGAGAGTTAATTTGCCATCATGCACGTTACTTACAGTGCAATGCAATTCTTTTCCATCATTTCTTCCCTTTAATGTAAATGTATTAGATATTGGAACATGTAGCCTATACTCATCGCCTGCAACAATTCCAACATTAATATATAACTGATTCTCTAATTTTATAGCATTCATTTTGATTTCATGATCTGTATCACAATAATAGTCACTAGAACACTGATCATACCACTCTCTTTTGCTATCATACTTTGACGTTGTCTTAAAGCTTAAATGATCAAGATAATTAGGAACAGTCTCTTCTACTAATTTATATCCGTACGTCGATAACCTTCCAGCTATTTCTTTACTAGCTTTCTCAATTAGTAAAAACGTTTCTGTTAATTTTTTAGCAATTTCTTCATCAGGAGTATCTCTTGGAATACCAAACATACCCATATTAATGTTAATATTTTTCTGCATTCCTTTTTTTATAAGCTTTGTTTTTTCTTCATCAGAAAGGGCATTAAATTCATTCCATGTTTTATTTTCAAGGTCAATCAGTCTATTACCAGCATTAAACACTTCCTCGTCTGTTGATTGTGAAGAAAGGGAAGCTATATTTTCCACTAAATATCCTTTATAATCGTTCCATGTTATTGTAGTTTGTTTTCTTAATTTTA
>JBQNBL010000036.1:0-13077 GCA_052169955.1 Treponema sp.
TGTTTTCTATTGTTTGTTGTGATGTGATTTTTTTGATTGATATATCTTCTTCAAGAACAAGTTCTAATACTTTCTTGCAAATATTCATATTTTGCATAACTTTGCAAAACATAAAGTCATCTTGAATTGTTAGCTCTTCAAATTGTTTTCTTTTGGGCATGGTTATATGATAGCATACAAATGCAAAAAATCCTATATAAAGTTTTTTATCTAAAACAGCCCACACCCAAAGCAAAAAGCCCTAGTCTTAAAATTAAAGAAAAGCTATTTAAGACTAGGGCTTGAAGCTACTAATTTCACATATTAAAAATGAGGCAACAAGCTCAAAGAAAAGCAAAAATTTTGATTGAGCTTGCCCCTCATCTTAATAACCCTCTCAGCAACCTTAAAAATTAAGTTTTAATCATATAGCTTAATATCCTTAAGCCATACATTCAAAACTGCAGACTCAAGAGTAGTTTTATTAATTGTAAATTCATCTGTATGGTGATTATAATTCCAGCTTTGGTATTTATCACCATCCTTGTCTCCAAAATTATATTTATATATTACATCTCGTACACTTCCATTTGATAATTTAAGACGAAGGTGAATCTTGTTAATATTTTTAATCATTTGGTCTAGGTTTGATACCGAGCCATAAACAGGTATAAGCGTTCCCTCAGCATTATTCTGTAGTATATTATCATCTTCACCTTCTTTGGTTACCGTAAAATCATTACTCAGAAGTAATTTTACTTGTGTCAGACCATAGGGCTTAGTAGTAGGCCAGTCTTTCACATCTTCCTCTAACATTTCATGCATTTTCACTATGAATGTCTTTGACCAATATGTATTTATAGAACAATCAGCATCTGGCATATTAAATTCTTGAGACATTGCATAGTTTTCATCACTTCCTTTCTTCCAGTAAGCAAAATAATAATCTGAAGTACTATTTCTACTAGCTTTAAGTTTAACCTTGATCCCTACTTTTATTCTTTTCTTATAATCTTCTTCATTTCCACGAAGAATAAATTGTGACAAGCCTGTTGGAGTTATACCTACCTCAATATTAGCATCATGAGTGTTTAATCCTTCTACCCCATTAACATACTCTAGCGATTGAACAGTTAATACTGCAGTCTTATCTCTAATGCAGGCATTTAGAGTGTATGCGGTATTTTGATAGGCTGAGGGGAGTGTATACTGAATGTCAGAGGTTTTTCCTCTTGTCAGATCAGGCTTAGTAGGATCATCATTAAAAGTGGCACTGCCTGCAGAACTTACTAAAGAGCCTTTCCATTCTCCTATTTCTTTCTGTCTGTGAAGTCTCTCCATATCAAACTGGAGAGTAACATCTTTAGGAATGTATACGGTGCAATAATTGTTGGTGCTGTCTATCCTGTTCTTTGTAACCCTTATTGCTCCAACAGGGTCATTTTTGAAAATAGGAAGCAATCTGCCTACTCCCGCATGCTTTGATACTTTTAGGGTGTATTCATTACCGCCATATAGCTTGCTATCATTTTCATAATCCCTAACGCTAATATTTATGCGATGAAAACGTGCTATAACAACTTCAAACGTATCGCCTGGTCTTAAATCAACTTTTTCTGTTCCTTCCTTCCATAAACCTGTATTCTCATCCAATAGTTGAGTAAATTCACTTGCACCATTTCGATAGGAAACAACCATATCTTTAGGATCAAGCCCATTAACTTTAAAATACACATCTCCTTCTATGGCTTTCGTAACTGTGTCAGTTCCTTTCTTTACTTCTGCCAAGTATGTAACTCCATTAGTTCCAGTTCTTATCTCCATTTTTCCCGAATCGGAATCACCTTCATGTGTGATTTTAAACGTATATTGTGGAATTAGTATTACGTTAATATCTTTGTTTTCATCCATAGTTATTGTAGCTTCACGCTTCGTGGTTGAGTCTGTGTATGCAGTATTCGGTAAATCAATAGCTCCACTTTGCCATTTTTCTATAGCATAGCGTATTTGTGTGCTATTAGTTATTGTCAACTTAATTTTGCGTCCACTGGTTACGTTATAAGTGTAGACATCACTGGTTACACCGGCTTTCGGGATTAACGACATTCCAGTAGGAGAATCTGTGATATCAGTTGCTGTTAATGTGTAAAGATGAGGATACCCCGTCTTCACTTCTTTAAAGTTTACAGTCAAGCTATATTCTTGCTTCTTCAAAACAAGACGCACATTCATGTCTTCGACAATTGTTTCTGTTATTTCACCATTAGGTGAACTAGAATATTATCCATTAAAACTAACTTCTTTATATTCCCACTTTACAAATTTGTAAACACTATCAGTTAGTGTAACTGCCACAAACTTTATTGTAGTGTTTGGTTTAATCTTATAAAATGTATAAGTATTAATAGGTGTAGTTTCATCTGGATTAAGAGGAGTTTCATTATCTTCTGCCGTTATTTGATATTTATGCCCTGCATCTGTAAAAGTTACAAAATTACCGCCATTATATTGACCTATATTAACCACCACCTTGCAAAACTTCTTTACCACGACTTCAACTTCATACTCGCCTTCCACTTTAACTATTTTCAAAGTGCTGTTGTATGCTCCAAGCTCATAGTTATCTCTATTACTCGTAACCTCATCCGTAACATCTCCATGCTTAACAATCCATTTTTCTACAAAATGAGTTCCAGCATTAAAGCCCACAAGCTCAAAGGTCGCAGGATCTCCGCTTTTCACAGCACGACCTTGGTCTTTTCCAGTAAGGTTAAAATTAGTGTTGGTACCATCTGGAGATTTATAGTTTATTTTTCCATTCTTATAGCCAAAATTAGAAGTTTTATGATTTTTCCATTTTACAGATGCTTCAGGGCGTAGGAGTACGGTTAGCGTAAAGTCCTCACTAGCATTAAGAACCAGCCCCTCACAGCCAGTAGGAACTGCAGAAGATGTATTGGGAGGAGCTGATGTATTATGAGCGTCTATGTTAGAGCTACATTCTTTCACCTTAACTCCTTTACCTTCAATAGGAGTTATTGTAAACTTTACATCAGAACCTTTTCTTACAGTTATTTCCCTTTTATTGTTCGTCGAAGCATTATCAGGATTATATTCTATTGTCTTTTCTTTGTTGTATGCCTCCCACAATACTTTTCCGGTAGCTATATTTTTACTGCCCGTCAGTATTGGCTCGTTTTGAAACTCAAGTGTTACTTTTACAGATTCTCCACGAGTAAACTCTATGTCATAGTTTGTGCTAGCATGCCCATTAGGTGAGGTAATCATAAATTTAATGTGTTGTACTACACTAGAACTAGCCTCTGGTATAGTTATTTCATAAGTTTTTTCATATTGAAGAGACCACTTGGTGCCATCATTATCTTCGCCCTTGCATTTTTCAGAAATTGCTTTGATATACACTTTTAATTTTGTTTCACTACCTGTATAAGGAATTTTTAGACTTCCTACTTCAGTAGTACTAGAGGTAGTAAAACTAATTGGCTTAGTCGGAAATCTCAAGCGTTGTTCTGCTACGTTATTATAAGTTTTGGTAATGTCCTCTACTTTGATTGCACCTTCATTAAGCTCTGTTGTGTTATCCCCAATTACAAGTATAGTATAATTTGCAGAACGAGTGTTGACAAGGATGCCACCCTGCTCGAGTTTAACAGTGACAGTATAAGAAGCACCTTCGCTGGCACTTTCATTTTTAAGGTAACCCGTTTTCTTACCACCACTTTCATTTTCGTAGTAGGTAAAACCGGGACAACTGTATGTTACCCTATAAGTGCTATCATTTTTCCACCCGTCACCGTTAGCAAACTCTTCCAATTCTAGTATCTTAGGAACAGGAACGCCCGTTTTAAGTTCACTACATAAGACAGATTGATTTGGAGGATCAAGCGTGATGGCATTAAATAATCTTGTCGGTTTTCCTTCTTTTTCGCCACTCTTTAAGCCTGCTTTGTCATAGACAATAGCCTTTAGTCGTCGTTGCCCCACAGGCGGATCTAGTTGCCAGTTTTCTGAGCCTTTTATCTCTAATGTGTGTGCTTGCCCTTGCTCGCTTGCCAAAGCAATAGAGACTATCTTTGCTTCTCTAGCCACATTGCCCAAAGAATCAGAGAGCGTGAATCTTACTTCTTTTAAGTCTTTGTGCTTTCTTATTTCTTGAGGCAAGGTAACAATAAATTTATCATTAGGTGCATCATATTGAATGTCTGAGTCTTTTATTGGAAGAGGTGGGGTGTTGCAACCTAGTTTGACTTTTTGAGAAGATAGGTATCTACCTGTTTTTTTCTCAAAGATACTGGCAGTTACTTCAACCAACTCACCTAAAAATGAGTTCACAGCTTTAGGTTCTGCATCTTCCTTAAAATTGAAAGCTACAATCATCTTTGTTGGAGTAAGGTCTTTTATGAATGGTTCTTTGCTAAACAAAGCTTTTTTTGCTTCGTCAAACTGTAAGCTACCCGTTAGCTCTTTTGCATACCTATTTTTGATGGTAAACTGCACATCTATGTCTTCTTCTGAAGGAACATAAAGTTTGTTTCCATCTCCTATGTTTGACTTACTAAAGCTTACATCCTCTACTATTGGTTTTGAAAAACCTTGCTCGATGTAATCCTTAAAATCTCTATTTTTGCAAGATGAGAATGCCGTCAACAATATCAATGCTAGTGTAAAAAATCTTTTCATAATTTGCCCCTATACAACCTTCCATTCTGGATTATATCACAACTTATTTATAGTATCAAATAAGACTTAAAGAGATTTTTTCAAGATGTTAAATCATCAAATGATCTATGTATGTTGTGGCTATTATTGTTTTCTCTATTAGGGTAGTGGATGGTCTTAAAACTTATACTTTGGTAGTGCAGACTGTAAACTTTGCAACAGTGAAGCACTAATTATCTATGCAACATTTAACGGCTTTTTTATGAAAAATTATAGGAAACTGACATCTATGAAGCTGATATCTATGGTGAAAAGTCCTTAAAAATCATACCTTGTATAAAAAAACAATTATTAATATAATGCACAGCTAGCTGGGACCATGTGAGGAATCGCTGTTTATAACAGAGGAAAGTCCGGACTCTTTCGGATGCGATGCCAGTTAATTGCTGGATGATATTTTTATCAATAGAAAGTGCAACAGAAAATATACCGCTTTTTTAGCTTATGGCTAAGATAAAGTAAGGGTGAAAAGGTACGTGTAAGAGACTACCTCTTATATGGCAACATATAAGGAATTTGTAAACCTCATCGAGAGCAAGGTCAAAAAATAAAGAATTATCCGATTCTATAATTTATAGGTGGACCGCGTAAATCCTATTGCGAAATAGAATTTAAGAAAGATGATTCCTAGTTTTTAAGCAAAACTTAAAGACAAAACAGAATCCGGCTTACCTTGGTTCCTTTTTATTTTGGTGGTAGGTGTGAAAAGACAGAATTTTCAAAAAAAGAATCTCACTTTCAAAATTGTTATTTTTGCCTTATCCTTAGCATTATGTTCATTAGGCGTTGTTGCCTTTATTTATCATCAAAAATATAAAGATATCCCTTCTGTTAGGGAACTAGCTGAAGATTGGGAATCTTCCTCTTACAACTCTGTGTATTTAAAATCTGAAATAATTCTTAAGAATGATCCATTCAATGCTCAAGCCCTAGCTTTTAGAGGTTTTTCTTCATATTACATATACGTAAGTGAACCTGAAGAAGCTAGCCATATAACATATTTAGAAAACACTATTGTTTCTTTGCGACAGGCTATGTATTTCCTTAGAGAAAAAGACATGGGTAAGCTTTCTTATGTTTTAGGGAAAGCTTATTACCAAAAAGGTGAATACTATGCAGACCTTGCACTAAAATATCTAAGCATTGCAGAAGCTTCTGGGCTTAATTTTATAGATATTCACGAATTCAAAGGAATGGCATATTTACTTTTGGGAGAGGAAGAACAGGCAATATCATCTTTCACTCTTGCCTTAAAAGAGACACCTTCTCCACTTTTGCTTTATATACTTGGAGAAACATATCTAAAAATTGAAGATTTTCAAAATGCAAAACAATACTTTTTTGAAACCATTAGTAAAACTAAAGATGAATTATTGCAACTAAAATGCCGATATCATATAGGTAGTATTCTCTTTGATGAAGGTGAATTTGAAAGAGCTAAGGATGAGTTTGAAGCTATAATCGAAAAAGATGACTCATCAAGCGATGCTCATTATGGTTTAGGGCTTGTTTTAGAACAACAAGGACAACTAGCAAAAGCTCGTTCTGAATGGAGACGTGCATTAAAGCTTAATCCATCACATGAAAAAACTAGAGAAAAGTTAAAGGTTTAGTGTTTTTGAAAAGTATCACTAAGTACGGAGGAGTAAAGTGTTTTTAAGTCGTTTTTCTACAAATATTGGAATTGATTTAGGTACTTGCAATACAATAATATGTATTAATGACAAGATTGTAATAAATGAACCTTCTGTTGTTGCTGTTGAAAAAGGGACTAAAAGAGTTGTAGCCGTTGGAGGTGATGCAAAAAGAATGCTTTGTAGAGTTCCTGGCAATATAGAGGCAATTAGACCTTTGAGAGAAGGTGTTATAGCAGATATGGATACCACCGAAAAAATGATTCGCTATTTTATCCTTAAAGTGTTGCCACGATATAGATTTATTAAACCTCGTATGGTAATTGGTATTCCTAGTTGCATAACAGGTGTTGAAACAAAGGCAGTGCATGACATTGCAATGAAAGCAGGAGCTGGAGACGTAAAGGTTATAGAAGAGTCTTTAGTGGCAGCTATAGGAGCTAATATCCCAATAGGTGCACCTGAGGGAAACATGGTGTGCGACATTGGAGGTGGAACTACAGAAGTCTCAGTCATTTCTCTTGGTGGCATGGTAAAAACTAAGGCAATAAGGGTTGGCGGGGATAAATTTGACCAAGCTATCATAGACCATGTCCTTACTGTTGACAACTTAAAAATAGGAGAACAAACAGCTGAAGAAGTTAAAATTAATATAGGAAATGCCTTAAATGATAAAAATATTGAAAAGACTATTATTAAAGGAACTGATTCCATTAAAGGCTTACCAAGAAAACTCGAAATAGATTCTATTGAAGTGAGAGAAGCTCTAAAAAAGCCTATCTCTCAAATCGTTGATATCATCAAAAAAACTTTGGCAGAAACCCCAGAGCAACTTGCTTCAGATATTGTAGAAAGAGGTATTGTTATGACAGGAGGAGGTGCTTTGCTAAAGGGCTTACCAAAGCTTATTTCTCAAGAAACTCGTGTTCCTGTTATCGTAGCAGAAAATCCTATGAACTGCGTTGCAATAGGTGCTGGAAAATATTATAAGGTCTTTGATGAAATTAATAGTAGTAGAAGCATTTATAACAGTATAAATAAATAGAATATCATTTGAAATGAGTAGGCTAAAGTTTAATTTCGATATTTTCCTTTTTGCTATTCTTTTATTTGTTTCTTCTCTTTTGTTGTGGTCAAGTACAGGGGAGTTTATTCTTGATTTTAGAGCTATGGGATTTTCTGTTGTTTCAGGAGTTGAGAAATCAGTTTTTTATGTTCATTCTTTTTTCAAGAATACAGCTTCATCAATCGTAGAGCTTTCATCGTTAAAAGAGAAATACGCTGAATTAGCTGAAAAATTAAATAAGTACGAAATATTAGAGACTTCTACACTTGAGATTCAAAAGGAAAATAAGGAGCTAAAAGAACTTTTAGGTTTTTCTCAAAACATAAGAACACATAATATTGTTGCTGAAATTATAGCATTAGATCCGAATAACTTGTATTATGGAATTGTGATCAATAAAGGCTTAAAACAAGGTGTGAAGAAAAACATGCCTGTGATAGCTTTTCAAAATGGTAATATGGCGTTGGTTGGCAAGATTATAAGTGTTGGAAAATCTTCTAGTGTCCTGCTTCCTTTATATGATGATAGGTGTTACATTGCAGCTAAAATGGAAGGAGCAAAACACAGAGGTATCGTTGGAGGGCAAGGTTCTAATTCCTTACCTTTGATTATGCGATATGTAAAAAAAAGAGTGAAGGATGAAATTAAAGTTGGAGACAAAGTGTTAACTTCTGGTTTAGATGATTCTTCTAGTTTTCCAAAAAATATACCAATAGGCTATATCTCAAAAATCAAAATGCACGAGTATGAAACTTCTTTGGAACTTTCCGTAGAACCGATAATTAACTTTTCCACTCTTGAATATGTTTTTGTGTTGGACATCTCTCATAATAATAAAGAAAAAGAAGAAGAGAAAGAATAGGACACTATGAAAAAAATTGTTATTTCATCAAGCATAGTTGCATTGTTTTTAATTTTAATTCAAACGGCATTGTTTTCTCATATACCATTTTTTTTGATTACTGCAGATCTTTTGCTTATTTTTATCACATTTGTTGCCATAAATAATGGCTCGCGTCTTGCTATGATTTTGGGCTTTGTTTCAGGTCTGTTGTTAGACTTTATGTCTATATCTCCTTTTGGGCTTTCTTCTTTTATTTTAACATTTATAGCTTTCTTTTTGGGAAAGCTACATGGTCATTACAATTTAACACATTTTATATTTCCCTTTATTCTTGCAATTATAGCAACATTTGCAAAATTTTTACTTCTTCTATTACTTCATTTTCTTTTTGCTACTTCAATAAGAACTTATTCTATATATGATAGTGTTTTTCTAATTGAACTTTGCTTGAATGTACTTTTTGCTCCGTGTATTTTTTTCTCTCTTAATCGATTTCCTTCATTTTTCAAATCTTGAGGTTGTTTGAATGAGCGATGATAATTTAAATCTTCTAAAGTTAAGACTTAAAATTTTATCTAGTGGTATATTGCTTATAATGTCAATATATTCTTGTCGCCTTTTCTCATTGCAGATAATTCATGGTAAACAATTTGGTACACGTGCAAAAAATATCTCACAAAAAATGACAAGATTACCATCGCAACGTGGTGAAATATATGATCGAACAGGAGTAAATCCATTAGTATTGAATGTTGATTCCTTTGCTGTGGAGGTTGTTCCGGGAGAAGTGCCACGAGACAGATTTAGTACAATAATTACTCAACTTTCACAAATTTTAGATATACCTATTTCTCAAGTTGAAAAAAAACTCCCTTCCTCTGTTAAAAATGATTTTAGAGCTATAGAAGTAGCATCTAATGTCAGTTATGAAAAGATTGTTAAACTGGCAGAAAATATCAACGACATGCAAGGAGTTTCTTGGAGGTCAAAACCGATAAGAAATTATATTGAAACGCGTTCTTTTTCTCATATTACAGGATATGTAGGCGAGATCACGGCGGAAGAGTCTAAAATACTTTACAACAAAGGGTATTCAACCAATGCTCTAATTGGAAAAGCTGGGATTGAAAAGCAATATGATGAGCTTTTAAAAGGTGAAGATGGTGTTAATTACCGCACTGTTGACGCTTCTGGACGTTATATAGAAAACACAGAAAAAATAGAAATGCCTAAAATGGGAAAAAATCTTATTTTAACAATAGATAGTTCTATCCAACGACTGGTGGAAAAGGCTATAGGAGATAGGATTGGAGCAGCTGTTGTGTTAAAACCTACAACAGGTGAAGTGCTTGCAATGGTTTCCTATCCATATTTTGACCAAAATGTATTCATTGAAGGTTCTTCAAACTCTTCATATAGGAGTTTGTTGATTGATGATAGAGATCCACTTTTAAATCGTGTTGTTAATGCACGATATCCACCAGCTTCAACATTTAAAGTGATTATGAGTACTGCTATAATTAATGAAAAAATCTTTCCACCTGATAAAACTGTCCATTGTCATGGAGAGATAAAGTATGGGGACAGGCTTTTTAGGTGTCATATAAGAAAACCGGGGCATGGTGCTTTAAATTTGAAAGGGGCATTGGTGCATTCATGTGACGTATACTTTTGGATAGTTTGTCGAGATTATTTAGGGGTAGATAAAGTTATTGAATATGCAGAACGCTTTGGTTTTGGCTCATCTTGTGAAATTGATTTACCTAGTCAGACTTTAGGCTTTGTTCCTAACCAAAGATGGAAGGAAAGAACAAGACATGAAAAATGGTCTCATGGAGATACGATGAATATATCTATTGGACAAGGATTTATGCTTGCTTCTCCATTACAGGTGGCAAACATTGCAGCTATGGTTGTGAATAATGGAGTGATATACAAGCCACACCTATTAAAGAAGATTGTTGAACCTACAACTAATGAAGTGATTGAAGATATTAAGCCTACAATTTTACGTAAGGAAAACATACCTCGTGAAGTGTTTGCTCAAGTTCGCACTGCTATGCGTTCAGTAATAACGGAGGGAGAAGCAAAAACCCCGATGAATAATCCATATTTCAAGCTTGCAGGAAAAACAGGTACTGCAGAAGTTGGTGTTGAAGGTAAGTACCATTCATGGATGTTAAGCTATGGGCCATATGATGCAAAGCCAGAAGACATGGTTGTAGTTGCTTGCATAATAGAAGCTAGAAATGGTTGGGAATGGTGGGCTCCTTATGCTTCTAATATTATTTTACAAGGCGTTTTGGCAAAACAGACATTTGATGAAGCGGTTGAAGCTTTGGGTTTTGAAAAATTACCACAACTAAAAAAGAGAGAACATCAATAATTTTATACAAATATGCAACACCTAGGAAGTGTCTTTATTGCAAAAAAGGAAATATTAAAATTGTGAGAGTAAATAATATTTAGCTTTAATACAATTTGCCTCACTTTATTTTTTGCTTTTCTTACATTATAATCAACCAATACGTAGTACTTAGTGGTGTTAGTCGCTAACGAAAATGGCTATCAATAGTTAGATGTTTTTATGCCTATAAAATGAGGTAATAGCAGATAAAAAATATGGAAATTAATTTAAGGCGATTTAGTAATTTTGATTATATACTTTTTTTGTGCATGCTTTTTCTTCCAATAATTGGAATTATGTTTATATATTCTTCTAGTGTGGATTTTCAAGGGATTCTTACAAAAAAGGAATATATAAAACAACTTACGTGGTTTATTTCTGGTATTATCTTATTTTTTATTATTTTGATATTTTATGACTATGTTCGTCTTAAAGATAGTTCTTTTTTAGTTTATACTTTTGGACTTTTTTTATTAATAATTACAAGGTTTTTCGGACTTCCTTCTCGCGGTTCATATAGCTGGCTGGGTATTAAAGATAAATTTGGAATTCAACCTTCTGAGTTTATGAAGCTTATGTATATAATCTTTTTAGCATATTTTTTAGATAAATCGAAAAATATGCCTCCACTAAAAAGATTTATTGTCGCCTTATTTATAATGCTAATTCCAGTGATTCTTATATTAATGCAACCAGATCTTGGTACAGCAAGCGTTTACATTCCAATTTTTTTGATTATGTGCTTTATAGCAGGAATTGAAATAAGGCACATTATGTTCTTTTTTATAATGGGCTGCCTTACAATAGTATTAACTCTTCTCCCCCTTTGGCAAACGTTAATATTAAAGCAATCTACATTAATCACAAAAGTGATAAATTCATCTTCTTTAGTTTTGATGATTACTTCTACCTTTTTAGCATGTGGGTTAATTGCCTTTCTTGGCTATATTCTTACTCATAAAAAATATTACTACTGGATTATGTATAGTTTTTCAATTCTCATTTTTTCTTTTTTAGGAGCTTTTGTTGGAGTGCATAAGCTTCAAAAATATCAGATTATGCGACTGATTGTCTTTTTGAATCCACAAGTGGATCCTCTGGATAATGGCTGGAACATAATTCAATCTATTACTGCAATTGGTTCAGGTGGACTTCGTGGCATGGGATTTTTAAAGGGGACACAAAGTCATTATGGCTATTTACCTGAGCAAAGTACCGACTTCATTTTTAGTATTCTTTCTGAGGAATGGGGTTTTTTGTTTGGAGGAATGATAATTTTTGCTCTTTATGCAATAGTTTTTTTTAGAATTATTTCATGTATTAAGCATTGTGAAGACATGTTTGGTCGTCTTATAGCGACAGGTATTCTAGCAATGTTCTTTTTTCATTTTTTAGTTAATATTGGTATGGCGATGGGAATTATGCCAATTACAGGAATACCATTACTCTTTCTTTCATATGGGGGGTCATCTCTTTGGATGAGTATGATGGCAATAGCTATCATTATGTCTATAAATTTGAGACAAATGCAATAAAACATATTGTTATAATTCTTGTATCAACTTTTATAAGATGAAAAGTTAATCTATTTGCACTACAAAAAAGGCGATATCAGCGTCTTACAAAACACCAATACCGCCTTTATTTACTAGCTAGCAATGTTAATTAAAAAAGTTATGAATACCATCACCTTCAAATCTCATTTCATAAGTGCCGGTAACAGCACCGGTAGTTGAAAGAGTTAATTCGCCATCATGCACATTGCTTATAGTACAATGCAATTCTTTTCCATCTTTTCTTCCTTTTAATGTAAATGTATTAGATATTGGTACACCTTTTTCCTCTAAAAATTCTTTCATCTCAATGCTTACAATAATTGATAATTTGTTAGCATCATTACTAGTCCATGCATGTATGTTTGTATAAATGCTAGACTTACATTGATAGTGTCCATATTGCTCATACCACTCTTTGCTACTATCATAATCTACATGAGCTCTAAAATTTAAATTGTCAAGATAACGCTCAGATTCATTTTCCTCTTCCAACTGATACTTATATATTCTTACTGGTATATACCTATCCCTATTAAATTTTGAACGAGATAAGAAATCTTCTACAAGTTTTTTGAAAAACTCTTCATCTGAAGTGTCTTTTGAAATATTTGAACGCTCGGCATAAAATTCTTTTGCCAGTTGAAAATCTTCCTTTATAAGCTTTGATTTCTCTGTATCTGACAATGCCTTAAACTCATTCCATGATCCTTGAAAGTTTTTCAAAAAGCTTAGTTTTTTGCAAGCATTAAACACTTCCTCGTCTGTTGATTGTGAAGAAAGGGAAGCTATATTTTCTACTAAATATCCTTTATAATCGTTCCATGTTATTGTAGTTTGTTTTCTTAATTTTA
>JBQNBL010000037.1:0-11565 GCA_052169955.1 Treponema sp.
ATATGTCCTTTTGTGCGACACTACAAGATGAGCGAGCTGAAGGAATAAAAGAAGGAATGCAAAAAGGAATAAAAAAAGGAATACAAAGAGGAAATATTAACACGGCACGCAAAATGAAGAAAGCCAATTGTGATATTGCTTTTATTAAGGAGATGACTGGGCTTAGCCAAAAAGAAATAGAAGCTCTATAAGTAGCAAACTGAATTGTAGGCTATTCTTGTCTAGTACATAATGGATGATGATTGTAGCTTCAACTTTAAGGAGAATAACATGAAAAAATTACTTATTTTTAGTACCTTTATGTTTACCTTGCTTTCTTGCAAGCAAAAATACAAGAAAATATACCTGAAGTTACCATCACAGTAAAAGTTGATAATAGCATTAACTTAAAAAATGATAGTCCAATTAAAGCTAAAAAAGGGTGCTTGTAGAAAGAGCTTAAAACCATTGCAAACTCCAAAATTGAAACAAAAAAAGACTATATCTTCCTTGAATGGAAACTAAAAGATCAAAATGGAAAATCTCTTTCTGATGACTATAGCTTTAATCAAGATGAAGTAGTGTATGCTATGTCAGAACTAGGGCAAAAGAATGCTCACATTAAGATAAAAGCTGATGAAAGACTTTCTATTACAGGAGATGACTTTATTAACATAAATATCTTTGCTCCAAAAACTTTTAAGGACGTGCAAGCTAAAATCAAAGCAAAATTGAGCTTAAAGCCTGAATGGAACAACGGTGACTACAACATTTTTGACTAGAAACTAAACGATGAAAATGGCGAGTTAATTTTGGAAGACACAGCCATCACAGAAACAATGACAGTTTTTGCTAGAACAAACTACACTAAGTTTAAGATTGAAGAAACCACCATAAAAGGCTATACAGGAGAGAAGCCCAGAGGAAGAATAATAATTCCAAAAGAGATTACTAGGATTTGGGGCTTTAGGGATTGTGAAGAACTAACAAGTGTAGATTTGTCTTTATGTAAAGAACTTACTTATTGCAATTTGGAAAGTACAGGAATAGCAAGCATAGATATATCTAAAAATACTGAACTTACTACGCTTTATTTAGATAATACAAAAATAACAAACATAGATATATCTAAAAATATTGAGCTTAAACTTCTTTCCTTAAATAATACAGGAATAACCAACATAGAATTATCCAATAATACAAAACTTACTGAGCTTTATTTATCTAAAACAGAAATAACAAGCATAGACGTATCTAAAAATCCAAATATAACATATCTTTTATTTATAAATTGTTCTAATTTAACGGCAATAGACTTATCAACTTGTACAAATCTTGATACAATATCTTTTCAAAGTTTTATGGGAACAATCAATGCTGTAGTTACTCTACCTTTAAGCATTAAAAAAATAGATAAAAATAGCTTTGGCTATGGAGACTATAATTATTGCAAAAAAGTAGTTGTGCCGAATAACAAAATTAAGCAATTGGTGCTGGACTCAAGCTATCCAGAAGCAAGAATTGAGGTGAAGCTATAAGGTATTGAGGTATTGGATAGAAATATGAATACTTTGAACTTTGCGTGAATGTTCAGCAAGACAACGTAGTTATTGATGGTTTGGTTTTCTCAACACCTCCAATTATAATCAAAACGTTCATTTACTATAGGCTAAAATCCTCCAAACAAACAATTATATAAGCTCTTCCGTATGTTTTATTATTCATCAAAAAAATTTTAGAATAATTAATAAGTTTTTAAATCAAAATCTTTTTTTATACTAGAAGCCACGTCCAAAATTGCCGTTATATTAATAACATATTTCTTATTTTGTTATAATCTACATTTTATTTAATATTATGTTACTAAAATGATATTTCTGTGTTGATTCTGAACACAGTTAAATTAGAAAGAGGTTCGTAATGAAAAAAATTGTTTTCACACTACTTATTAGTCTTTTTGTTGTATTGCCTAGTTATCAAGCAAACAAAAATAACGAAGTATTTTCTCCTGATGATATAAGAAGTTGGAAAGAAACTAAAGACATAAAAGAAAAGAAAAAAGGCAAATATAATATTCTTATAACTGCAGAAGACATAGCTGGAAATGAAAGTACTAGCGTTCCTTTTAACATTTTTATAGACCCCACTTCTGACTTACCAATAACCAGAATTATAAATCCAATGAACGCCAGTGTCATCACAGGGAATATAAACATAGTAGGTACTTGTGTAGATGACGACGGAATTGACCATGTTGAAATATTTATTGATGATGACGAAGAAGCAAAAAAAGCTAGTGGCAAAGATTTTTGGTCATATTTTCTTAACACAAAGGACATGCTGGAAGGAATACACACAATCACAGCTTATGGAGTTGACATAAATGGTGTAAAAGGAACTCCATGTAAAGCCACCTTTAAGTTGAATAGAAAAAAACCTACAACTCACATTACTAATTTACAAGTTGGTTCTTTAGTCTCAGGTAATTTCACCCTAGAAGGAACCTGTCAAGATGGTAATGGTATTGAAAAGCTATTCTATTCTCTTGATGAGGGAAAAACATTTCAAAAAGTTAAAATCTCTTACAACAAAAAGGAAGACTTATGGAAGTTCCGTTTAAACATAAACACTAATACCATGGAAGACGGAGCTAAAACCTGTTACTTTAAAGCCTTTGATAAACTAGATGGGCAAGGGACTTATGCCTTCTTATTTTTTGTTGACAACACTCCTCCTGAATTAGAATTTGTCTATCCTAGTGGCGACGAAGTGATTCAAGGTTCTGTTTTTGCTGTGGCAGGTAAAGCTAAAGATGTAAATAATCTTTCTTCATTAGAATATAGCATAGGCAGAAACAAAGGAAATATGGAGTTAATACCAGGCAATCCTTATTGGGTTAAAGAATTTGATCTTTCACAAGAAAGTGGCTCTTCCTATGTAATTTCAATTACAGCAAAAGATAAGGCTGGAAACATTGTAAAAAAAGAAAAAAACATCAAACTAGATAGATCAAAAGATATCCCAATTATAAATATAACAAATATTCCTACAATTCAAAATGATACAAATATTACAATTGAAGAAAATTTGACAACAAGTATAGAAGATAAAGAAACATCTCTTTACATTTCGGGTTTTGTCTCGGACATTTATGGTGTAGAAGATGTGTACTACAAGGTTGAAGGATATCCTGAACATCATTATAAGTCTGATTTTGGAGCTTTTAACATAGATTTGTCAAACTACAACATCGAGGGAGAAAACACTGTTAGCATATACGCAGTCAACAAAAGAGGCATTAAAAGTAATATTGTAAAACAAAAGATTTTTGGAAGAAATAAAGGCCCTAAAATTAATTTTCCAAACGGACAAACTATAATCACTCAAAAAGTTAACTTCGGAAAAACTTTTACACCTCAAGTTATAATAAAAGCATTTAAGGGGTTGAGCAGTGCCTCATATTCTATAAACGAAGGTGAAGAACAAACAATAAATGTAAAGATTGGAGCTACAGAGCAAAAAATAAACATACTCCCTATAGAAGCAAAAGAAGGAACTAAAATGCTTGAAATTGCTTTTCAAGCTCTGGATACAGAAGGCATAAAAATATATCAAAAGCTATTAGTAATTTTAGAGCAAGTTGAAGATGTTCCTGCTACTGAAACAGAACCTCAAAAAGAACTTTTTGCTTGGGCGCATGGAAGAAAAGACACTGATGGCTCTGTTTTAATGGATTTAGGTTCTGAGCTTTCTGCAGCTTTTATCCCAAAATCAAACGAAGAAATCAAAGAAGTGAAGTTGTTAGCTGACGAAGGGCTTACTTTAGAAGAAGGAAATCAACTTAAAATAAGAGCAGTGCGAAGTGGTTTATATAGAAATGTAAGATTACAAATAAAAACTGAAAATTCTTCTTTCACATCTTCTGGCATAAATATTTTAGCTGGAAAAAAAGACATTGCCATAACATTAAATGCAAACAATCAAGGTTATGTTGTAAAAAATACTCACAACATGGAAGGTATTGTTTCATCTCAAGATGAAATTAGAGAAGTTAGGTATATAGCTTTTCAAAAAGGCAATGAAAATATAAGAAAAGAAGAAGTTCTTCAAAGAAAAGCTGGCACTTTTACTAAGATTTTAAATTTGGAAGATTTTGAAGAAGGACTCATTCTAGTACAAGTAGTTGCAGAAGATGTAAAAGGCAAAAAAGAAAGTTCAAATAGAGTTCTGTATAAGGTAACTCAAAATCCTAAAGTTGAAATGATATTGCCTCAAGCTGAGGACGTTGTTAATGGCACGCTTTTAACATGTTTTAATGTTTCAAGTCCATTGCCTACAAGTTTTATTAGAGGCGAATATGAAAGTGGAAAAGGAAAAGGAAAAATCCTTGAAGGCTCCTCCTTTAAATATATTCTCATAGGTAGTGCAGAAGAGCCTATCTCAAGAGCTATGAAATTTAAGTTTACTGACATTGGTGGAAATGTTGCAAAAATTGAAGACTATTCTTTTAATATAGATGCAAAAGAAGATAGCCCTGTAGTGAAGTTGCAATTACCTTTAGATAATGAGATTGTTTGTGACGATTTTGTGGTCTCAGGCATAATTTATGATGATGACGCACCAGCTAAGATATACTATAAGTGGGATGAAGGAGAGTATAAGAGTTTAGATGTAGAAAATAGTTTTGCAATTAACATTCCAATAACTAACCTAGAAGATAACGAACACACAATAACTATTTATGGTGAAGACATCTATGGAGTTAAAGGTGCTACTGTAAAAAAGAAAGTGAGAGTGTCTCGAAGCCTTCCCCACAGCACTGTAACAACACCTTCACTACTAGAAAGTGTAAAAGGAATTGTCAATTTTACCGGCACAGCAAATGATAAGAACGGAATAAAGTATGTAGAGCTTTCTTTTGATAATGGAAACACATATAACAGAGCTGAAGGTGGGCAGAATTGGCAATATAGTGTCAACACTCAAGTAATTGAAGATGGAACTCATATTGTCTTGGTGCGAGCTTTTGACAATTATGGATTATTTGATGTCTTTTCTATTCTAATAAATATAGATAACACAGCACCAAACTTAAAAATATCCTACCCTGTTTCTGGAGCAAAGGTTGATAATACACTTGTAGTTTCTGGGAAAATTCAAGACAACATTGCTCTTGACTCAGCTTCATTACGTATTAGGAGTTTAGAAGGACTTTCTGTTCCAAGTTCACTAGCTGAAATTAAGCTTTCTACAGACCCTTTAGTTACTCGAAAGCTAGATGTTTCTTCGTTAAAAGAAGGAAAATATAACTTAAGTTTTAAAGCTATGGACAAAGCAAACAATGTTACAGAAATTTCATCTAATTTCGAAATATACCGAAGCAAAGATAAAGATAAAGTTGAACTTTTTTATCCACTTTCTGGAGAGCGTATTAACGGTGAATTCAACGTTTATGGAAAAGTTTTGCAAAGTGAAGAAACAGAAAAAGCTTCTCTTCTCATTGATGGAAAAGAAGTAAAATCTAGTGAAGTTTCTAAAACTGGTTTTGTGGTCTTTCGTTTTTCTAGTGAAGAACTTTCAACTGGAATGCATAAAATACTGATTAGAGCAAGAGGAAATTCAAACGTTGAATATACTTCAAATGAAAACACAATTTTTTATTCTCAAGAAGGAGCATGGATAACAATTGATGAGCTGAACATGGGAGATTTTGCTTTTAATCGACCATATATCAAAGGTCGAGCAGGTTATACTGTAATAAAAAAAGAAGAAAATATTGAAAATACAAATAGTGAAGAAAAACCTCTTGAAGAAAAAAAGAATGTAGGAGTTGCTAAAATAGAATTAAGTCTTGATAATGGACTTACATTTAACACAATATCAAAAGGTAAAAATTGGAAGTATAGAATTGAAACAGGAAATTTAAGTGAAGGAGAGCATTTTTTCCTTTTTAGAGCAACAATGAAAAATGATGAAGTAGCTCTTTGCAGAACTTTAGTAAAAGTGGATAAGACATTACCTGAAATAACAATAATTTCTCCTGTAGAAGGCGAAAAATACAATGATGAAATCGAATTTATAGGCTTAGCACAAGATGACAGAGAACTTAAAAATGTCAAAATTGAATTAAGAAAGGGAGATAAGTTTTTTTATGGTGTGCCTAAGTTTATTCAAGGCTTGCATTTTGAGTTAGGCTTTTGGGGAGCTTCATTATGGAACATGGGCATGGGTTTAAGCTTTTTTGAGCAAAACGTTAAACTACAATTGCATTATGGACAGTTTACACAAGGACAAAGAAATGTTGTGTTAAAAGAAAGGGCTGACCTTGTTCGCTACGGAGGACACATTGTTTCTATGAAAATTTTAGCAAATGTGTTTTCTTATGGCTTTGGCTACCATTTCCCAGATGCAGCCCCTCTATATATGGCAGTTGCTCTCGGAGCTCAATTCTCCTTATTTACTGAAACACAAAGTGGAAGACCTCAAGTGCTTTCTAGCCTTTTGATGCAACTTGAATTTCCAAGAATTAAACTACCAAAAGGTAAATATTTTAGGAGCTTCTCCTTCTTTACTGAAGGACAATTATGGTTTGTTCCAACTGATGTATCTTCAAAAAATGTGGCTTCTAAAATCCAATCTATAGTGCCTCATCTAGCATGCGGTATTAGAGTTGATGTGTTTTAGACAAATAAAAACTACCCTTTGAAAAACTCATATTTTTTTCAAAGGGTGTTTAATTAGATTATAGAATACTTTAATAATATTATGATATGCTATAAATCTATTACCCTTCGTAACTTTCTTCACCTTCATATAAAACATATTGTAATGTCAGAGGCATACACTAGCTAATGTTAGAATAGTACATTAGCTAGTGTTATGGTTGTACATTAGCTAATGTACTCAGGCAAAACTGTACAGTTTTGCTATGCGAAACTGTATTATTTAGGGATCGCAAACTGTACAGTTTGCATATGCGAAACTGTACATGTTGCAACCTCGAATGAGGTTGCTTTCCAATAAATTTCCTCTCATCGCCACTCCAAAGGAGTGGACATGTTGCAACCTCGAATGAGGTTGCAACCAAATGAATTTCCACTCATCGCAGAGGCGTAAGCCTCTGACATGTTGCGGTCGTGAATACGCCCCCCTCAAATAAATTTTCCACTCATCGCAAGCCCCTTAGGGCTTTACAATTTAGAAATCACAAACTTAAAAGCTTTATATCGCAAAACTATTGACCCTTACTATCTTCTTATCTTTATTCAATTTAAATGTTATAATCGCTTTCTTCCATATAAATTAATAAGGAGAACACAAGTGGCAATCAATTGTGGTATTGTAGGGCTTCCAAATGTTGGAAAGTCCACTATTTTTAGATCTTTAACCTTAGCTCCAGCAGAAGCTGCAAACTATCCATTCTGCACAATAGAGCCAAATGTTGGCATAGTTGAATTAGAAGATGAACGTCTTGCTTTTTTAACTCAGTCCTTTAATCCTAAAAAAACAATCAAAGCAACTGTTGAATTTGTTGATATTGCAGGATTAGTTAAAGGAGCTTCACAAGGCGAAGGGCTTGGTAACCAATTTTTATCTCATATTAGAGAAGTTGGAGTTATAGCTCACGTGGTGCGTTGCTTTGAAAATGAAAACATCATTCACGTTGAAAATAGAATAGACCCAATCGCTGATATTGAGACTATCAATGTTGAATTAGCACTAGCAGATATTGCAACATTAGAAAAGAAAAAAGAAAAAGTTATGAGACTTGCAAAAGTAAGTAAAGAAGAGCGAAAAAATAGTGAATATTTTATTAGTTCAATGGAAAAAATTATGCCCCTTTTGCAAGATGGAAAGTGGGCAAAAGAAGCTAGTTTAACAGAAGAAGAAAATTCTGCAATTCATGATAGCCATCTCATCACTATGAAAAAGCACTTATATATTTGCAATGTTGACGACTCTTCTATGAAAAATGGCAATAAGTATAGCGAAAAAGTTGTGGAACTTGCAAAAAAAGAAGGGACGCATGCTGTGATTATGTCGGGGCAATTCGAGGCTGATTTAGCAGATATAGAAAATCCGGAAGAAAGACTAGAATTTTTGAAAGAAGCAGGTCTTTCTGTCTCATCTATTTCTAGCCTATCACGCCATGTCTATTCTCTTTTAGGCTTGAGGACATTCTTTACTGCTGGGGAAGATGAATGCCGTGCATGGACAATTCATGCAGGAGACACAGCTCCAAAGGCTGCAGGAGTGATTCACACAGATTTTGAAAAAGGTTTTATAAAAGCCTGTGTTTATAGTTTTGAAGACTTTAAGCAATATGGTAGCGAGCAAAAAATAAAGGAAGCTGGCAAGTATAGGCTTGAAGGAAAAGACTACGTAGTTCAAGATGGAGATGTGATGTTCTTTAAGTTTAATGTTTAAGTAAACGCTGATTAATTCGCTATCAAATTAATCAGTGTCTACTTAATGGAATTGAAACTTTTTGGAGCTTTGCAAAGAAGAGATTAGAAAAATTTAATAATTGCACATCTAAAACTTTTGTGATATTCTCTAAAGAAGCTCAACTTTCCGCATCTATCCATGAGCTATTGGAGGTTTTTAAGTCTATGAAAGATAAATTTTTTGCAAAATTGTTTGCAACATTCCTTTCCACTGCAACAATCCTTGTACCTATGACAACTATAGTTTCATGTGTTCAACAACCACAACAATCCCAAATTGAAGAAGAAATAGATGCAACTGAGTTAGAAGATTCATTTACAAAACGTCCTGAAAAAACAGATGAAGCTAAAGTGAAAGCAGCTAAGGACAAACAAGAAGAAGTAAAACAAGAAATTGCAAGTTTAAATTTTTCATCTAGTAAACCTGAAACTTCAGATGATAAGGTAAAAACCTTTGATACTATAAAAGGTGAGCTAACCTATAAACAATTAACAGAATATGAAAAACAATTAAAGGAGTTAGTGGAAACCTTTAATAAAGCTAAAAAAGATGAATTTTCAAATTATTCAGAAAAGGATTTAAATAAATATAAAGAGTTAGAATATAAAATCGCGGAAATAATAAATACCAAAGATTTAATAATAACTAATATTTCAGATGAAAAAACGTCTAAGTCCTTAAATACTAAACAGGTAACTGAAAATAAAGATCCTATTTTGACTACAGAATTTATAAACAAATTTTTTAATGACGGAAACTTATCACGTACAAACTTAAATGTTAACTTAAAAAATGGTAAAGGTGAAAATCAAAAAGTAAAAATAGATGATTTTGGTGACTATAAAGAAGATACTGGATATAATACTTTTAATAAGGCAGCAAACGCTATATTAAAAAGTAAATTTAATAAATATGAAAAAGAAGGTAGCATTTTTAGTAATGATAAGGTTAAGGTTGAAAATGTAGATATTGGTGTTATGGAAATATCAGAAATTCCATCAGTATTACCAAGTGAAAATAATTTAAATGGAATTGGTAGTGATAGTAATACAAATTATGCTACAATAGATGATTTATTAAAAGTAATTAATGCCTTAAAAGATAAGGAAGGTTTTAACAACCTATTTAAATTTACAAACAGTGTTGTTAAAGCAGGTAACTACGATGCTAAATATTTACTATCTAGATTACATGAAATAAAAAGAATGGAAGAAATAGAAAATTTTGATGGCAGGGATGTTCCAGCAATAAGGTTTGTGGATAGTTTTTATAATTGTCAAAGTAGACCGTTACGTAGTACAGAATTAACCCATGATGAATTAAATGAATTTTCAAAACGAAGCCGTTGGAGAGAGGATGAAGATGGTCTACCAGGTGGTATGTTGTTTTATAAATTAAAGGTAACAAATTTAAATGATTCAAACCGAGGTGATGTAACATTTGAAAATGCGTATGGTACGGAATTGGAATTTGTTGGGGATAAAACAAATTTAACAAATGTTCCAGTAAACAGTTTAAATGTACAATCAGTAAAGTTTAATGGTGTAGTACCAAAAAAAATGTATGGGACAAAGACAACAAAAATAATTTTTGAAAATGCAACATTGCCAGATAATATTGAACTTACACGTAAAGGTTATCTTGGTTTTTCAGCTAAATATGCATTTAGTGGAGCGAGTACTTTAATAATTGATGGAAAATTTGATATTGGAAATCAAAAAAAATTAGAATACGGATATCCTGAAGATATAGATGTATACAAAGGGACACAGGAAAATTTAAATAAACTTAAAGAATTAGGTTGGGTTAAAGAAAGTTTACAAATATCTACTCAAAGTTTATTAAATAAGGTTAAGGATGAAATTCGCGAATAAAATTGTTAACGATTGATCTCTCCTAAAAAACGGGATTTGCCCCGTTTTTTTGTCATTCTTGCAATTATTGAGCAAATCATTATTTTTTATAATAAAGTATAGGGGACTAAGGATTATTATAAAAATATGGTTCAAGAATTGGACAATATAGAGAGTTGAGTGTGAGGTATGCAGTCTCTTGAGGGCTTTTTTATAGCTAGCTATCAGGGCTGGCGTGTGATATAATAGAGGCATGGAAAAAAGAGCTATGAAAGATTTCCAAGACCTCACATTTCAAGATGATTTTATGTTTTGTAAGGTGCTTCAAAACATGAATATTTGTAAGCGTGTATTGGAGCTTGTTTTAGAAGAAGAACTATCAGTAAAAAATATTACTTCACAAAAAACAATAGAAAATCATTCAGAATCAAAACTTGTAAGGTTAGACGTTCTTGCAGAAGATGAAAAGAAAAACAAGTTTAATGTCGAGATGCAAATGGTAAATAATGATAAAATTCCTCAAAGAATGAGACTTTATCAGGCTAGTATAGACGTATATATGACTGAAAAAGGCACCTTCTATGCTGATATGCCAAACACTGTTATTATATTTTTTTGCATGTTTGACCCAATAGGAGAAGCTCTTCCTGTCTACACATTTAAGAATATTTGCGAACAAGATAAGAATATCAAGTTAAATGACGGCACTGCTAAAATAGTCATAAATGTAAAAGCATATGAAAAAGTTAAAAATCCTGAATTAAAAGGATTAATGAAATATATTTGTGATGGAATTGTAACAACTTCATTAACGAAGGAGATAGAAATGACTATGTCAAGCATAAAACAAAATACAACTTTCTTAAAAGAATACAAATCCTTTTATGCTACAATGCAAGATGCAAAAATAGAAGGAATGAAAGAAGGAATTTATACAAAGGCAATTGAAACAGCTAAAAACTTAATTGGTATGAATTTATCAATTGAGCAAATAGCTCAAGCCACAGGTCTTTCGATAGAAGAAATAGCAAAGCTATAGCAAATTGTAGGGAATTATTCCCCCTATCAAAAAATACCTTTTCACTTTGGTATGCTACAATTCTATAGCTAGCTATCAGGGCTGGCGTGTGATATAATAAAAGCATGGAAAAAAGAGCTATGAAAGATTTCCAAGACCTAACATTTCAAGATGATTTTATGTTTTGTAAGGTGCTTCAAAACATGAATATCTGTAAGCGTGTATTGGAGCTTGTTTTAGAAGAAGAACTATCAGTAAAAAATATTA
>JBQNBL010000038.1:0-11038 GCA_052169955.1 Treponema sp.
CAATCACAAAAGCCATCATTCTTTCCCTTCCCTCTTAATGTCAAAAATCAAAAAAGATTTTGCAACTTCTAAAATCACAAAATCAATCTCTCCGAAGCTCTTAGCAACGGCGAGGGTAAATATACTTCATTTCACTATTCTTTGTCAACTACTTTTTCAAAATATTTTCAACTTTTTTTTATTTCTTAGTAGTTAAGAAAAGCACACCGAAGCACGAGGTGTGACTATATCAACATATTTTATTCTTGTCAAGATATTTTCTAAAAAAATATTAACAACTAAGTAAAAAAGTAGTCAGGCAGGTAAAAAGGATGACCAGTTTTGGCTGCATTAACTAGGTATCCGTTTTAATAAAAGTGATTAACAAGCCAGCTTTGGATAATGCAGCATCCGAACTGGCTTTTTTTTTAAAGGCTGCAAAATGACAAATTACCCGCACGACATCTTTAAGCTTTATGCTGATCGAGAAATTAGCAAAAAAGAATTTGAAAAGCAATTTTCAGAATGGCAAAAAGCAAATGATATAGATTATAGCTTCAAAAAAATAGTAGACGGATTAAACGTTCAGTTCACTTATCGAAATATAACCGCAACAATTAAAAATGACAAATTACATTTCAAGACAGACAGAAACGACACAGCGAATACTCCTTTTGAGTTTCGTCGGAAAGTTGATTTTTACTACACAGATATAGAGAAGGAGATAACATCATGGCTTTAATTAACACGGCTGACGTAAAAGAAAAAGTTGTAATTAAACAGGTTAAAGAAATAATTAACATCACAGGTATAAAACTACAGCGAATAAACACTGGTTGTTTTGCGGTTGGTGAAGGTAAAATTCGTCGCTACATTAAAACAGCCGAAGCGGGAACTTGCGATTTTGAAGGTTATGATAAGCATGGACGCTTTGTTGCGATAGAGTGCAAGCGCTCTATAGGTGGACGGCTATCCCGTCTACAAAGAGAGCGTATAGAAGATATTAATAAAAAAGGTGGGGTTGCTTTTGTTGCCCATAGTGGTAATGAGGCTCTAGCCTTACTACAAAAAAATAATTGCATTTAAGGAGGTGCTAGAAATGCAAAAGAAAGACAAGAAGGATGATGAAAAAACGCTTGAAATCATACTGATTTTAATACAACAGTTGAATTATGTGGCAACAGAAAAAGAGATCGAACTTCAAAAAGAAGAAGATGGAAGTAAGATAGCCAACTTACAAGGTTTTTTAGCAGGGGTGCGTTCATATAAAAACGCAATTAAATCTAGCGGTTATACACTCAATGCTGAAATTGATAGCACAGAGGCACGCATGAGACCATATTTTGTTGATGGTGATTGCTTAATTGAATTTTCTGAATTACGAGAGATTGTTTCTACAGTAGATAAAATTACTAGTAGTAATGACTACAAGGCATTTAAAGACCTCTGGAGTAACGCTGTAGAGGAAGAAAAGAATAGACTTTTTTATCTCAGTAAAAAGGGGCGAGATTTACACTTTGCAAAAGGTTGGTATAAGGCAATGACATGGGTTGATTGCAACATCGACAAATTATACGAAGAATTAGTAAAAATGGAAAAAGAAGCAAGACTACCATTTTGATAACATCATATAAATAAATAGGAACTACAAAATGAAAGTATTGAGTTTGTTTGATGGAATAAGTTGTGGTATGGTCGCACTAGAACGTGCAGGTATTGCAGTAGAAAAGTACATAGCTTATGAAATAGAACCACATGTAATTAAAATCAGCAAGAAAAATTATAAACAAATCGAACATATGGGAGATGTAACAAAGGCAGATTTTTCGCAGTATAGAGGCTACGAGTTATTGATAGGCGGAAGCCCTTGTCAATCTTTAAGTATCATACAAAGTAAAACAAGAAAAAATCTCGATGGAAAAAGCAAACTATTTTTTGAGTTCGTTAGAGCATTGAAAGAAGTAAAACCTAAATATTTTTTGTTTGAAAATGTCGCCAGCATGAAAACAGAATGTAAATCTGTTATATCAGAGTGCTTAGGATGTGAGCCTGTTTACATTGATAGTGCAGATTTTTCAGCACAAAGTAGACCACGTTATTATTGGACTAATATACCCATCAATAGAGAATATGAAAAATCAAAAGCTGTTCTTAAAGATATTTTAGAGTCCACTGTAAATAAAAAATATTTTTACTCTTACCCACTTAAAAATATAGACATGAGTAAACAAGTGTGTGCAATTATAGATTTTAGAAACCATGAAATTCATAAACGAGTTTTCAATCCTAATTTTAAATGCCACACACTTACAGCTTGTAGCGGAGGACATCATCAAAAAAAGGTACTGGATAATGGCAAAGCTAGAAAACTAACACCATTAGAGTATGAAAGGTTGCAAACACTACCAGATAATTACACCGCAGGTGTTGCTGATACTGCAAGATATACTGCAATTGGAAACGCATGGACTGTAGATGTAATAACTCATATTTTACAAGGAGTTAAGAGTAAAGAAACGTACACAGAGGGTGATAAGTAGCAAACTACTTAGGTGGGTTCAACTCCCACACGTTTCAATAGGCTAAAACGGTGCGCAACGTGTAAAGTCTAAATAAAAAATTAAGAGGTGCTAAAAATGAAAAATATAATTTACACAATTTGTGAGAAGTTGAGAGGATTTTCAGATGACAAAGAATACTTTGAAATCCTTCAAATAACACCAAAACATAATAATGAGTATGTAGTTATTGTTAAGCTTGTAGACACAGAAGCAAAAACAACAAAGGAGATAAGTGATGAAAGTAACCAATAATCTACATCTACCTGAAGCCTTTGTTAAATCTGTGAGTGTGGAACGCCACAATAAAGCAGGTTGCTACTCTGCAACAACGCTTAATAAAGGCACAAAAGAAATCATCTTACAGGAAAGACACTGGGATAAATTCGAGACTGACGCAGCGGATAACGTCTGGGCAGTATGGGGAACAGCAGTGCATGAGCTTTTTGAAAAAATACAGGATGATAATTTTCACGAAGAAAAGTTTGATATTGAGGTTTCTAAAAGTCATGTTACAGGTACTGTAGACAGCTACGACATAGAAAATGGAATTATAAACGACTGGAAAACAGCAAGCGTTTATAAAGTAATGATGGGTGATTTTGGTGATTGGCATAAGCAAGGAATGACTTACGCTTGGCTTTTAAAACAAAATGGCTTAGATGTTCGACGTTGTCGATTTATTGCATTACTAAAAGACCATTCAAAAAGCAAAGCAAAGACTGATAAAAACTACCCACAATCTCCTGTATTTGTTTACGAGTTTGATGTAACACCTGAAGACTTAGAACTTGCAGACAAACGAATTCATTCTAAGGTTGTTGAAATCGAAGAAGCAGAAAAAATAGCTGATGATGAAATCGCACCATGTACAGCTGAAGAACGCTGGGCAGGTAATGATAAATGGGCAGTGATGAAAAATGGAAGAAAAACAGCAGTTCGTGTCTTTGATACAGAAATAGATGCTAATAGATGTGTAAAAGAGTTAGGAGATAATCACTATATAGAATATAGACCAGCAGTTAGTAGAAAGTGTAGCGATTATTGTCTTTGTAAAGATTTTTGTAATTTTTATAAAAATCAGCAGGAGGTATAAGAATGACAGACCTTAATACCCTAACAATAATTGGAAGATTGACACACGACATATCGGAAAAAAACATAAGCTACACAGCAGGTGGGACAGCACGTCTTAATCTTAGTATTGCAGTAAATCGTAGCCAAAAAAGTGGTGGCGAATGGAGCGATAAGGTTTCGTTTTTTGATGTAACCATCTGGGGTAAAACTGCAGAAAATATAAAAAATTATTTATGCAAAGGGAAACAGATTGCTGTGCAAGGTTATCTAGAACAACAACGCTGGGAAAAAGGCGGGCAGAAGTATAGCAAGGTTTGCATAATAGCAAATCAAATACAACTACTTGGCGACAAAAACAAAGATGTATCACAACAAGAACAGGGTTATACAGACTTAAGAAATGATGATGACTTTCTTGATGATGTGCCATTTTAGAGGAGGTGAAAAATGAAAGACGCAATCAGCATATATGAATCACTAGCCCGCCCTCCAAAAGAAGCTTTGAAAGAAATAAAGGGCGGAAAGCTAAGCGGCATGACCGACATTAACCCGCAATGGCGATATAAAGTTATGACAGAAAAATTTGGGCTTGTAGGTGTCGGTTGGAAGTATGAAGTCCAAAAGCTATGGACAGAGCAAGGGGCTAAGGGAGAAGTATTAGCCTTTGCTCAAGTAGCGGTATTCGTTAAAAAAGACGAGCAATGGGGCGAACCGATTATCGGCGTTGGCGGGAGTAAGTTGGTACTTATTGGAAAGGGCGATATTGGAAGCAATGACGAGGGTTATAAAATGGCGGTAACGGACGCACTCGGCACAGCCTTAAAAATGCTGGGCGTTGCTGCGGATATTTACGCAGGACGCTGGGACGGCTCGAAATACAGAGAATCGTCAGAACAACAACCACCACAAGTTCAAATAGTAAAAGATGTTTTTGAAGGAGAGGTTGTTGAGATAAAGCAATCAACAAAATTATCCTTTCAACCAAAAGGTGGAGCAACTACACCATCAGAAAAAAAGGAAATTGCCTCACTATTAAATAGCAAAGGGGCAGACGGTAAAGCTATTTTTACAAAAGATGAAATAAAAGCATATAGCGATATGAGGAAAGACAATACTGCTAGTGAGCTTATCTCAATCATCAAAATAGAGTTACAAAATCGCATTAGCCAAGAAGAAGAAACAAAGGAATTAGATATCTACTAATAAGGAGGGTGGCTATGGTGCAATATGTATTAAAGCGTTCGACAATTGCGGGATTTATAGTTTTTGAACCACCTAAGGATTTAGGTGCAGGCGAGCTTATAAAACGTGAACTTCGTAAATGCCGTGATAAGCACAACGACTTTGTACTTGTTACACTTCAACCACCCAAACGTCCACGAACAACAGGGAAAGACTCACAAAACCATCATTTGAATGGGCATATTATGCAGATATGTAATGAAACAGGGAACGACTACGATAGCGTAAAAAATGCAGTCAAAATGATAGCCGTTGAAAACATGGGCTATCCCTACAACACAATTGATGGTTACATAATTCCTCAAGGTGAGAGGAATTGTAGCACTGTTGAATGTGCAAAACTTATAGAAGCGGCTCATTTATTAGCTGCAGACTTAGGCATTATTTTACAGGAGTAAAAAAATGAAACAACTTTATTTATGCGGAGCAATAAGCAACAACCCAAATTATAAACAAGATTTTGAAACAGCACGTAACAAACTTCAGAAAGCCGGATATGCAATTGTAAGTCCAATTTATTTTTGCAATGAACAATGGGGATGGGAGCAATGTATGCGTGAATGTATACGAGTTTTAAGTACAAAAAGGGCAATTGCAGTTATAGGTGATATTAGCACTTCAAAAGGTGCAAAATTGGAAGTTGAAATAGGAAAAACCTTAGGAATGGAAATTAAAAGCGTTAATGAATGGACAAAAGAAGCGTTTAGATCTGCTTTGAATAAGGTCAATCCAAAACAATGTAAAAATAATCGCTTAACATGTAGAGGTCAAACCTTTTATTAAAAAAGACTAAAAAAATGAGGATGTAAAAAATGAAAAAGATTGATTATTGGGATTTAGCCGATAGCGAGCGTCTGTACTATATAAGCATAGATGAAGCAATTGAAGAGATTTTAAAAAAACTACAAGAAGAAGAAAGAGAAATACCAGAAGTCTTAAAATTAACAGGTTTTGTAAAAATGAAACCTGATGTAGAAAGTGAGGCAACTTGTGTTTTAGATAATCTACTGCAATCTTTAGATTGTGATTTTAATTATCACAATGATATTGTTACAGAACCAACAGAAAGGATGAAAAAAGCAGCAGAAAAGTTTGTAAGGGAAGTCTTAAAAGATTATGAAGTTTCTAATTACGAACCTGTTTGCACAAAGGAAGTGAATATAAAACTATGGATTAAAAGACATCCTATTTGGGATAAATAAAAGGATTAAAAAAATGGAACACATAAAATTGTTTAATGACCATTTTCAAAATTATAAAGTATACGGAATTCCAAAGGCACAGCTAATTATTGCAGATATTCCCTACAACATCGGAAACAACGCATACGGAAGTAATCCGAGTTGGTATGTAGATGGAGATAATAAAAACGGCGAATCAGAACTTGCAGGCAAGCAATTCTTTGACACGGATAAAGATTTTAAGCCCTCTGAGTTTATGCACTTTTGTAGTAAGATGTTGATTAAAGAACCAAAGGAAAAAGGCAAAGCTCCTTGTATGATTGTGTTTTGTAGTTTTGAACAGCAATTTGAACTCATAAAACTAGCGAAGCAATACGGATTAAACAACTACATAAATTTAGTTTTTAGAAAAAACTTCTCGGCACAGGTACTAAAAGCAAACATGCGGATAGTTGGTAATTGCGAATATGCAGTTTTGTTTTATCGTGAAAAACTCCCCAAATTTAATAATGAAGGTAAAATGATTTTTAATTGTCTTGAATGGAAGAAAGACGAAGAGACTCCAAAAGTACACCCAACACAAAAACCATTAAGAGTAATTGAAAACTTAATCCGCATATTTACTGACAAAAATGATGTAGTTATCGATCCTGTCGCAGGTAGCGGTGTTACACTTCTAGCAGCTAAAAATTTAGGACGCAGGGCATATGGATTTGAAATAAAAAAAGATTTTTTCAAAAGTGCATATGATCATGTTTTAACTGCAGCTAGACCATACCTATTTTGCTAAAGGGAGAGGAAAATCAATGTTGATTTTTTCAATAAAAAAAGAATGGTACGAAAAAATAAAATCAGGCAAAAAGATGATTGAGTACAGAGAACTAAAACCCTATTGGTCGAAGCGCATTTTTAACGAACTTAAAAGAGAGTTAAAAAAACGTTATCCCAATTCAAAAAACAAGATAGAGACTCTACGGCTACAAGAATTTTTAGAAATGACAAAAGAAGACTCTATGGTATTTGAACCTGCTGATTTATTTACTCTACAAGGAATATTACGTCTTGGATATGGTACAGGAAAGTTATCGGCAATTATTACAAAGATTGAAATAGTAAACGGTAAAGATACTGATTTAAACATCGACAAACCTGTGTATGCTATTCACTTTAAGGTAGGAGTATAAAGCCAATGTCTACATCAAAAGACCAGTGTCGCTATGCACTTGCAACAAGTGGCGGAATTTGTGAAGTATGCGGGCGACCTTTGAATGAAGGTCAGCCACAAGGAGCTCACCGAATAGGCAACACTAAAGCAAACCGTGCTAAGTATGGGAACTTTATAATCGACCACCGTCTCAATATGGGCATGACATGTTCACTAAAATGTAACGGAGCATTAGACATAAGCAAGGATATAGGTAAAGTTATAAAACTTTGTAAAAGAATATATGAAACAGAATTGCAAAAATATGAGGTAGAAACATGAAAGAATCATTTGTTTTTCATAGCGAATATATTGAGGATTTACCTGATGAATACAAGGCAATATTTGCTATGTATACTATTAACTACGCTCTTAATAACGAATCTCCAGCTATCAAAGAAAATACGCTTGAGTGGGCATTGTGGATTAAAATTGCTAAACGAATTGATCAAGAAAGAGAGAAGTACGAATCTATCAAAGCAAAACGAGCAGAAGCGGGAAAAAGACACAAAGGAAACCAATATAAACAAGAATTATCATCAAAAGAGGAAACAGAAAAAAGCAAACCACATATAGAGAAAACAGAACCAATCGAAAAACTTTCTAAAAAGCCAAAAGAACAGACCTTTGAAAAACCAACCATTGAAGAAATCAGAGCCTACTGTGTAGAGCGAAAAAACAATGTAGACGCTCAGTCGTTTTTTGACTTTTATGAAAGCAAAGGATGGAAAGTAGGAGCTGTAAAAATGAAAGATTGGAAGGCATCTGTACGCACTTGGGAGCAACGACAAAAGACAGAAGGTATAAAGCAAAAGGCTACAATGGCTTTGTGGGGACATGAAAACAATATCCCAGATGAAATTATAAATACGTTTTAAGAAGAAAAGAGGTGAAAATGAAAGAAGTAAAAGATATCACAACATTAATAAACAATTTTTTATCAAGTATTACACCTACAGATGATGCAATTGTTTTGGAACGTGAACGTAGACTGCAAGAAGAAGCACTACGTGTTAATCATAGAGAAACTGTACCAGAGAGATTTTTTAAAGAGTCAATCAATACCTATAAAATAGATGATAATGAAAAATACAATGCTTTAAGCAAGGCTCGTATATTTATCAAAGCAGTAAAAAAATATAGGCAATTTCAAACACTTATAATTTTAGGAAACGTAGGAACTGGTAAAACACATCTAGCTTGTGGAATTATACGAGAATGCGGAGGTCTTTATAGACTAGCCTCTGCGATAGTTGAAGAGCTAAGAAGAGCAAAGTCGTTCAGAAGTACAGAAACAGAAGCTGATATTTTGTACAAATATGGAAAAACAAGCCTTTTAGTTATTGATGAAATCGGACGTAGCAGTTCTGCAACAGATGAGCAATATATGATTTATCAAATAATAAACGAACGCTATAACCGTCGTAAACCTACAGTTTTAATAAGTAATCAGATAAAAAAAGATTTTTTACAGTATATTGGAATAGCCACAGCTGATCGCTTAACCGAAAGTGCAGAAGTAGTAGAGTTAATGGGAAAAAGCTATAGAGCTATTATACGTCAAAACGAAAAATGCAATTAGAGTTTAACTTTAACACAACATATAAACAAATAGAGTTTGATTTTAATGAACCGCCAAAACAAAAAATAGCATTGCCACACTACGATAATCCGACATGTGATAACGAACAACTATTAAATTATCAGTGGAATTTTAAGATGGGGGATAAAACAGCACTTGATAAAATGTATAAACTAGGACTTTCTATAGCTCTACGTTACATATCTGTACATGCAAAGAAAAATCCGCATATAGCAAAATTAGAACCGTATCGTAGAAAAGAAAAAGCACACAATGCCATAACATACATTATAACCCGATATTTAAAACTATCAGATTTTGCAATACAGAAAAGTTTTACCTCTTATATTTACTTAAGAATACAGCATGAATTATTTTATAAACGCAAAGTAGACGACATCATAAGCTTTGTGGACATAAATACCATCCTTTTCAAAGGATAAAAAAAATCAAAAAATTCTTCAAAAAATGCAAATTAAAATGACTATATAGGTACACAGCCTAAGAGCAAAACCTTAATTGCGTGGGTGACTATGCTATAGCACCTTGTATAGTCACCTTTTTTGATACGGGTTAGTCATTTATAAAAATGACTATATGTATATAGCGAGGAAAAGGTGCGTAATCCTTTTCTATCCAAACGGCAGGCAATGTCGTAAAAAAATGCGTAAGGAGAGAAATAAAATGAAACGTGATTTTTTAGAAGGTTTGAAATTGGACACTGAGGTAATCGACAAGATTATGGCAGAAAATGGTAAGGATGTGAACAGGGAAAAGGCAAAGTATGCCGACTACGACGACATCAAAACACAACTTGAAACTGCAAACAAAACCATTGAAAAGTTCAAGGACTATGACCAAACAAAAGCCGAAGTTGAAAAATACAAGGCGGAGAATGAAAAATTACAAAAAGAGAGTGAGGCAAAAATAGCCAATATGGAGAGGCAGGCAAAAGTAAAAGATTATCTTTCAAGCAAAAAGTTTGTAAACGACATTACCCGTGAGGCAATAGCCACAAAGATGGGTGAAGTGTTGGGAGCAGATGAAAGCAAAGGGAAAAATCTCGATGATATTTTTGCAGAACTCACAAAAGACAAGACGGACATCTTGAAAGACGAAACAAAAGCTACTCCGCCTACTGTTACATCAATGGGTGGAAAAAGCGGAAACTCTGACAATGATGACGCACGAATACGAGCAGTAATGGGCTTGCCACCTAAAAAAGAATAGGAGATTTTAATTTATGGCTAATAAAATAGAAAAGTTTAAAAAGTATTTACCCTACTTGGATGAAGTTTATATGCTTAATGCAAAAGCGGCAGTTCTTGAGAGTGATGCAACACTTATAAAGCAAGGCTCGAGTGCAAATGAAATCGTAATTCCTAAAATGAAGATGGCTGGATTGGGGAATTATAGTCGTAGTAAAGGTTATCCAAAAGGTGGTGTTGAATTGACAACTCAAACTGTTACATTCAACTATGATAGAGGTCGACAATTCATTGTCGATGAAATGGATAACGAAGAAGCTGCTGGGCTTTTTTTTAGTAGACTTGTTGCTAATTTTGTCAGGACAAAAATTGTACCTGAGCAAGATGCCTTTAGATTTGCAACATACTCCAAGCTTGCAGGAACTAAAGTTAGCAGTATACTTGCAACAGGTGAAGACATACTTACTGCATTGCAGACAGCAACAAGTACAATGGATGATACAGAAGTACCAAGAGAAAATCGCCACCTATTTATCACATCCAAACTTTTAACTGCAGCACAGAATGTTGATACAACAAAGAGCCGTGATATTTTAGAAGTATTCAGTAGTATTATTATAGTTCCATCTTCAAGATTCTACACTGCTATTGATTTATTCGATGGTGAAACAGGTGGAGAGGAAGATGGTGGATTTAAGAAAGCTACAACAGGAAAAGATATCAACTTTCTTATTATCGAAAAACCTGCAGTTATGCAATTTACAAAACACAAAATAAGTAAGGTAATTCCACCAGAAGATAATCACGATGCTGACGCTTGGATTTTCAACTTCCGTGAGTATGGACTTACTGACGTATATGAAAACAAGACCGCAGGTGTCTATTTACACCATAAAGCATAGGAGGAAGCAATGAGGACAGTAGGATATATACCAGAAGAAGAGGAAAACTCAACTACTGATATACCAGAAGAAGAGGAAAACTCAACTACTGATATACCAGAAGAA
>JBQNBL010000039.1:0-10859 GCA_052169955.1 Treponema sp.
GACAGACAGACAGACAGACAGACAGACAGACAGACAGACAGACAGACAGACAGACGCATTACCTATGCGAGAATTGTCATCAGACGCAAGATGTAACGGAGTTATGGGAGTGCCAATCACATTCCTTGATAAGTACAACCCAGACCGATTCATCATCGTTGGACTTGACAGATATGTCCCAGACAATCCAAAGTATGGACATAGATTCAAGGTCGGTGGATGAGAAACCTATGCAAGAATACTTATCAAAAGAAAAGTGTAGTGGGGTTATGGGAGTACCCATTACTTTTCTTGATAAATATAATCCAGAACAATTTGAAATACTTGGATTAGCAAATAGTGCAAGATATTTAGGCAATTATCCATGTTATACAATCATTGGTGGCAAGAAAATTTATAATAGAATTTTAATTAGAAGGAGAAAACGGCAATGAAAATAGAGCCTAAATCAATAAAAGTTAGAGATATATTCGAAAGCTATTCGGATAACGGAGATGATGGGGTTTTTGCTTATGGTGGTAAATTAGCGATAAGACCTCCATATCAGCGAGAGTTCGTGTATAGCTTGGAACAAGCTGAAGCAGTTATGCATACGATATTAAAAGGCTTTCCACTAAATGTTATGTATTGGGTAAAGGTCGGAAATGAAAAATATGAAGTATTAGACGGTCAACAGAGAACACTTTCTGTAATGCAATATCTTAAACATCAATTTCCAATTACAATCGATGGCAAAAAATATTACTGGGACGCACTGACGGATGATAAATTCAATTCGATTATGAATTATGAGTTTATGATTTATATCTGTGAGGGCAACGAGTCGGAAAAATTAGATTGGTTTAAGGTTGTAAATATCGCTGGCGAAAAGTTAACGGAACAAGAACTTCGTAATTCTGTTTATACAGGTGAATGGTTATCTGATGCAAAAAAGTACTTCTCTAAGCGAAATTGTGTGGCTAAAGGTTTGTCGGATAAGTATATTACAGGAGATTCAAACAGACAGGAACTTCTTGAAAAGGCTTTGAAAGGCATCAGTGAATTTCAATGTATAAAGGATATTACGGAATATATGGCTACGCATAAATCAGACAATGATGCAGATGAATTGTGGCAATATTTTCAAGATGTCATCAGTTGGGTTAAAAAAATATTTCCTAAATATTACCAAGATATGAAAGGATTGGATTGGTGTCATATTTATAATAAATATCATAATAATTCATATAATTCATCTGTGATGAATGAGGAAGTTAAAAAGCTACACGAAGATGAGGATGTTCAAAAGGCAAAAGGAATTTATGAATATCTTTTGTGCAAAGAGAGAGACCCTTTCGCTGAAAGATTGCTTAATTTACGAGCATTTGACAAGCGAGATAAAATGGCAGCTTATAGTAGGCAAGAGGGTATTTGTCCGATTTGCAAACACCATTTTGAATTTGAGGAAATGGAAGGAGATCATATCAAGCCTTGGAGTAAGGGAGGACATACCATTCCTGAAAACTGCCAAATGCTGTGTAGAGATTGTAATGTAAAGAAAACTGATAAATATTAGGGAATTAGTTAAAACCTTTGAAGAAGATAGCCACACAAAAGGTTGGGGGCGATAATGTTGCTCACGATAAGATAGATCTTGCAGAGTTTATTAAAGAAAAAATTAGAAACAATAATCAGATTACAAGAAAGGCTATTGCCGATGAAGCTGAAGTTAGTGTAAAGACTATTGAAAGAACCATAAAAAAATAAAGAATCTGCAATATGTGGGTAGTGGCGACAATGGACATTGGGAACTTAATGAGTAGTAAACGATATAATAAAAGGCTAGGACAAGGTACTCTTATAGATGCCATATCCTAGCCTTCTTTTTTTGGTTAAATGTTATCGGATGCCTAAAACTAACTTTACGCACCTATTTAATTTATCTATATAGCAACAATTTTTTCTTGTGTTGTTCCCATTTTTGTAGCATTTGTTCGGTATTTTGCAAATTCTGCTGTTGGAACTTTTATACCGTTATTTTCTAAGCTAGTACATCCATTGAATGTGTCATTAAAAGCTCGATCCATTCTCTTAACACCTGCAGGAATTTCAGGCATCTTAATTAATTTTACACAACCTGCAAAACAAGCAGCCATGTTTACAACACTTTTTGGAATCTCAGGTGCTTCTGTTAATTCAGCACAATTATAAAAAGTTGTGACCATTGCAGTAATACCCGAAGGTAACTTAGGAGCTTTAGTTAAATTTGTGCAATCATAAAATGCCCCTATCACATTTTTAACACTTGCAGGGATTACTGGAGCTTCAATTAAATTTTTACAACCGTTAAAGCAGTATTTCAAGCTTGTAATAGCAGGAAGATCACAACCAAATTTTATTGCAACTCTCTTAGTTGGATGTTTTGTTAATATAGCTGCCAATGGACTTGGAGTCTCCTTATCATCAGACATTACATCTGTTTCTTTTAGTTCAAATATTACTATGTGATTCACTTCATTTTCTTTTGCAATATTTGTAAGATACTCATCAAGTTGTGAAAATATTACTCTTGTATATAATGGGTCTCTAAATGTAACTTTTACATTCACGTCTCCAGTAACTTTAACTTTAGTAATTTGATCACCAGCATTACCACCTTCTGTGGTTACGCCACCAGTGATTGTCCAAGTGTCAACTACATAGTTTTGGTTAGGAGTAGTAGTGAAAGTGATAATCGAATCTTTGTCAGCCTTACCAGCTGAGAAAGGAGTTCTGTTAGCATTAGTTGCTACAAGTTGTCCATTATCACCATGAGAAAAAGTGACATTAAAGAATTCTTTTTTCCCTTCTTGCACATTTGTTCTACAAGCGAACAATGTAAATAGCAAAACAACAGCTACAAATAATTTTGTTTTAATAAAACATCTCCTTATATTTTAAAATAACTTTAGATATTGCGATAATTCTCTCTAATATCTAAAATTGCAACCATGCGTAAAAAGATACTTGATGATTTAGTTACAATAAGCCTTGGTTTTCTATTAATTGTGATAAGTTTTGTAGGTAAAAATGTAAAGGTAGAGAATTTATAGTAGATATCAAATTAATTCATTTATCACAATTAATCAGAGTTTCCCTAAATAGTATTATCAAATGATAATTTATGTTATCATCTGCGTTTATAATTTTAACAAAAACTTTACTAGGAGCTTAACGTGAAAAAAACTATCTATATATTAGATGCATATGCCTTTATTTATCGCTCTTATTATGCTTTTCAAAATAAACCATTGATTAATTCTAAAGGTTTTAATGTTTCTAGCATATTTGGCTTTTTTAAAAGCCTTTATTCTCTCATAAAGACCTATCAACCTTCTTATTTTGTTGTTGCTTTAGACTCTAAAGTACCAACATTCAGGCATGAAATGTATGGCGAATATAAGGCAAATAGAAGAAAAACACCTGAAGATTTGCATGCACAAATTCCTATTATTATTGATGTGTTGAAAGCTATTGGTTTTGCAACATATTATTTTGATAAATTTGAAGCAGACGACATAATAGCTTCCATCACAAAAAAAGCTATAAGTCAAGACTATGCTATTCGTATAATTTCAAGTGATAAAGATTTATTACAATTAGCTTCTACTGATGTACAGATGATTAAACAAGATATACATGGAAAATGGAGTGTTTATGGTGACGAACATGTTAAAGAAGAATGGGGTGTTCCCCCTTCATTGATCCTAGATCTTCTTTCCATAACAGGAGATGCTGCAGATAATGTGCCTGGGGTTAAAGGTATCGGTATTAAAGGAGCTCAAAAACTATTAACTGAATATGGAAGTCTTGAAGGTATATACCAAAATATAGAATTTATAAAAGGAGCGTTAAAACAAAAACTTATAGATGCAAAAAAAGAAGCTTTTTTTTCTAAAGAACTTATAAAACTAGATAGTTCTCTTGAGGTAGAAAATATAGAAAATTTTAATTTAACCAATATCAATTTTACTAACGCTGTGCCAATGTTCAAAGATGTGGAATTACCTTCTCTTGTAAAATTGTATGGTGAGGCTACTGGGGGGGCAAGTAACGGCATCGAAGAAAAGAAGAATGCAAAAATAAAAGAAATAGAAATTGATTTATTTAATCAAGAAACAAAACATATTGAAAAAATAAAGACTGCAATAGACTTAAAAAAAATCATTCAAAAAACAAAAGAATTTGCATATATTTCAATAGAAGATATTTTGCAAAATTCTATGGAAGAAAAAAACTTACACTTAAATATTGAAAATGTCCATTACATGGTGGCTTTTACCGAAGAAATTATCAGCATTTTAAATGAATGGTTTTCTTCTGATATTCTCTTTGTAGTCTATGATGGAAAGAAAATGTATCACAAGATTCGTTCTTTCATCTGCCAACTTAATTTTCCAAAAAAGATATTTGATGTTATGATTGCCTCATACCTAATAGCTCCAGATGCAAAAGATTATTCTCTTAATTTTTTGATTAAAACCTATCTTGACGATTCTTTTTCTGATGGAAAAATCTTAAAAGAAGAAGAAAAGGCAATCTACACGTTAAAACTCTTTTCTTTTTTTTCAAAAGAACTTGTAAAAGATGAAAGAATTAATCTTTTTTACAATATCGAAATGCCCCTTTTAGTATTATTGAGTGAGATGGAAATTAAGGGGATAAAACTTGATACGAATGAGCTACGTAATTTTTCAAAAGAATTAGGAGAAAGAATTAAAAAGATTGAAAAAGAAGCAGAAGATGAGGCAGGGCATGAATTTAATATTGCATCTTACAAGCAACTACAGACAGTTCTTTTTGAAGAGAGAGGATTAAAACCAGACAAAAAGAATAAAAGTGGTTTTTCAACTTCTAGTGAAGTGTTAGAAAAATTAAAAGATGTTGATATTTTACCTTCTCTTATTTTGGAGTATAGGAGCCTTTCAAAATTGCAATCTACGTATACAGATTCTTTGGTTAGCTTGGTAGATGAGCATAGTAGAGTCCATACACATTTTATTCAAACAGGAACGGCTACAGGTCGTCTTTCTAGCCAAAATCCAAACCTACAAAATATTCCTTCTCATGATGCATTAGGTATGCGAATTAGAGAAGCTTTTTGTGCAGAAGAAGGAAATATTTTGATTTCTTCAGACTATTCGCAAATTGAGCTTGTGGTCTTAGCCCATATTTCTAAAGATAAGATGCTAAATCAGATTATTCAAGAAGGTATTGACGTCCATAAAAGAACTGCAAGCATTATCTTCTTTGTACCTGAAGATGAAGTAACAAAAGAGATGAGAGCAATTGCAAAAGCAGTCAATTTTGGTGTCATATATGGAATGAGTGCCTATGGACTTTCTGAAGAACTTCATATAAGCCGAAAGGATGCTGCATCTTTTATTTCTGCATATTTTGATACTTATAAAGAAGTTGCTAGCTTTATAGAAAATACATATATTGAGTGTGAAAAAAAAGGTTATGTGGAAACTATTATGGCACGTCGTCGCTATGTGCCGGAGATTAAAAGCAATGTAAGAAACATAAAAGAATTAGGAAAACGTATCGCTGTAAACACGATAATTCAAGGTTCTGCTGCAGATATAATGAAAAAGGCAATGCTAGATGTTGCAACTGCATTAAAATTGGCAAAACTTAAAACATCAATATTGTTACAAGTTCATGATGAACTTATTTTGGAAAGTCCAGAAAGCGAGGTAGAAGAAAGTGCTGAACTAGTGAAAAAGACAATGGAAGGAGCATATAAGCTTACTGTACCATTACGCACTTCTATCTCAAAAGGGAAAAATTGGGGTCAACTATAAGATAATTCAATTTATTACATTTTGCAAAGAGTCATCTACTAAAGAAAGAAGGTAATATTGTTTTCAAGTCAAGAAGGGCTTATCTTTTACTTAGTTTTTAATTTTCTTAACAACAATGGATATTTTCTAGCTGTAGAAAGAGCTAATTCGTCCTCTAGCAAAAACGATAATTCTTGTGTATAATCAATTGCCATACCAAAATAAAAGAGGTTTTTCTATGGCAATATTTTGTGAAGGTGTTTCGCACACATTTAGTGAATATCTACTAATTCCACGTCTTTCAACATCGAAGCATATCCCTTCAGATGTTTCTCTTACCACTCCATTAACTCGCTTTAGTGTTGGAAAAGAAGCAAAAATAAAACTAAATATTCCTATTATTTCTTCTATAATGCAATCAGTCTCAAATGATAGCATGGCTATTTCTCTTGCAAGAGAAGGAGGTCTATCCTTCATATATTGCTCTCAAAGTATAGAAGATGAGTGCAAGATGGTAAGCAATGTTAAAAACTACAAGGCAGGTTTTGTAAAAAGTGATTCTAACATAGCTCCTGAGAAAACACTAAAAGATGTTTTAGAAATGACGAAACGCACAGGACACACAACCATTGCAGTAACAGAAGGAGGACTTCCTCACTCAAAGCTCTTAGGTGTAGTTACGAGTCGAGACTATAGAAAAGGAAGAACAAAGTTAGACGAAAAGGTGAGCGACTTTATGACTGATATTAAAGCCTTACACTATGCAAAAGAAGGTATTAATCTTTCTGAAGCAAATGACCTAATTTGGAAATATAAGCTTAACTCTCTTCCTATAATAGATGAGAATGGTTGCCTTTCTTCCTTTGTTTTTAGAAAAGACTATGAGAGTAATAAAGAAAATCCTCTTGAACTCTTAGATGAGGAAAAAAGTTATTTAGTGGGCGCAGGAGTGAACACAAGAGACTATAAAGAGCGTATTCCAGCTTTGATTGAAGCAGGTGTTGATGTTCTTTGTATAGATTCTTCCGATGGCTTTAGCACATGGCAATCTGATGTTATTGATTTTGTTAAAAAGAATTATGGTGATAAAGTTCCTATAGGAGCTGGGAATGTGGTTGATGAAGAAGGCTTTAACTTTTTAGCTGATGCAGGTGCAGACTTTATTAAAGTAGGTATCGGAGGAGGTTCAATCTGCATTACTAGAGAAACTAAAGGCATTGGAAGAGGGCAAGCTACTAGCGTGATTGAAGTTTCAAAGGCAAGAGACATTTATGCAAAGAATAAAGGGGTGTATGTTCCTATATGTTCCGACGGCGGAATTGTTTACGACTATCATATAATCTTAGCTTTAGCAATGGGTGCAGATTTTTGCATGCTTGGACGTTATTTTGCTCGATTTGATGAAAGTCCAACAAACAAGGTTCTTGTGAATGGAAACTTTATGAAAGAATATTGGGGAGAAGGTTCTGCAAGAGCTAGAAACTGGCAACGTTATGATTCAGGTGGTAAGGCAGCTTTAAGTTTTGAAGAAGGTGTTGATTCTTACGTTCCATATGCTGGAAAACTTTCAGAAAACATAAAAATCACATTGAGTAAGATTTCTTCTACCATGTGTAATTGTGGCTCTCTCAATTTGCAAGAGTTTAAAGAAAATGCAAAACTTACTCTTGTTTCTCAAGCTTCAATTAAAGAGGGAGCTGCTCACGATGTCATCTTAAAAGATGTAAGTTCTTCCTCAGTTTTATATTAGTTTTGTTAGCTTATGAGTTTGTAATATGAAAAAAACGCCTCCTACTGTTGTGACACAACACAATATAGGCATTGCGAAGAATTTATGGCAACTTTCATACCCAACAATGGCTTCGTATGCTCTGCAAAGTTTTTATGATATTGTGGATATCGCATGGGTCACACGCATTTCTAGCAATGCTCTTTCAGGAGTTACCCTTTTTACAACAATATATTCACTTTTTACAGTCTTAAATGAAGTTGCTGGTGGTAGCTCTGTCTCCATGATTTCTCAAAGTTATGGTAGGGGAGGTAAGGAGTATACACAGAGGATTTGTGAGCAAACAATTAGCTTTAAGGTTGTGTTAGCAATTTTTTCTGCAGCTTTAATGTTGATTTTCTTATCTCCACTGTTGAGTTTTTATTCTGCTGAAGAGGAAGTTTACAACGCTGCATTTGAATATGGCTTAATTAGGATATTTTTTACCCCCATCATGTTTTCATCTTACTCTGTAAACACTATTTTTAGATGTACAGGAGACTCTAAAACGCCTATGATTATTATGTTCATTGCAAGCATAACAAACATAGTCCTTGACCCTATCTTAATGTTTGAAAGAGTGCCATTTGTTGGCATTCCTGGTTTGGGGTTAGGTGTTTTTGGTGCAGCTCTTGCAACAGTTATTGCAACTTCTTTAAGCTTTGCTTATGGCTTTATTATTTTGCTTTCAGGAAAACGGGAGATTCAAATTAGCTTTAAGGGGCTTTTTTCTCTTGATAAGGAAATTGACCTATCTTTGCTTAAAATAGGCTTTCCTTCAGGTATTAATCTTTTTGTAAGGCAACTTTCTGGTGCTACAATTATGAAATTTGTCTCTGTGTATGGTGCGGTTGCAATTGCTATAGCAGGAATTGGAGTTAAGATGAATCAGCTTGCAAACATGCCTATCTTTGGTTTTACCATGGGAGGTTCTGCCCTCGTAGGTCATGCTTTGGGACGAGGTTCAGTTAAGGATGCAAAGCTAACTTCTATTTTTGCTTCCATAATGGCTAGTATGGTTGTTGGTATTTTTATTCTTTTAGTTTGCAGTTTTCCAAAGATTTTTATGAGTTTTTTTTTTAACAACAAATGAAGAAATTGCTTTAAGCATTCCAATGGTATATTTTTTATCCACTTCTCTTTTACCATTGGCTTTTGCTTCAGGTCTTTCTGTTTCTTTTTCAGGAGCAGGAGACAACAAACCTAAATTATATTCTAGCTTAATTTCTCGTTGGTTGATTCAAATTCCTTTTTTATATGTCGTGGTAAATTATCTTTCTCTTCCTTTATACTTTGTATGGTCATCTTATGTTTTATCCGAAATTGTGGAACTTTTAGTTGTGGTTTTTTGTTATGTTAAAAGACCTTGGTGGGAAAAAAGAGTTTAATACATATTGACTAAAGGTAAACTAGCAAGCATTAATTGAACTCATAAATGAATTGAATACTGAATTAATCAAGGTGTTAATAGTTAGCTTTGCGGTAATTAGGTGTTGTCCGCTACTAATTTTTTGATTGATGTTTTTTTTTAAGGTGTTTGATGAAAGATTTAACAGAAGGTAGTGAAGCGAAAGTATTGATATTATTTTCACTTCCTATGCTTTTAGGTAACCTTTTGCAACAATTATACAATGTTGTAGATACAATTGTAGTGGGAAAATATGTAAGCGAAAAAGCACTTTCTGCCGTAGGTCAAGCTTTTCCTATTGTAGTGGTGTTTTTGAGTTTAATTATGGGGTTTTCTCTAGCTTCAAATATTCTTATTGCACAGTTTTTAGGAGCAAAGAAGTTTGACAATGTGAGAAAAACAGTGCATACGACAATAAAGACAATTCTTTGGTTTGGCATTTTGATGTCGATTATAGGTTTTTTATTAACTCCATACATTTTACATATAATGAAAGTGCCTAAAGACGTTTTAGAAATTGCAGAACGTTATGTGAGAATTACGTTTATAGGAGTTATTTTTCTTTTCATATACAATGGTTTTACTGCAATGCTTCGAGGGCTAGGTGATTCAAAAAGTCCTTTGTATGTTTTAGCTATTTCAACTATCTTAAATGTTATTTTAGATTTGATTTTTGTTATTGTGTTTAAGATGGGAGTTGATGGTGCTGCATATGCCACAGTTATTGCACAAGCAGTTTCTGCACTGCTTCTTATGTTGATAGCCTGCAAAGAACATGAGATTTTAAGATTTAATATCTTTCATTTGCAATTTGATAAGGAAATCTTTATAAAATCTTTGAAACTTGGACTACCTTCTGGCATTCAGCAGTCTTTAGTTGGGGCTGGGTTTATGACGCTCACTTCTTTAGTAAACGACTTTGGCTCTGTCGCTTCTGCCTCTTTTGTGGCAGCTAGCAAGCTTGATGCTTTTGCAACAATGCCTTCTTTTAACATTAGCTTGGCTTTGGCTTCGTTTGTGGGGCAGAATATGGGAGCTGGCAAGATGGATAGGGTGAAAAAAGGTTTTCATTCGGCTTTGGCTATTGGAGTTGCAATTACAGCAATATTTACTATTTTAGTTATGATTTTTGCAAAGTATGTGATGATGCTTTTTCTTTCTTCTGATCTTTATATTGCAGGTGGAATGTTATACATCTATCTTGTTGCTCCTTCATATATCATACAAGCCACAATGTTTATTATTAATGGAGTGATCCGTGGAGCAGGGGACACTTTTTTCTCTATGATTGCTACGCTTCTTACCATGTGGGTTTTTAGAATTCCAATTGCAATTTTCTTATCTATGTTTTTAGGAGTTAAGGGAGTTTACCTTTCTATTGGAATAGGCTTTTCTATAGGTGCTATAATTTCATTCTTATATTATATTTCTAACAATTGGGCAAAAAAAGTAAAGAAATTATTGGATACATAACAATGATATTCAAAAACTAATGATAGATTCAATGATACCCTAAATAAAAACAGGGAAATTATATTTAAAGCAACATTTCACCAAAACTTAACAATTTACTCATATACAGAACTTAACAGTCTTGCTCTATGCAAAACTGTCAAGTTTGCTGATCTCTAAACAGTACAGTTTCGCATATGCAAATCGTGCAGTTTCGCATATGTAAACTGTACAGTTTACGATGTCTAAATAATGCAGTTTCGCACCCCCAAACTGTACAGTTTAGGGGCAGTACATTAGCTAATGTACAACCATAACATTAGCTAAGGTACTACTCTAACATTAGCTAATGTACTCTCTTTTCAAAATATAGGGCATGTCTACGTTGTCGCTTTTGGTAAAAATAAAGTTCCAACGTACAATAAGT
>JBQNBL010000040.1:0-8014 GCA_052169955.1 Treponema sp.
CATCATTTCCATGCAGAGGAAGCCGAACAGTCAAGTCTCCTTCGCCTTGTGCTATCCCCTGCAAGGCTAAAACAGTACTCTTTACAGGCTTTACCATTTCATTAGCTATAAAATATATAATAACAACAGCTACAAGAAGAATAAGTACCCCAATACTTATTAATGATATTTGTAATGTTTGTATTGTTCTCATAAATTCGTTTATTGGCGCCGAAACTATTAATGACCATCCTTCCATTTTCATTTTTGAAAATGCTGCAATTTTAGAAACACCTCTATAAGTATAAAAACCTATTCCCTTTTCTTCATTAATTGCTCTTTTTTCAAATTCTGCTACACTTATCTGAGAAGAATCTGTTTTAGACATTTCAATGCTACTTGTTCTGTTTCTTACAAATTGTTCATCTGGATCTGCTATTGTAGCACCCTTATTATCAATAACATAGCAATTACCAGTTTCCCCAATAACAATGTCTTTTATTTTATCACTTAAACAAAGTCCATAAATATCACACATTAAAACACCTATTATTTCGTGAACATCATTATAAACTGGAACAGAAATTGTAATTACTAAAGATGAATCAACTTTAGAAATATATGGTGAAGAAATAAAATTATTTCCCTTAATAGATTTTTGAAACCACTCTCTTTCTTGAAAATGATATATATTGTCATTTCCAAAATATGAACTACCTTTACTATCAACAAAAGCTAAAGCTTCAATTTCTTTTTGAAATTTTGCTTCTTTTTGCAATTGGAGAGCAATTTCTCTTCGCGAAGCACTTTTATCTCGTAAAATAGGCATTCGAGCAATACCTTCAGCAAATTGAAAAAAAGCATTTATTCTTCCATTAAGTATTTCTGCAGTGTCAGAAGCCTTATCTATCAGATGTGTTTCAATTTTTTCTATGATTGCTTTTCTTGATATAACAATAGAAAGTATTCCTAATATAGAAGTAGCGACAATAATTAATATGCCAAAAACTAACAATAGTTTTAAACGGATAGAAACTTGCTTTTTATTTATCTTGTCTCGGGGGGGGGGAGGGGTAATACCATTTAAACCAATCATAACAAACTCCTTAAAACATACCTAATGTTAGTATACTTCCTAAAGTATTTACTATGCAAGATTTTTTTTTATATTTTCGATACTTTTATATAAATAATCTTATTCTTCAACAATAACTACACAAAAAGCAATTAGCTATTTCTCTTCCTCAAAAACGCAAGCTTTGTTTCAGAAACAAGAATTGCAATAAAAATAAAGAAAAAACCTAATATTGAAAAAAATGAAAGCTTTTCATCTGCCCAAATAACTGCAAATATAATGCTAAAAATAGACTCCAAACCTAATATTATTGCAGCTGTAGAAGAAGGAGTATAACTTTGTCCTATTGTCTGAAAAAGTAGAGCTACTGCAGTACACATAATGGCTAAATATCCAATTCCTAAAATTGAGCCTTTATCTAAAACAATATGTGAATTATCTTCAAAAATAAACGTAACAACAGCAGAAATAATAGCCGCTACCACAAATTGAGTAATTGTAATCAATATTGGATCTTTTCCTTTACCAAACTTTGCCACTGCAACAATATGAGTTGCAAACAAGAAACCAGACAAAAGTGCATAAAAATCACCTTGAGTTATAGCCACATTTGAAGATGCAACCAAGTCTTTATAAAACACAAAAAAAAGACCTGCCACACACAAAACAGCTGCGGAAATGTTATATATATCAGGACGTTCTTTTAGGAAAATCCATGCTAAAAATGGAACAATCACGCAATAAGAAGCAGAGATAAACCCACTCCTACCTGGAGCCCCTCCTGCAGTGGTAACACCAATGGTCTGACTTGAATATGCAATAAACAAGAAAACTCCTATAATCAACCCATTAACAAGATATGATATATTATAACGCTTAAATCTAGGAGCAAAAATCAATGCCAAAACAACCGACGCTATACTAAAGCGTATCGTCAACACCATGTTTGGAGGAAAAGCATCCTTCATCAAACTCACTACAACAAGAGAACTACCCCAGACGATTGCCGTTGTCAGTAATGCAAGACGTGAAAGAACTTTAATTACATTCGTATTCATAATGATTAACTTGAAATCAAAAGATTAAAAAGAATGCACAGCATTCAAAATTTGAAAAACACACTGCTAGCCAACAAAAAGACTAGCAATGTGAAGCATCCCTAAAATATCAATTTAGAGCCTTAATATTTTTAAAATAACTAGCTTAATGTTGCATACATAACAGCTTTAATTGTATGCATTCTATTTTCTGCCTCATCAAAAACAACAGATTTATGAGACTCAAAAACATCATTTGTAACTTCCATTTCTTTAAGCCCGAATTTCTTATTGATGTCTTGCCCAATTGTTGTATTCAAATCATGGAAAGAAGGAAGACAATGCATGAATATTGCATCATCACTAGCATTCTTCATAGCCTCTTTATTCACTTGATATGGTTTTAATAGCTTAATGCGCTCTTCCCAAACACTATCAGGCTCTCCCATAGAGACCCAAATATCAGTATACAATACATTTGCACCCTTTGTACCTTTTTTTACATCAGTTTCAAGAGTAACAGAGCCACCAGTCTCTTTTGCAATTGCCTCAGCTTGCTTAACAAGGTCATCACTTGGGAAAAGTTGAGAAGGTGAACAAGCTGTAAAGTGCATACCCATCTTTACGCAAGCAATCATCAAAGAGTTTCCAACATTATTTCTAGCATCTCCCATATATGTAAACTTTAAACCTTTAAGATGCCCAAAGTTTTCCTCAATAGTAAGAAGGTCTGCAATCATCTGAGTTGGATGAAAAAGATCTGTAAGCCCATTCCATACAGGAACACCAGCATATTTTGCCAAAGTTTCAACAAGCTCTTGACTAAACCCACGATATTCAATTCCATCATACATCCTACCCAAAACTCGAGCAGTATCTTCAATTGACTCTTTTTTGCCCATTTGTGAAGAACCCGGATCAAGATAGGTAACACCCATTCCAAGATCATAGCCAGCCACTTCAAAAGAACAACGAGTTCTAGTTGATGTTTTTTCAAAAAGCAAAACAATATTTTTACCTTCCAAATACTTATGAGGAACACCAGCTCTCTTCATATTCTTGAAGTTTTTTGCCAATTCGATTAAATATCGAATCTCATCTGTTGTAAAATCAAGAAGCTTTAAAAAACTTCTTCCCCTAAGATTTTTAGCACTCTTACCACGGATTTCGCCTTGCATTTGAAACTCCTTAAAAAATTAAGTTTTACAAAACTGTTCCCAATCCTATCAATTTATATCTATTTTTTCTAGTAGTTAAATTACAAAAATTAAAGGTAAAACAATATAATCAGCTAATGAATTAAGCTAATTTTCACTTCTGATTTTTAATCTACAAAATATTCCTCGGAGCATATCCAACCAGATATTGAATAGCAATATTTGCTCGGATATGGTGCTAAATGTTTAAATAGCGTGAAAGAGTGGCAACTCTGATAAATCATTTCCAAAGTGTCCATATTCCCCTCCATTATCAAAAGCTTGTCGCATTATTGATTTAGCTAATTCAAAAATCATTGGTATAACAACAGAATTTCCACATTGTTTATATGCATTGCCTTTATTTGAATCAATTTTAAAATCTTTAGGAAATCCCATTAATTTGTAACACTCTTTAATTGTTAACTTACGAACAATATCTTGTTCGGGAATATAAATCCAAAATCTTCCTGAAGTTTCTTGCGATGGCAAAGTTGGGTGTATTCCATTTGAAGAATAAATTCTATTTGGCTGTCGATGTACTCGCGATAAATATTCTGTATTTGGTCTAATTCCTTTTTTCCAAATATTTTTGTTTCTATAACCACAAAATATTAAACCTGAAGGTTGTTGTTTTACATACTTATCTTCCAATAATGTATATTCAGTTTTATCAAGAATTTCAAATTCCCCCTCTTCATCTAAGATATCTTTTATAAAAATCGACTTTGACTTTTGCATATCTAAAAAATTAAATTTCCCATATTTCGTAGCAACTATAATGATTCTCTCGCGACTTTGAGGCACACCATAATCTTTTGAGTTTAATACTTTAAACGACGTTTTATATCCTAAGTTGTGTAATTTCTCTATAATTATTTTAAATGTATTACCATTATCATGATCAAGCAAATGCTTTACATTTTCTAATACAACAACTAAAGGTTGTTTCTTTTCAATAATTCTACATATTTCAAAAAACAAAGTTCCCCGAGTATCTTCAAAACCTTTCTTTTTCCCACAAATACTAAATGGTTGACACGGAAAGCCAGCACATAAAACATCAAAATCAGGTATATCTTCTGCATGTATTTTAGTAATATCTCCAGCAGAAATGTCTCCGTAATTATCATTATAAACTTTCTGACAAGCTTCATTTATTTCAGAACTAAATACACATTTAAAACCTGCCTTATCAAAGCTATAACGAAAACCACCTATCCCTGCAAAAAGATCGATATACTTTATTTCAGCATTTATCATATAACTGGTATATCAAAATTTTTGAAATAATTATATAACCACAATTTTGTGCTGTACATATAATATATAGTTAACCAAACATTAGGTAGCGATGCCACATTGAATCAGATGCTAAACGATTTTTTCTTTTGTTAAATATTTTGATGGGATTATTAAATCATTGAATAAGTTTTCAGAATAAAAAATGGGATTGTTTATATATTCCTTCAATGACTCGGCTACGAACTTTGCCAAATTTACAGGAACTGCATTGCCTATTATTTGTTCCAGATCTGTTTTATTTCCTTCAAATATAAAATCCCTTGGGAAGGTTTGTATAAAACTCCTTTCTCTTGTTGTTAAAGGGCGAATATCTGATAAATCAATATTCTGCGGATCGCAACTATTAATTTTATAGCCAGGGGGAATAGGTCTATTAACACCTCTTATTGTTGGGCTTGGCTCATCTATGCTGAAAATACCACGTCTATTATAATTACGCGGATGACGATAGTAATAGTTTATCCCTAAAGAATTTCCTAAGTAATCTCTAATTGTCATTTCTTTTGTATTAAGATTTTTTTTTAATATGGGCAATAAAAAATTATTTTCAAAATTCAATCCGCCTATAAGAAAAAATCGCAGTCTAGACTGCGGTACATTACAGTATGCTGCATTAAGAATAACAGTTGTTAAACCATAACCATTATTAGAAAATTGATTAATAACATCTTTTAAAATATAGCTGGAGACAATTCTATCAACATTTTCCATTAAAAAATATTTTGGTTTGTATGAACAAACAACATTAGTATAATGATACGTTAAATCAGCTTGCCCTCTTGTAACATCTCTCTTACCTGCACTTGAAAAATCCTGACATGGAGGACCTCCAATAATTATTTCAGGATTAAATTGTTCCATTGAGGCTACAATTCTTTCTTCATTGGTAATATCTTCTTCTAAAGCTTTATGAGAAAAATTTTTCTTATAAATATTAAGTGCCTTTTTCCATTTATCAATCCCTAAAACAACTTCATAGCCAGCTTGAGAAAAACCTGAAGATAATCCACCACAGCCACAAAATAAATCAACACATCTCATAAAAACAGCTCCGAAGAATTATATATTATTGCATCAAAACGTCTTTCTGGGCTTAATAAATTTTGACCTCCACCTAAAATTATATTTTTTATTTCAGATTTTTTTATTCTTGGAATAGTTAAATTTTTTGATGACATAAACCTATTTGTAATATTACCGGAAGATGCAAATGCTTTATCATTCTTTGTATTGAAAGACAATTTATCGATTATTTCTGTATGGTTGAATTTTCCATTTACACAAACATCTAATAACATTTTATATAACCAAACAGAAGTTCTACCATGTCTAGTATTGAATTTTTGTCATTTTTTGCAATTTGTGAAATAAAATATACAAATGCAAAATCACTCCAAACAAAAACATCCAGACAATTTTCAGATAGTTTTGGAGACTTACCTTCCGTTTTCCAGATTGGTTGAAGTAAAATTGGTTGTTGCTTTTCTTCACAATTAAGAGAGATTTTTAATAGAATTTCATTTATTTTTTCTAAATACTTAAGTACATTTTTAGGTTCTGTCCAATCTTTAATATTAACCATATTAGATAAAATAATGTTTTTGATTTCTTCTAAACTTGAAGCTACTAGACTGCTTGCTAAATACACTATTGTGTCCGGTCTAATTACAATTTCAGAGCCGTATTCCTTCTCAGTTAATGTGCATGTTGTATTATCAGGCAAAGCAGTTAATTTTATTTCCAAATTTCTAATACATTCGTTTGTATTTGTATTAATTAATACTAAATCTGTTCTAGGTAAATTACCTACAACATATTTTTGAAATGGTGTATATTGTGTTTCAAATGAAAAATATAAATTATTGTCTATAGGTGATAAATTATATAATTCTTTTGGGGTAATAGAATTAACACCAAAATTCTTATTTTTAATTGACATATAGTTTAAATCAAGTTTCTTTGAATACATATAACAAACCAAGGACGCAGGAAAACTTGAATTAAATTGGTTTTTTCCCCATGTATCTTTGTTTGAAAAATCTCTATTAGAATTTTTAATACCATACAAACAAGGTTTCATGCTTTGTTTATAGCATTTTTTTTTATTTTAGATAGATGTTGTAGCACTATTTCAATCCGTCTAATATTCTTTCAACTTTTCCTTTTTTCCTTATTTCTCACGACCATTGTCCTTGACTTGAAAAACTCATAGAGAAAAGTCCGTCAGGGATAAGCATCGAAGATGCGTGTATGAAAATGATTAACCTATTCCATCTTAACACTAAAATTCATAAAATATATGTATGAAAATATATTTTAATTCATCTAAAAAGAGTATAAACACTTATTTACTCATAAAAGAATCTTCAAAGGAAGCTATTTTAATTGACCCCTGTGACATCTCAGAGTATTTTATTGAAAAGCTAGAAAATGAAAATATTTCCTTAAAAGCCGTATGTATAACAAATTCAAGCATCGAAGAAACAAAACGTGGTTTGAAAACTTGGCAAAATATCTATGATTTTCCAGTCTTTAAGCAATCTAATCTTTTTAATGATAATATAAGTCTTATTAAATCATTTCAAATTTCTTCATTTAATATAGAAGCTTTTTGTATAAAAAAAAGTTCTAAAACTTTTTGCATGTATAAAATTGAAAACGCCTTATTCACAGGTCAGTCATTATTTGCCTCCATCTTTCAACCTTCTTCTATCAACAAAGTAAATACTAAACATAAATTACAAAATGATAGAACTCAAAGTTTTGATGAACATATCATAATGTTCCCATTTTCTGGTCCTCCTACAACATTAGAAAACTTCATCAAAAAACGTCTCAATAAACCTTTAAGTAAAGTAGCAAGTATACATTCACTAGTGTAATTATTGTACATTAGCTAGTGTTATGATTGCACCTTAGCTAAAGTACTGAGCCTAAACTGTACAGTTTAGGGGGGCGAAACTGTACTATTTAGGCATCGCAAACTGTACAGTTTACATATGCGAAACTGTAGTATTTAGGGGTGCGAAACTGTACAGTTTCGCATATAGCGAAATAGGTTAATTTTGGATGTTCTTAGCGGGTGCTGGGGTTAACCTTGCTATAAATTGCAAGGTTGAAAATGCTTTTGTGGGGAAGGAAAGGCACAACTGTTCGAAGCAGTTTTTCCTTTCCTTCCCCACACCCCAACCTATCCTTTTCACGTCGCTCGGGGAGCTCCCCGAGACCCCCGAATTATTTTGTAAGTTTTAAGGTTGCATGTATAGTAAGATGGTTGCATGGTTCTTAGGGGCGTTTCTTCGAGCTTTGCAAGTCAAAAGTCGGCGTTGCCGACGTTCAGTATTTGAGAATTTGTATTGCCTCTAAGCCCCCTGCAACCATCTTTTCAAGATAAAAAAGTAAGTTTTCCTTGCAATTCTCTC
>JBQNBL010000041.1:0-7942 GCA_052169955.1 Treponema sp.
GCAATATTCATTATGATTTTTTGCATTTCAGAGTATGAAATCATTTTTATTTCTTTCTCTGAATCTCTATATGCTTGTGCAGGACACCCTGGGTTTGCCTCAGCAACCCTTTTTAATAATAATGGTAAACTTTTATCTCTCATAGTGTTTTCGATGGTAGCATAAAAAAAATCTTTTGAAAATAGTTAAAAGGAATGTAAAAATGTCAAGAAAAATAATTACTAAAAAACATTATCTAAATAAAAACACAACTAAAATACCATGTCTTTTAAATTTCTCGGTTATATTATAGAATGTACGCTACCGATAAGATTAAAAGGGGGTTGATATGGAAATAAAAAAAATACTCTCTAGTGAATTAAAGTGCATGAGTGGCACAACGAGAGATCTTATCAATATGGGAATGTGGTTCTTGTATGAAGTTAACGATAATAGATTTCCTGATGTTGCATATTTTCTTTCGGCAGAAAGGGATTATTATTTCTTAGCTTCAGATGGAAAAATACTAGAATCTTTGCCAAGTTATCCCAAAGAATTAGAATTTGAAGTCCGTATTTTATTTGATGATATTCCATTTCCAGAATCTATAGATAACTTTCAACCTGCATGGGCTTAAAGACAGAAAAAACCAATTGGATATTTTTGCTAACCTCTCAAGATGAACCTGAGCTTAGGCATGTAGATGATGTTGGATTTGGAATCGACTCTTTGATTCGTTCGGGAATTGCAATTGAAGACATCACTATTATTATTGATAGTAGTAAACAAACAACTCTTCAAGTTATAAGAAAAAAAGAAGGCTTTGATAACAAGACTGTTTATAAATCATCAGAACTAAAAGAACTATTCAAAAAAAATAGTCATGATAACATAGTTTTATTTGTTAATGGGCATGGAAATTATCATGGTCTTGATAGCACTCCTATAATCACTCCTTTTGACTTATTAGATTGTTTGCAAAATGCAAACAATCTAAAATATGGTGTTGTATTTTTAGGTCAATGTTTTGCAGGTATATTTAATTATATGCCTGTAATGAAAAGAGAAAAAAATGGAAAACAACTGCCTCCTTTAGTTGTAGTTGGAAGTGCTGGATTAAATCTTAGTGTTAGCTCGACTCGTGTTGTGCAGGAAAAAACAAAGAAGCCATACCAAGCAAATATATTTTTGTACTATCTATTTAAATGGATTGAAAAACCTGAAGATATTGATGGTGATGGTAATTATAGTTTAATTGATGCCTATAAATATGTTAGCTATTGTGTTATTGAATTTTGTCACCATCAAAAAATTACAAATCTTTTGAAAAGAAAGGGATATAAGAATATTATCTATGAAGAAACAAAAAAATTAGAAAACAAAACAATTTCTGATAATGAAAAAAAATTAATTAATAATAAAATAATGTCCATAAAAAGACAATTATTGCTGTATGATCACCCACAAGAACCATGGATACTGAATGTAATAGAAGCAATGAATATATATTTATAGAACAACTACAAAAAACTATATCCTGATAATCATCATCACTTAAAAAATAATTTTTTACTTTTTCAAAAAACCTAGTTCGTACACTTGTGGCTTAAGCTTTTCTGTTAACATAGCGTACGCTTGTTCAAAAATACTAAAATCAAAAGGATTTTCACATTCTCCTGTTTCGTTTAATGCTTTTAATGCTTGACGAATTTGGTACCAACCCACATCTGCCCGTCCTAACTTAAACTTTTCACGAATAGAGTGCGGAAAACTTAAAACAAAATAAGCTTGCCAGATTTTTTTACCTTCTTCCAACACTGCTAAAGCTTCTTTGCTATAGCTTTTACCTTCCATGTATGTTACCAGAAAATCACTTTCAAAACGACTATTAGCTCCTACTTCTTCTTCCCTATACGGAATAAAATGATTAACTATGCTCCACTTTTTGCCATTCCATTCCAAGCCATCTGCACTTGCTGTAAGGTTGCTTCCATTAAATAACATCCAAACCAAGCAATCATTTATAAATTCTTTTTGCAAAGGCTCAGAACTTTGCAAAAATTGATCCCTATCATTTAACCACGTATGTGGAATAATTCGGCGTACTGTAAACACAACGGCTGCCTGCCATAAGTTTTCAGCTGTTACATAAAAGCCATGCCCATCACCATAAGGAGAAGAAAAAAGAGCAGTTTGTCCTCCTGCATGTTGAAAATCATTTTTTCCACAATACATATAAGCAACAGCCTCTTCAGCCCATTTAGTAACAGGAGTTTTTACTGTAGAAACCTTAATTGCATTAGAAAGTGGAATAGCATTCTTTTCATTTCTACATGGACGTTTAATCCAAACATTCAAATATTGTGATGAAGGTATGTTATAAAAAGTTTTCTCTCCAATAGCATTAGCATTTTTGTCTAAAACTTCGCAAGAGACCTCTGTAATTGTATATAGACCAGTATGTATCGGGGGGGGGGTAGGTAAGTCTTCATTATGTGTTTGCCAAACCAAAAAACCTATAGGGAAGTCTCCTTTTATGCCATCAAAAGCTTTTGAATGTACTACAAAACCACCTAGATATTTTGCCCTCCACTTATTTCTAAAATCTTCAAAATTAGGTGCATTTATATATTTTAGCGTTGAAAACATCGCAAGCGTTGCATTAGGAATCTCTTTTGCAATACGTGCAATAAATTGAGTAAAAAGCTCATTTGTGGCTTTGCCATAACCAACCATGCAATATTTAGCAACATTTGTTTTGGCAACTTTTTCTTTACCACCTTTATTTGCACCATTACCTGATTCAGCATAAGGCGGATTCATCAAGACTAATATTTTTTTCTTTCCGTACTTTGCTTCGTTAATGACTTTTTGCAAGCTTAAAGGGATTTTATTTGTAAAACTATAGTCAATTTTTCCATCTTCAGTGATATCATCATTCAAATAATCATACTGAAAACGCATGGCAGCAACGCAGGTTTTTGTGGCTTTCATTACGTCTATGTCTGCTTGATCCAACGTACTCATATAAACATTTCGCACATTACCATGCTTTGTTTCTAAGTTGCCAACGCCACAACATGGATCCCAAACAATATACTCTTTTTGCCAACCTTTTCCCAATAGTTGTGTCAAAAGTTCATAAGCTTTTTCCACCACACAAAGTGGCGTATAATAAGCCCCCTTAAATGAACGTTCATCAAGTGGAATTAAACTATCTCGTCTTTCAAGAAGATAGTTTCTATATTCTTGAGCAGGTGGGCGGTCATATATTGCCCAAAACTTGTGGTAGCCTTCTATGTTTCCTAGTTCATAAAGTGTACCTGCTAGACTAAAGACAGGCTTTGCTCCTTTATGCAAAAGCTCTGCACTCATGTTCTCATGCGTAGAGACTGTGCCATCGCTCATCACATCTGCATAAAACAAAAGCACGTAGTCTTCAACCTTAGCATTTATAATTTCTTTGCCAATAGAGTCTACCCATTTATCAAAGACACTTTTTAAATTGTCAGGAGTTATTTGTGTGCGAATTATCTCACCCGTTTTTATTGCATTGGTTATTGCTTCTATAAATTCGCTTTCAGCTTTTTCTATGTTATAAGAAACAAAGTGAGTTCCAATAAACTGGCTTACACGGTCAAGTGCATCTTGAGTTACCTCGCTAGCACTTTTACCCCACCTAATCTTTATGCTTTTGTCATTAAGCAATGGAAGCACTGTTTCAGTTTTCATCAGTGCTGCTTTTTTGCTATCAATTACGCACAAAAAAGGCGGAATATACTCACCTTCGTTAATAGCTACATTCACATAAAAAAGAAGTTGGGTAAACATTGCATAGGTAGAAACTTTATAACCCAATTTTGCTTCAAACCACACTTCTTTTGTTTGAATATCTATGAGACTTTTCTGATATCCTTTTAAGTGCAATGCTTTGATATAGCAATCTTTTACATCTTCTTCACTCTTGCATTTTTGCAAATCTAAAAACAATGGCATAAGACTTATTTATCTCTAAAAATATACAAAGATACTAAAGTGCTTCTATCTCTTCTTTCGTTAATCCTGTCATATCCATAATAAAAGAAGATTCACAATTAGCTTTTTTCATTCTACGTGCAGTGTTAAAACTTTCTTCTTTTATTCCTTCTTTTATTCCTTCTTTTACTCCCTCTTCTCTTTCATCTTGGATTTTAAAAAAGTAAGAAAGTGAATCATTACTTATAACCGTATCATACTTAATATCTGTCACGTACATATCTAACTCCTTTGTATAACCATCTGTTGGGATATTGTCATATATATACTTTAGTACTGATTGTATTCTTGGATTCTCAACTTTTTTCCATTCTTTAGGGACAACAATCATTTTCAGTGTACCATCACCTAAAGCAATGCTAGTATCTTGCTCACATAGATTCTTGAAGCTGTATATTGGAAATCCCTTTCCTATAGAATCAAACATACAGATAAAAATAATTATCGTGTCTGTCGCTTCTTTGTACTTTTTACTCTTTTTGAAAAAATCTAAATCAATCGAAGCCTGATATATTCTCATTCTTCTTGGAACTGAATCGTTATTAACCACCTGCATTTCTATATTATAATTATTTCCCTTTTCATCTCGTGCTAAAATATCCAATCTTATATTTTTAGCTTCAAATGAAGCTGCAATTGTAGCCTGTGGCGTAGTTTCAATTATACTAATTCTTTTCTCTAATAATCTAGACAACAACTCCTCGCAAAGATGTTTATTCCGCATTACATGATAAAAAATAAAATCATTTTGAATTGTGAGTTGTTTAATACTCTCTTTTATACGTTCTATCTCTTGTGGTGTACGTTCATTAATATTCATAAATTCATGATAATAGAAAACAAAAATAAAATAAAGGAGAATAACTGCCTGCTTTTTTATTTTATATTGATAATCATCCAGTATAAAATTAAAAAAGCACGAGAAGCCCAAGCTCCTCGTGCTTTTAATTATTGGCAAAAACTAAGCCTTATTTTGCAAACTTCTCTCCAAAAGCCTTGCATTTTGCAATGCCTTCATCATCTGGTTTGTCGTAAATAATTAAACCCTCTCCTTCAAAGACGTTTGCACCAACACCCTTTGCTCTTTCTTCCCATGTTTTCATCCATTCACCATCAGCCCATTCATAAGAACCAAAAAGAGCAATGTTTTTGCCCTTGAGTTCACCTTCAATTGAACTATAAAATGGTTCAAATTCATCTGGTTCAAGTTCTTCACTTCCCATAGCTGGGCAACCAAATGCAATTTTGTCATAGCTAGAAAGAGAACCTTTATCGAATTCTCCAACTGTGAATAATGAAGCATCTGCTCCACCAGCCTTCAATCCTTCAAGAATAGCCTCTGCCATAGCTTGAGTATTACCTGTTCCACTCCAATAAACAATAGCTACCTTTGCCATAATTCCTCCTATTAAAGAGTTATTAACTCTTTTCTTATATCTTTAAGCACTCAATAAGTGATATTTTAAAAACTCTTCTTTCATGCAATAAGCTCTACATTCATCATATAATCTAAATATCTCAATAGCTTTTTCTGGGTTTGTATACACTTTCCAATAACCTGAAAATAAGTAGTCTTTTCCTTTCTTAATATAATATTGCAAAACATCCTCAGGAGGATAACCTAAAAAAAGACCTATTTCATGAGGAAAAATATCTGCATTTTGCCTTTGCAAATTCTTAGAATAAAACAGACTAAATTTCTTAAATAGCTTCTCTTTTAGAAGCTCAAAACTAATATCTAGTCCATACCCAAAAAAATTATACGCATTCTTTATATTCTCTTTACGCAAAAGTTTGATAGTTTGTTCTTCAGAAAACACTAATAGATGTGCTTTTCTGTTCACTTCATATAAAAATTCTACACATAAACCTAGCTCTTTTAACTCTTCTATTTTCTTTTGGCTTCTATTATATATTTCAATAGGCATAGAAAATAAACTCGCAGGTTTTTTACCCAATAGACAAGGTGCACAGTAGAAATTTAGATAGTCCATTATGTTAAGAAAAGATAACATATTGGGTATAGAAACATAAACTATATAAAATGTCAATATATGGTAATTCTTTTGTTTGATAGATGATTTTTTCGTACATACATTTTCCATAACGTGTGCATTTATATCAACAGCTTTAAAAGGAGTGCCAATTTTTTCTATTATCCGATTGAAATAGAGAGATAGGTCAGTTATTTCATCTTTTCAATCTGCCATTTACCTAAAGTGCGTTCGTCTTGACTAATACTAACTCCTACAATAAAAACGCTCTTGTTGCTTGCCAAGTATTTTTCTGCATAGCTTGTCTCTTTGATTTGAGCTATTGCGTCTTGAGGCTTGCCACCCACTTTAAACTCAAAGATATAAATGCTGTCCGCCGTTTCCACTTCCACATCTGAACGTCCCACAGAGCTATGTACCTCAGTTCTCACATACTGCCCAAGAAGACGAAATATTAGGTAGATTGTTGTTTGATAGTTCTGCTCTCGCAAAAACTGCTTATTCTCGGGCAATGAGTCGTAAGGAATACTTGCCATCAATGCTTTTGTGAGTGTTAGCACTCGCTCTATGTCGCCTTTTCTCATGCTATTTAAAAAGTCTCCTATCATAAACTCACCAGATGGATCTTTTCTTGCACTCGTGTAAACCATCATCAAACATTCAATAAAAGCATATTTTACTTCGTCATTCGGATAACCTAAAACATACATATCAAGCTCTCGGTCATAGTCTTTTATCGTGAGGTAGCCTGATTGAAACAAAAGTGGAATTAAATTACTGTAGCTAAGCCTATACATATCGATAGATCTTGCACTCATCGTTATGTTTCCCTCTAGGTCAGGAAGTGCAAAGGCTTTTTGTTCAAACAAATGAACCATGAAGGTAGGAGTTCCGCTTTCAAACCAATAGTCGCCTAGTTTGTTTTTAGCAAACACATTGAATAGGCTAAATGGATTGTATATCCTTTCTTCTTTTTCACTGAAGCGATAACCGTCGTATCTGGCTCGCAAAACATCCACCATCTCATCATATGTTTTATTGTATTCACTTGCTAGAGCTTTCACTTCTTCTGCAAAATTACTCAACAATTCCTCTTCTGTTATGCCACAAAGACTCGAATACTCCCTGTCAAAGCTAATATCATAAAGATTGTTCAAGTCTGAGAAAATGCTCACCTTGCTGAACTTTGTTACTCCTGTAAGGAAGCTTAGATGAATGTAGTCATTCGAGCTTTTTATCACGCTATAAAATGCCTTGAGTGTGGCTCGGTATTGCTCGTGTAGTTCTTCATTCTCCAGCGTTGCAATGAGAGGCTTATCATATTCGTCGATTAAAATAACGACCCTTTGATTAAACTTTTCGTATAGAGACTTAATAATATAGGCAAAATTTAAATGTGCTACATCAAACTGTTGTACAAGTCCAAATTGTTTACACCAATCTTTTATATGAGCATTTAAAACAAGGTTTAACTCTTGACTATCCCTATAATTTCCTGCATTCAAATCTAGTTTTAATATGGGATAACTTTGCCATTCACTACCAGCTTCTGCCTTGAACTTCTCAATAGCAAGTCCCTTAAAAAGTTCTTTTCTGCCTTCAAAATAGGCTTGCAATGTCGAAATAAAAAGGCTCTTGCCAAACCGACGAGGGCGAGCTAAAAAATAAGCCCTGCCAAGCTTCTGTAACTTAGAGATAAATTGAGTTTTATCTACGTAAACATAGTTTCCAAGCCTCATAGCCTCAAAACTTTGAATGCCTATAGGCATGTTTCTAATTTCTTCCATAACTAGTATCTTAACATAGAAAATCTAATTATTAAAGCTAGCAAATTTATTTTATATGATAAATATGATTGCATAGTAAACATAATCTGCCAAAAGCTAAAAAGCTCTGACAGATTATGAAAAAACTCAGACTCTACACTCTAAACT
>JBQNBL010000042.1:0-7765 GCA_052169955.1 Treponema sp.
TTATCATACTCATCAATTAGAATGACTACTCTTTGGTTAAACTTTTCGTATAAAGCTCTAATAATATATGAAAAAGCAGAAATTGGATTATCACAACCTGTTTTAATGTTATATTTTCCTTCCCATTCTTTTACATTATCATTCAAAATAGTTGTAAGGTCTTCTTCCTTAGTGTATTTTTGTGCATTCAAATCTAGCTTTAATATAGGATAGCTTTGCCATTCTTCAGCCCTTTCTGCTTTGATTTTCTCAATAGCCAGCCCCTTAAAGAGTTCTTTTCTTCCTTCAAAATAGGCTTGCAATGTTGAAATAAATAGGCTCTTTCCAAAGCGACGAGGTCGAGTGAGAAAATAAGCCCTACCTAAAATCTCTAGCTTAGAAATGAATTGAGTTTTATCCACATACACATAATTTCCTTCTATCATCGAAGAAAAACTTTGAATGCCTATAGGCATGTTCCTAATTTCTTGCATGTGATGATTATAACATAAAAAAAAGATTGATTCAAATATGTTTGAATATTTGTGGTTAATCATAGTGTGGCATGTTCAAAATGGTATTTAGTTATTATTGCTAGGTTTTTCATGTGAAAACTGTACAGTTTCGCTTCCCTAAACTGTACAGTTTGCGATGTCTAAATAGTGCAGTTTCACTATGCAAAACTGTACAGTTTTGACCCAGTACATTAGCTAATGTACTATCTTAACCTTTCCTAATGTACCCGTATACCATGAGCTAATGTATTTTGGGATTTTTGCATAAACTTTGAAAATAAAGTATTGAAATTGATGGAATTACCGTCTTCTAACCCTATCATGTTTATTCATTTAAGGCAAGAAAAAAAAGAAAATTATGTTGCAAAATCTATGGGCATATCATAAAATGATAATTAATTAATATTTTTAAGGAGAAGAATATGTTGAATGGAGAAAAGTATGTAAAACTTTCAGTGTGTAAGAGTAATATCAAAGAAAAAGGTAGTTATTATGCCAGAGTTTGCAAGAAAGGAAGACTTACTACAGATGATTTGGTAAACAATGTTAAAGAAAAAACACCCTGTGTTGACATTCATAATTTTAAAATGGCACTAGAAGTTTTTTCTGAAGTTTTAGTTGAGAGATTAGAAGAAGGTTATGATATTGATCTTTTGGGGCTAGCAACAATTGGGCTTAAAGGTAAAGGGAGCGTTAAAGTTGATGAGTTTTTAGAAAGAAGACTTGAAAATGTGTTTAATAAAAGAGATCAAAAGGTAAAAAAAGAAAAACTTGAAGAAGATGTAAATGAAGGTGATGAAAAAGATTTAACTTCAATGCTTAAAAAGAATGTAGAATTTGGTGTTCAATTTACGTTATCTTCGCAGGTTAAAAAACACATAAAAAAGTATGTTCGCCCTTATGTTATCACGGTAAAAACACCAAAGCCTAAAATAGAAAGTGTAGAAACTGCATATTCCTATGAGAGTGGTCTTAATGTTATAAAAATAAAAGGAGAGGCATTAAAGTTAGCAGGGCAGGCTATGGAGCTTTACATAAAAACAAAAGATAAGATATTTCAAATACCAAAAGATGCTTTATTACAGAATGAGCCAAAGACATTGATGTTTTTAGTGAATGAGCCACTTAATGAAGGTGAGGTCTACACTCTTGGAATAAGCACACAATACGCTAAAATGGGCAATAGGAAAACTTCAATTATAAGGCGGTGCGTTAAAGACTTTAGGTTTGAGAAAAGAATAAAAGAAGAAAATGTAAGCTGATAAGATGCTACCTTAGATGCTAGATAAAGTATTTCCTAAAAATAAATCTTTATATCTTTATATCTTTATATTTTTATATTTTTATATTTTTATATTATAATTATTGTGTGAACGGAAAGATTTGAATGTAAAGGGGTGTTTTATGTCATTACGTGCAAAATTGGTTTTGTTTACAACATTAATTGCTGGAATTGCAGCAACTGTTAGTCTTACTGTTTCCATGGTTTTAATACGAGATAGTATGAAAGAGCAATTTTATAAGGGAATTACAGGCATTCTTTCAAATATTTCTATAGATTTGCAATCAGATTTATCTCTTGGTTATTCACGTGCGGAGGCATGGGGTACCAATCAATTGATGCTTTCTTGGCTTAAAAATGGAGAGCCGGAGGGTGAAGAAAAAGAAGCAGTTATGAAGCGTCTTAAAGAATTTGCCTCTGAGCCTTCTGTTATTGCAGCTTGGGTTTCTAGCTCTAACACTAAAGATCATTATATGACAAATGCAGATAAAGAAGTTGCCTTTTCTGTGTTAAGTGAAAGTGATGCTAGGGATTCATGGTTTTTTAATTCTCTCAAACTTTCTGATTCTATAACTTTTAATATTAATCCTTCAAAGGAAACAGGTGTTACAGGCTTGTGGATTAATGCAAAAGCCTTTTATGGTAATAAGGTTTTAGGTATTACTGGGGTGGGGCTTAACTTGACTAACACAATTGAAAGCATGAAAAAAGCTACCCCTTCAAAAAATTCTGTAATATTTTTATTAGACGAAAATGATAATATAGTGCTTTCTTCTGCATCTAACGAGTTAAACGAAAAGCTTAGCACATATGTTGCTTCTAATGCTTCACCTATAGAAGGTTTTTCAAATATTAAGACATGGGTTCATGGTGCAAAACGTATGGTTTATTCTGAAAGAAAGATTGGAAAGATGCCATATAAAATTGGATTTTTAGCACCTATTGACGATTTTATTCCTTCTATATTGGTGATGGCTAGATGGGCTATTTTTCTTACATGTTTAGTAATATTGCTCTCTATTTTTGTAATTATTTTATTTTCTTCACGAATTGTAAAAAGAATTACTGGTATGCAAACAACGTTTAGGCAAATTGCACAAGGAGATTTTACTGTTAGAATGGAAGAAAAAGGAGACGAATTAGGAAAAATTGGTCTTTATTTAAACACTATGACCGAGTCTCTTAATTCTTCTTTTCAAACTGTGAAACACGAAACATTGATTATGGAAGATGTTGGTAGAGAGCTTTCTAACTCTATGGTAGACACTTCTAACGCTACTAACGATATCAATAGAGTGATAGGTAATGCAAAGGAACAAACTGAGATACAAGCTACAAGTATACAAAAGACTGCGAGTACAGTGGAAGAAATTATTCATTCTATAAACAAATTAAATGAACGAATTGAAAATCAAGCAGCAAGCGTTTCTATGTCATCATCATCTATAGAAGAAATGGTTGCAAACATTGCCAGCATTACAGGCACTCTCGAAAAAACAGATGTGGCTGTTAATGATCTTTCTATGGCAACTCAAGATGGAAAGGAAACATTGCAACAATCTAATAACGTAACAAATAAGATTATAGAAGAATCAGGGTCTTTGATGGAGGCTTCTAGTGTTATTCAACATATAGCAAGTCAAACAAACCTGCTTGCTATGAACGCAGCTATTGAGGCTGCCCATGCAGGAGAGGCAGGCAAAGGTTTTGCTGTTGTTGCAGATGAAATAAGAAAACTAGCAGAAGAATCGAGTTCACAAGGGAAAAATATTACCATGACTCTAAAAGAACTTTCTGCAGGGATTACTTCACTTTCTGAATCTAGTAGTATAGTTGAGTCAAAGTTTAATGCTATTTTTGACTTGGCAGAACAAGTTAGGCAAATGAGTAATAATTTAACAGAAGCAATGCACGAGCAATCAAATGGTAGCAAAGAAGTACTTAGTGCGATAAAAGAGATTAACAATGTAACTCAAGAAGTTGGAGAAAGTTCTGCTGAAATGTTGGAAGGTGGTAATGCTGTTGCCAAAGAAATGGAGCATTTAGACGGAATTACCCACATGATTGGTTCTTGCATGGATGCCGTTGATTCTGGAGCATTAAAGATTAATACTGCAGTGCAAAATGTTAGTAAGTTAACAGAAAAAAACAATAATAGTATTAGTAATCTAGTTGGAGAGGTGAAAAAGTTTAAAGTGTAGAAGATTTTTACATAATATTATCAGTGAGATGGAAAATTTCTTGGAGTTTTTTATTACATCTAAAATTACTATTGAATAAGTTGGGGCTTTTGTGTAAAAATATCTTGATTGAGAGGTGCTTTAATTAGAGCTATTGTGTACGTATTATGATTTTGAGGGGTTTTGAGTATGCACAAAATTTTAGAAAAAAGGCAGTATTCTCCGCAAGTTTTTTACTTTAAGGTGGAAGCTCCTTTTATTGCAAAGAGTCGAAAGGCTGGGCAGTTTGTAATTATACAGTTGGATGCGGATTTAGGGGAACGCGTTCCACTTACAATTGCAGATGCCAACGAAAATGAAGGATGGATAGCTTTGGTAGTCCAAGTGGTTGGGGCTACTACGATGAAATTGTGCCAAAAAGATGTTGGAGAAGAAATTGCAGTGATTTTAGGGCCTTTAGGGCAACCTTCAATAGTAAATAAAGTGAATCATGTAGTTTGTGTTTGTGGTGGTATAGGGGTTGCTCCTATGTTCCCAATAGCACAAGCATTTAAAAAAATAGGAAGTCGTTTAACTGTTATTATTGGGGCTAGAAACAAAGACTTAATTGTCTTTGAAGAAGAAATGAAAAGCATTGCTGATGAGCTTATAATAACCACTGATGATGGTTCTTATGGAAGAAAAGCGTTGGTTACTGCTCCACTCAAAGAACTTTGTGAGCAAGAAGTGCCTCCAGATGAAGTTTTTGCAATAGGGCCTCCTATTATGATGAAGTTTTGTGCAGAAACTACAAGACCTTTTAATGTGCCAACGACAGTTTCTTTGAATACTATAATGGTTGATGGAACGGGAATGTGTGGATGTTGCCGAATAACCGTAGGAAATGAAGTGAAGTTTGTATGTGTTGACGGACCTGATTTTGACGCTCATAAAGTTGACTTTGATAATATGATGACTAGAATGAAGTCATTCAAAGAGCGTGAGGCAGAACAGTATCACAAGTGCAAATCGGGCTTTTTTAACTAGGAGGTTATTTATGACAGAACACATACATAAAGATTACGAAACTTTAGCTAACGAAGCTAAAAATATCTGGAATGAATTAAAAGGTAAGACTTTAACTCCTAAAGAACGTACAAAAATTACTATGCAAGATATGCCTACTTTAGACCCTAAAAAGAGAGCTACATTGATGGATGAAGTTGCAATGGGGTATACGGAAGAGCAGGCGAGAGTTGAGGCAGAGCGATGTCTTAACTGCAAAAATCAGCCTTGCGTGAAAGGTTGCCCAGTAGGTATTCATATCCCTGAGTTTATTGCAGCTATTCAAAAGGGTGAATTTAAAGAAGCTGTTGATATTATTAAAATAACAAACTTACTTCCTGCTATTTGTGGGCGTGTGTGCCCTCAAGAAAAGCAATGTCAGTCATTATGTACTGTAGGTAAAATGTTTAAGTCTCCAGAAAAGTCTGTTGCTATAGGAAGACTTGAGCGTTTTGTGGCTGACTGGGAAAGAAATAACGATAAGATTACCATACCTTCTGTTGCAGAGAGCACGGGTAAGAAGGTAGCTGTGATAGGTTCAGGGCCTGCAGGGCTCACAGTGGCGGCAGATACTAGAAGAGCTGGGCATGAGGTTACAGTTTTTGAAGCTTTGCAAAAAACTGGTGGCGTTATGGTGTATGGTATTCCTGAGTTTCGTCTTCCAAAAGAGATTGTAGCGAAAGAAGTGGAAAACTTAAAGAAGATGGGGGTTAAGTTTGAAACCAACTTCTTGGTTGGACGCACTGCAGATCTTGATTCTTTAATGAATGAATATGGATATGATGCAGCTTTTATTGGCACTGGGGCAGGCTTACCTAAGTTTATGGGTATTGAAGGTGAGAATCTCATGGGGGTTTTTAGTGCTAATGAATACTTAACGCGTGCTAATTTGATGAAAGCATATGATGAGGATGAGGCAGATACACCTTTATATAGAGCTGAAAGTGTTGCAGTTATTGGAGGCGGAAACGTTGCAATGGATGCTGCTCGTATGGGCTATAGGTTAAAGGCTAAAAAAGTATATTGCATTTATAGAAGAACAAGGGCAGAAATGCCTGCACGTGTAGAAGAAGTAGCACATGCGGAAGAAGAAGGGGTTGAGTTTTGTTTTCTTCAAAATCCTACTCGTATTATAGGAAATGAAGAAGGAAGAGTTTGTGCAATAGAAGTGTTAGACTATGAATTGGGTGAGCCTGATGAGTCAGGAAGAAGGCGACCTGTTGCAAAAGAAGGAACGGAACACCAAATTAAGGTGGATGCAGTTATTGTGGCTTTGGGTAATGATTCTAATCCTCTTATGGCACAAACTACAAAAGGATTAGAAGTAACAAAAAAGGGAAACATCATTGTTAACGAGAGCCAAGGTACTTCATTAAAAGGTGTCTGGGCTGGTGGAGATATTGTTTTAGGAGCTGCGACCGTTATTCTTGCAATGGGTGAAGGAAGAAAGGCTGCAAAAGCTATTAACGAATATCTTGCCTCAAAAACTTAAAAAGTGGGGATTGTTATATATTCTTAAACAGCTCCCTTGAGGAGCTGTTTTTTTTAATTCAAAAAAAATGGTAATGAGGATATGCTTCACTTAGAAAAAATAAATAAAAAGAATGTTTGGGATATTATTAAATTAAAGGTATCGGAGCAACAAAAAGGATTTGTTGCATCAAATGATGAAAGTATTATTGAAGCATATACTACCATTATAGCAAATGGTCATGTCTTCCCATTTGGAATATATGAAGAAAAAAAGCCAGTAGGTTTTTTGATGATTGGCTTTGATATTGATGATGATTGGGTTGATGCTCCTAAAGTGGCTAAGGGCAACTATAATATTTGGCGACTGATGATAGATAAAACGTACCAAGCACAAGGATTTGGTAAAGAAGCTTTAAGACTTGCATTGGATTTTATAAAAACTTATCCTTGTGGAAAAGCCGAATATTGTTGGCTTTCATATGAAGCAGAAAATGAAGTTGCAAAGCACCTTTATAGTTCATTTGGCTTTAAAGAGACTGGTGAGATGGATGCAGGAGAAACTATCGCTATATTAAAACTTTGAAGAGGACTATTAAATTTTAGGCTTTATATAGCTACAAAATCTAAAAGAAGTAAACCTACAAAAAGATAAACTAATACTTAAAAATTAAATAAAAATAATTGCATTTTAAATTATTTTGAATTCTTGTCATATAGAGATATTTTTCCAGTGGCTTCGTATTCCTCCATTTGCAAAGTTTTCTCTCTTAATGTTATAATCAGAACATGCAAAAAAGAAACATGCCTATAGGCATACAAGATTTTGAAATTATGCGAACTTGTCCATATGTTTATGTTGATAAGAGTCAGTTTATTTCTAAATTGGAAATTGTTGGCAGGGCTTATTTTCTCACACGTCCTCGTCGCTTTGGGAAAAGCCTATTTCTTTCCACATTGCAGGCTTATTTTGAAGGGAAAAAAGAGCTTTTTGAGGGGCTTGCTATCGAGAAGATTAAGGCAGAAAGTGGCAGTGAATGGCAAAGCTATCCTATATTAAAGCTAGATTTGAATGCAAAAGAGTATACGGAAAGAGAGCATCTTACTACTATCCTAAATTATCATATAAAGATGTGGGAAGATAAGTATGGTGTGAAGACAAACTGTAATGATTCTGATACTGCATTTGCAAAGATAATTAGGCTTTTGTATGAAAAGTTTAATAAGAGGGTAGTAATTTTAATTGATGAGTATGATAAGCCACTGATTGCTAGTATAGAAAATGAAGAATTAAA
>JBQNBL010000043.1:0-6470 GCA_052169955.1 Treponema sp.
TTATGGGTGCAACATTTTTAATGTTGTTTGGAATGTTTGCATGTAATAATCCAAACGATGCAGAAGAATTTGTAGTTAAGTTTGGTGTTGATGGCGGAAATGGCACACTCACAGCTTCTCTTGATGGGAAAACTAATCTTCCTGATACTACAAAAGAAATTAAAGCTAGAAAAGGTGATAAAATCACATTCACTGCAACTCCAGTTATGACTCCAAAAGAGTATGTGGTTGAAGGATGGTACAACGGAAAAGATAAAATTGCTGGAGCTGAAAAAAACCTTAAATACGTACACGCAGTTGCTGGAAATGCAGATATCAAAGTGAAATTTAAGGAAAAAACATCTGGCGGAGGCGGAAATACTGTAGTGGTTACCTTTGGTGTTGATGGCGGAAATGGCACACTCACAGCTTCTCTTGATGGGAAAACTAATCTTCCTGATACTACAAAAGAAATTAAAGCTAGAAAAGGTGATAAAATCACATTCACTGCAACTCCAGTTATGACTCCAAAAGAGTATGTGGTTGAAGGATGGTACAACGGAAAAGATAAAATTACTGGAGCTAAAAAAGACCTTAGATACGTACACACAGTTGCTGGAAATGCAGATATCAAAGTGAAATTTGAGGAAAAAACATCTGGTGGCGGAGGCGGAAATACTGCAGCGGTTACCTTTGGTGTTGAGGGTGTAAATGGTTCTGTTACAGCAAGCGTTCAAGATGGAAATAGCAATATTGCTGCTGGCACTACAGATGTTCCATTAAACAAAAAAATCACATTTACTGCAGTTCCATCAGATGGTTATGAGGTGAAAGAATGGAAGAAAGGTACTGAAACGATTACTGGACAAACGGCTAACACTTATGAATTTACACCCACAACTGCAGAAGCTGTTACCATCAAGGTTGTTTTCAAAAAGAAGACGTATCTTGTTAAAGTGGCTGTAGATTCTGCTAGTGCTTCAAACGGAAGCGTCACAGGAAGTGCAGGTGCTGGCAAAACTATTAATGCAACAGGCATCCAAGTTGAACACGGCACAACAGTTACTTTCACTGCAACTCCAAGTAATAATTTTATGGTTCAAAAATGGATGAATGGAAATAGTGAAGTCACTGCAGTTCTTACAAATGAAAAGAAAACATTAACAATGAATGTTACTTCAGCATTGGACATTAAGGTTTTCTTTGTTGCAAAACCACAGGATTTGATAACAGTTAAGGATTCTATCACCATTACTAAATCTGGCGAAAAACTCACTGAGGATTTAAACGACCCAGGAAAAAGAAAAATCACTCTTTCTGTGGTGTTTCCTGAATTTGATGCCAACAGTGCTACAACAAAAGATAAATATATTGGAGCTATGCTAAGGTTGGATGGAGATAAGAAATTCCCTAATGGCACAACAATTAAAACAGTATATACCCTCACTTCAAAACAAGGAAATGGCAGTGCATTCACAACTACAAACACACACACTATTTCTAATGCAGATACAACCGAAGTTTGTGAAGCTAAATTGCTAAATGGAGCAACTCCTCAATATGCTCGCTCCAAAGCAGAAGCTAAATTTGTTGGTGCTACAGAACAGTTTGAATTTGAAATTGTATTACCAACTGGAATGGCTGAAGATTTGACAGTGAAATTCGTAAAAGCTTTGTATAATGTTGCCACAGGAAAAGAAGGCGAGAGTCTTCTTAAAGAAGAAAGCTTTGTAATGAATAAGAGAACTTAATGCATTTTTAAGTTTTAGCTCTTTTTAAGAGGCTATGGAGGAGTTGGCTTTTTTTAACTCTTCCGTAGCTTTTTTTTGTTTCTTTGCTTTTAGTGTTTATCTGTTGAAACTCAGTAAAAATGTCCCCTATTAAGCTCAGTAGAAATGCCCCCATAATAAGAAATAAGGAGTGTATAGATTATGGCAAAACTTATTATGGGAGAAAGGGAAAGAGTAAGAGTAAAATTGCTAGAAATGGTAGTTCATAAGAAAATGAGTCTAAAAGAAGCAAGTATTAAGATGAAAGTAAGCTATAGACAAGCAAAGAGGATTTACAAACGCTATCGTCAGGAAGGTGATAAAGGACTATTGCATAAAGGAATAGGAAAACCTTCAGGCAAAAGAATAGATGAATATATAAGACAAAAGTGCATACAATTATACAAAGAAAAATATTACGATTTTGGACCTACTTTAGCAAGTGAAAAGTTAGAAGAATGTGATGGTATAAAAATAAAGCGTGAAACGCTTAGGAGAATACTAATAAAAGAAGGATTATGGATAAAAAAGAGAAATAAAGCAGTGCATCGTATCAGACGAGAAAGAAGAGAATGTTTTGGACAGATGGTGCAATTTGATGGAAGTCATCATAAATGGTTTGAAGATAGGGGCATAAAGTGTTGTTTAATGAATATGGTAGATGATGCTACAGGTGTAACATTATCTTTTTTATCAGAAGAAGAAACAACAGGAGATGCAATGAAATTATTGTGGAAGTGGATAGAAAAGTATGGGATACCACAAGCAGTTTGTTGTGATAAAAAGAATGCCTATGTATTAACTAGAAAAGCTAATGAAGAAGAAATATTAAAAGGAATTACACCAAAAAGTCATTTTGAGCTTGCATGTGAAAAGTTAGGTATTGAGGTAATAGTAGCAAACTCACCACAGTCAAAAGGACGAGAGATAAGAAATCACAAGGTATATCAAGATAGATTTGTTAAAGAATTGAGACTAGCTAATATAGATAATATTGATGGAGCAAATAAACTATTAGAAAAAAAATATTTAGATCAAATAAATAAAAAGTTTGCTATAGAGCCTATAGATAAGGAAGATGGTCATGCTCCAAAGACAAGTAATGAGGTGTTAAAAGATGTTTTCTGCTATGAGTATTTGAGAGTGCTTAGTAATGATTATGTCATAAGATATGAAAATAGACTTTTTCAAATAACAAAAACAAATAAAGACTTACCAAAACCTAAAAATAGCATAATTTTAAGAGAACTTTTAGATGGTACAATTAAATTAATCTTCAACAATAAAGAATTAAACTTTATTGAGCTAGACAAAAAATCATTAGAGAAGATATCATCTTGATCAAATAAAAGGGGACATTTCTATTGTGCCAAATTAGGGGGCATTTCTATCGAGCTTTAACATAAAAAATTACTATACTTGACATTTTATACAAGATGTGAACAATAACATCCATGTCAAGTTGTGCTATATGCAATTCAATAATTAATTATTCAATGGGGGGGACAGCAAGTCTGTAGCATTCCTTTTTCCTTGGACTACATCGTCATCAAAATCATAAGTGTTCTTAATTTTTTCAATTTTTCCAAAGCTATGATTTTGGAATTATAAAATATTTTTTGGAGGTTTCTTGTATGAAACAAAAGAGTTTGTTTAGAAGTGGTGTAAGCTCACTTCTTATGGGTGCAACATTTTTAATGTTGCTTGGGATGTTTTCATGTAATACGGCAAACAATGGGGATGAAACAGGTAAACAAAAAGATAAGAAAAAAAGTGAAATAACTCTTAACTTTTCACACACACCTGCAGAGGGAGGCACTCTTGAAGCAAAAATTGGTCAAACATCTAAGAATAATGGTGTTAAGATTGAGAAAAATGCATCTACAATTGTTACCTTTACAGCAAAAGCAAAACAAGGCTACAAGATTGGTAAATGGACAGGTGTAATCGAAGGCGAAAATGAAGGCGAAGAAACAGCGACAGCAAATGCCGGAGCAAATATTAATGTTACTGTTACATTCGTAAAAGAGAACGGAAAAAAAGACATTGAAAGTGTTAGTTTTGATACTCCAGTAGTTACTTCTACTCCTAAGACAGGAAACAAGGAGCAGGTAGTGGTGTTTAATGTAACACACAAAGAGTTTGATGTTCCTACACCCGCGAAATACATTGACGCAGTTATTACGAGAGTTGATGGCAAGGACTTCCCTGAAAATGCTAAAATCAAAATTAAATATGAGCTTACATTAAAGGGGGAAGCCACTGCTTCGACTGCTACTGAGTCCGAAGAGTACACAGTACCTGCCAATAAAAAGACAATTTATGGTAGTGAAATATTTTCAGGTAGTGTAAAACATACTCAATTGAATGCTCAGCATGTTGGTGCTACCGAAACGTTTACAATTACTATTGAGTTGCCTAGTGATGCAACTGAAAATATTGTGGTTAAGAATGTTTCTGGATTGTTTGTTGCTACAAATGCAACGGAATATGAGAAGAAATTGGGTGAGACTTCTTTTACAGTTTTGGGTGTTAAGAGACTAGGGAGCGTGTCTTTCAAAGACGTTGAGACTGTAGAGGTTGATACAAATCCTGCAAAAAGAAGTGTGAAATTTGTTGTGGAATATCCAGCTGATTTTGATGCAAAAACAGGTGAGTATATCGATGCTGTCCTTACTTTAGGCGATGGAACTAAAGACTTTCCTGTTGGTACAAAAATAAAAACAACTTACAAACTTGGAGCTGGTACTCCTAGTACACCAGTTGACTATGAAGTGCAAGCTAATACAAAGAAAATATTCGGACATACTTTGTTTGTTACCGGTGTAAAACGCACCAAATTAAACCCTAACCATATAGGTGCCAAAGAGACTTATGATATCGAGATTACATTCCCAGAATCTGCAGGCGAAGATGAGTACAAGTTCAATGTTGAATCTGCTCTCTTTGAAAGTGAAAACGCTGATAATGTAAAAAAGTCGCTTGGAAAGCAAATTATTCCAGTTAGGGGGCATGAGCTTTCAACTTTAACATACGCAACCACAAAAGCATGTACAAATGTTGCAAGCGATGCTACAAAAGCTACAAAAGAGGTTGAATATACAATTAAGTATCCAGAAAAGTTTGCATTACCTAGAGAAACACAGTACATAGATTCTCTTATTACTTTGAAAGATGGTGCAAAATTCCCAGTTGGAACAAAGATTACTGTAACCTTTACTTCTAAAAATAATAAGAATCCACCTGTAGCTGTTACATGTCCAGAGTTCACAGTTGGTGCTGATGTAACTTCATTATTTGGTAGCGAAATTTGTGGTCAAAAGGATGATCATTCAACGATAAATAAGCTTTTAAAAGATGAGTTACAAACCTTTAACCTTAAAGTTGTCTTCCCATCTGAAGCTAATGCAGAAAAATATGAGCTTGCTATACAAACTGGAGCATATAAGGAAAAAACAAGTGCTCAAGCATTGTTTATAAGAAATCTAGGCAAAGCTCATGAAATTGCAGTTTCAGGTTTTGGTAGAGACTAAAATTTAACTATTCAAAGCAATTTGGGTGATTCAGATTGCTTTGAAAATTGTTTTATAAAGTGGATAGGTGGATTAGTTTTGCTAACCGCCTATCCACTTTTTTTTTTATTTTTCTTATATTATAATACAAACAGTTTTAATTATTTTTGCTTTTTAGGTTGGGCGTTATGAAAAAAAAGATTTTAGTTGTTGTTGATATGCAAAATGATTTTATTCAAGGCTCTTTAGGTTCAGTTGATGCTTTGAGCATTGTTGAAAATGTTGTGCAAAAAATTAAAAGCTATAATGAGCGAAATGATTTGGTTGTTGCCACTCTTGATACGCATACTGACGAATATCTTAATACATTAGAAGGGAAAAAATTGCCAGTTCCTCATTGCATAAAGGGGACGGAAGGACATTCACTTGATAAAAGAATTAAGGATTGCTTAAATACCAATGCTATTTGTGTTGAAAAAGAAACTTTTGGGAGTCTAAAATTAAAAGATATTATAGAAGATTATCTAAAAAAAGATGGAATAGATGTTAAAGATTTGGAGATTGAGCTTATAGGTCTATGCACTGATATCTGTGTTGTGAGTAATGCAATTTTACTTCGGGCTATGTTTCCAAACACAAAGATAAGTGTATCTTCTGTTTGTTGTGCAGGAACAAGCAAAGAAAGACACAATGCAAGCCTTGAAGTGATGAAAAGTTGCCAAATTGATGTAACTTAAAAGCTCTCTTAACATCCAATTACTAAAATATAGAAGATTTACATAACACAACATTACAAAATGTAAGTTTAAATTGTAGCTATAAATTAAAAGACTTTAAGTATGTTTTGAAAGTTTATCTTCCATAAATTTTTCCATATCTTCGATTGTGTCAAGTTTTGATGTGTCAATATCAGTTAAATCAGCAGTGATAGGTGTATCATCGTCTTCATTTTCAAATAGCAGTACATTAATATCTGCCTCTTGATTTCCTGCTATATTATAGACAAAAGAAAGAATATTATTTCTATTTTGTTCTGTGATACTTGTGCAATTAAAATGAATTTTTGATGTATTAACTTTTTCATCGTATATGAAACGCACAATGTAACCACACATAACTACATGCTTATCATACATTTTAAATTGCAATTTCATAGTTTACAAGGCGCAATGGAAGGTAAAAAATCTTTGCAAGATGCTATTAGAGAAGC
>JBQNBL010000044.1:0-5205 GCA_052169955.1 Treponema sp.
CTTACTACAACAAAAATTAATAAAATAATTTTATGCTTTGAATCTCCAACAGCTAAAATTGTAGGTGTAAATAGGAATACTGTTAACCGTTATTTTAATATTATTAGAAAGAAAATCTTTCAAGAAAGTATAAAAGAAACAAAAAAAGAAGTTGGAGATTTTGAACTAGATGAGTCATATTTTGCTGCTAAAAGAGTTAGAGGCAAAAAAGGTAGAGGAGCAGCAGGAAAAACACCTGTTTTTGGTTTATTAAAAAGAGGGGATAAGGTATTTACTACAGTTGTTCCAAATTGTTCAAAAGAGGCATTAATGCCCATAATACAAGGACATATTTTGGATGGTTCTACAATAAATACTGATGGTTGGAAGGCTTATTGAAAAGTTTGATTTTAAATGGATATGAACATCATCGTGTCTATTCAAAAGTGAAAATGAATTTGCTAGAGGAAAATGTCATGTTAATGGAATTGAAAATTTCTGGAGTTTTGCAAAAAGAAGATTATCTAAATTCAACGGTTGTACGTCCAAAGCTTTTATAGTACACTTAAAGGAGTGCGAATTTAGGTATAACCATCGCAATGATTATTTACTAAAAATAATAAAGTAAATATTTAAAAGATGCTAGTCAAGAACCTTTTCTTTTATGAATGGAACCAATCTTTGACCGCACATGTAGTCAAAGAAGCTCCAAATGGCAATCAAAGAGATTTGAAAAGTCTGATCGTATTTGGGGATATACTTACGTTTTTTCCTCTTTGGAACTTCTACCTTACAAGAGATCATAGTTTTATTGTTAAAGACATAGATACAATTCGTATTCTTGACTTTTTATCATTTAACTGATATCCTCACAAAATATCTTGTAAGATAGAGGGCCTATAGCTCAGTTGGTTAGAGCAGCGGACTCATAATCCGCGGGTCGCCGGTTCAAGTCCAGCTGGGCCCATTTTTATCGGTGCTTATTATTCTTTTATCATTACTCTTGATAAATCTCCATTACTATGTTATCCTAGACAAGACCATTATTTCTTTCAAAGTAATACGGAGGGCAGTATGGCAGGTTTGACACGAAAAAATAGTAAGGAAGTTTCAGAGAACGAGGATCAGTTAAAATTAGTTACATTTCAGTTGGGTACGGAGTTATATGGTGTTGAAATTATGGAAGTTGATCAAATTGTTAGAATCCAAGACGTACGTCCTATACCCAATGCTCCCTATTATGTGGAGGGGATTTTCACATTGCGAAGTGAGATTATCCCAATAATTTCTTTGCATAAAAGATTTCACATTCAAAAAGCTGTTTTTGAAGATGAAGATGAATCTCTTGGTGGCTTCGTTATCTTGAAAATTGAAGGAAACAAGATGGGGATTGTGATAGATAGGATTGCTCGTGTTGTTGATGTGAAAAAGGAAGATATTCAACCACCCCCAGAAATGATTACAGGTATCGGAACAGAGTATATTCATGGTGTTGTGAGAAGAGATCAAGGATATCTTATAATTCTTGACATACACAAGCTCTTTAACTCTAAGGAACTTCAAAAACTAGCAAGTTCATTTTAAATAAATGAAAACATCTCTTTATAGTCCTACTATTTGTCGCTCCGAAATGGAGGCAGTTCTCACTCGCATGGTAGAAGAGAGAGTGGGGCCTGGCGAAGTAAATAAGGCATTGTCAAATGCTGTGGCTGACTACTTTGCCTCTAGCTATGCAGCAAGTTTTAGAAGCCCTCCTATTGCATTGCACTATGCTGTTTCTGCTTTGAATATTCCGCCTAGTTCTTCTGTTATCATCTCAGCTTTATCACCTTATTGGGTCTATATGGAACTTAAAAGAGATGGCTTTATTCCTATCATAATTGACGTTGCACCTGATAGTTTTTTTATGGATATCGAAAAGCTAAAAGAAAAAGCCAAAGATGCAAAGGCGATTATAATAAGTGAGCCGTTAGGTCTTATGCCAAATATCGATGAGCTACTAGAACTAGGACTACCCACAATAGAAGATATTTCACAAAGCATTGGTGCAACTTACTCGGGAGTGAAAGCTGGAACTAAAGGCGATTTTGCCTTACTTGGCTTAGAAGAACATGACATTCTCACTGCTGGAGGCGGGGCTATCCTTCTTGCAAATAAAAAAGAAGAAGCCACCTTGCTCAAAAAACTATACACAACTGCTCCTTTAACAGACCTCCTACCTGATATAAATGCAAGTTTGGGCTTAGTCCAACTAAAACAAAACCATAAAAACATGGAAGCAAAACAAGAAATCTTAGAGATATACAAAAAAGCACTTTTACAAACATCACATAAAACAATCACGGTTTCACCTGACGATACAAATCCTGTATATTCATTTCCTGTGATTTTTAACTCCAATGTGGCAGAAATTGAAAAGTTTGCCCTAAAAAAAGAGATAGAAATAGAGCCTGCATTTAAGGACTCTTGCATTGCCTTTTTCAAAGAACTTCAAGAAGAATACATCAACGCTTCTTCAATGTTGTTTAGATGTTTCCTATTTCCGCTATACCCAAGACTTGCTAAAAAAAAGATAGTTGAAATTGCCAAAATATTATCCAGTCTCCCCTAAACTCCTATGAATTATCCTACAAAACATGTTTTAATCGTAATAAGCAAAGACAAAAAAGACGCAATCCCTCTCAAAGACAAGATTATCTCCTTCTTGAATGAAAGAAATATCTCTAGTGATGTACATTACTATGACGGCTTCTCATATACAGGCGTTAAAACAACAAAACCGTTTACCCATGCAATAAGTCTTGGTGGAGATGGCACGGTTCTTTTTACTGCAAGACTCTGTGCTTCGGCTAAAGTGCCAGTCTTTCCAATCAATTTTGGGCGTTTTGGCTTTATTGCAAGCATAGAACCAAATGAATGGGAAGGAAAACTTGAACTATTTATTCAAAACAAAAGCAACCTGTATGAAAGACTTCTCCTCCAAGCGACTGTAACCAGAAAAAGCGAAATCATTACACATTTTGAAGCACTAAATGACATCGTTGTTTCTGGTGCGAGCATTGGGAAATTAGTCAATCTTAACGTGAGTTTTAATGATATCCCTTTTGGCTCTTATCGTGGAGACGGAATCATAATTTCAACACCTACAGGCTCCACTGCCTATTCCGTTGCCTCAGGTGGCCCTATCTTAGACCCAACAGTTTCTGCCTTTGTGCTAACTCCCATGGCACCCTTTTCACTTTCCAACCGACCTATTGTCCTACCGTCTTCTGGCATAATCAAAATTGAAACACCGCAGGTGCGACATGCAAACATTTCGCTATTGTCTGATGGAAGAAAACTTCTCACACTAAAAAAAGACGATGTGGTCTCAATTACAGAATCTAAGCACAAAGTGCTACTAGCTGATTGCTCACCAATGAAGTTTTACTCAGCACTTAATTCAAAACTTGGCTGGCAAGGCTCTGTGTTATAATTGATGATGGAAAGGGGATGTCCTAGCGGACAGCAATCTTTAACTTTGGTATAAATTGCCATTTATGAAGGCGAGTTTTAGGGAAGAGGGGAACCCCTTGATCAAAGCAAGTAGTTCCCCTCTTCCCTATGACCCATCACCCCTCCGCAACGTTGCTCGGGGAGTTCCCCGAGACCCCCGCAACCATCTTGCTATATATGCAACCTTAAAGCTCGCAAAACAATTTGGGGTTTCCAAAGGGGAAACCCCTTTGGCAGCGTGAAAGGGAAGGGAGAGGTCTTAGGAGAGGGAAGGGAAAACTGCTCTGAACAGTTGTCCCTTCCCTCTCCTAAAGGAACGCCTTCATAAATGGCAATTTATATCAATTTGAAAAATAGGGTCTAAGGGGCAGAAGCCCCTCACACAAGGAGTAAACTATGACTATGTCATTCAACCGTAAGGCACTCGGTGCCTTCAAGAAGTTGGGAGCCGTGTCGCTCATCACAGCCACAACATTGGCTTTTATATTCCTCTTCACTGCTTGCAACCAGACAGGTGGCGGAAAGCAGAAAGCTCCCTTTGTTGAAGGCGGTGCCTCACTCATTCTGAGTCCAGACAACCTCACCATCAATGTCGGGGCTAAGACGGAGGACGGCTCTGATATTGCAGTGGAAGGTTGCGAGGAGACAACACTCAAAAGCGATGATTATACAGAGCTACACGCAACAGGCACAAAGGTTATTCTCAAAGGCAAAATCACATGGCTTTCGTGCTACAAAAATCAGCTCACTGCTCTTAATGTACAAGGCTGTGCCTCTTTGCAATTGCTTACTTGCTGGGGCAACGAGCTCACTGCCCTAGATGTCTCAGGCTTAACCGCTTTGAAAGAGCTTAGCTGCTCCGACAACAAGCTCACCGAGCTTAAAGTGCAAGGCTGTACCTCTTTGCAAAAGCTTGAATGCAGTGTCAATCAGCTCACTGCCCTTAACGTGCAAGGCTTAACTTCTTTGCAAGGGCTTTATTGCTCCTACAACAAGCTTCCCAAGTTCAACGTGTCAGGCTTACCCGCTTTGCAAGAGCTGTGGTGCAACGGCAATCAGCTTTCCACCCTCGACGTGCGGGGCTTAACCTCTTTGAAAGAGCTGTGTTGCAATGGCAATAAGCTTAACGCCCAAACGATGACAGAGATATTGAAGGCATTGCCAGTCCGCAAGGCAAGTGATGATGCATGGGCTTTTCTTTACACTGAGGAAACAGGCGAACCCGAAGGCAACCACAAAGACTACAACACACCCGCCGACTTGAAGAAAGCCTTTGAAGACGCAAAGAAGAGGAACTGGACGCTACAGAAAAGAAATGCAAGCGGAGACGATATAGACATTTAAGAGGGGGGAATGTCCTAGCGGACGGCAATCTTTAACTTTGTTATAAATTGCCATTTATAAAGGTGTTCCTTAGGGGAGAGGAGGGACAACTGTTCGAAGCAGTTTTCCCTCCTCTCCCCTATGACCCCTCACCTCCCTTTCACGTCGCCAAAGGGGACACCCCTTTGGAAACCCCAGCGGGGGCTCGGGGCAATGCCCCAAAATCTCAAAAGTGTTGAGATATACGCAAAAATGAAGTATATTACCTAGTGATGATATATAGAAGAATTGCTGACAGTATACTTTCTCACAAAGGAACACACAAAGGCATTAAGGCACTTGACAAAGTTGCCTCACGCCACATAATCGCTCTGTCGCTCTGTCGCTCTGTCGCTCTGTCGCTCTGTC
>JBQNBL010000045.1:0-5047 GCA_052169955.1 Treponema sp.
GACATGTTGCGGTCGTGTATACGACCGCCTTCCAATATATTTCCTCTCATCGCAGAGGCGTAAGCCTCTGACATGTTGCGGTCGTGAATACGACCGCTTCCAAATAAATTTCCTCTCATCGCAGAGGCGTAAGCCTCTGACATGTTGCGGTCGTGCATACGACCACTTTCAAATAATTTTGCACATCAAGTACAAGAACATAATTTTCTTTCAATTTCATACCACTTAAGTTGGTTTATTACATCCCTTATAGACTAGTACTTTAATCGATTTTTTATTACACTTTTGTTATGATAGACTTACATACACATTCTACTGCCTCAGATGGAACTTATAGTCCATCTGAACTAATTAACAAAGCTTGCGAATTAGGTTTAAAAGTTATAGCTTTGACTGACCATGACACATTAAAAGGTATTAAAGAAGCTAAAGAGGCTGCAAAAGACAGAATAATTTTTATTCCAGGTGTTGAAGTAAGCATAGAATGGAGTAAAGGAGAATGCCATCTACTTGGGCTAGGTGTTAAGGAAGATTCATACATGCTGAATAATCTTCTTTGCACATTGCAAAATGCCAGAGAAGAAAGAGGACATTTGATAGCAAGAAAACTAAAAGAAGCAGGTTTTGACATCAAATATGAAGAAATTGCAAAGTTAGCTACAGGAACAGTTGGTCGCCCTCATTTTGCCTCTTATATGTGCGAAAAAAAAATAGTTAAAAGTGTACAGGAAGCTTTTGACAAATACTTAGGTCTTAATCGCCCCTTTTATGTACCAAAAAAAAATGCAGATTTAAAGGAAGCCATCCTAGCAATAAAAGACGCAAATGGCATTCCTGTTTTAGCTCATCCCATGTCTTTATATCGCTCGTGGAAATATTTACCTTCAGTAATTCATAGTTTTAAGGAATTAGGACTTATAGGTCTTGAAGCATGGCATCCAGGTGCTAGATATGGAGATTGCAAAAGACTTGAAGCACTTGCAAAAAAAGAAGGACTTATTATTACTGCAAGTAGTGATTTTCATGGAGAAAGAAGGAAAGATAGATTTTTAGGACGTACTTGTAACAATATGATTATAGAAGACATCTACTTTGAAAATTTAATTGGTGCAGGCTTAACTATTGAAAAGACTTAAAACTTATAATAACATCAAAGAATCAAATATATCATTATGACAAAATTTAGAAATTTATTTACATTTCTTTTCTTATCTTTTTCGTTAACTCTCAACGGTGAGTATTATTCAGGTAATACTGAAAAAGATTCTAGGATTATGAGAGTGCCTGTTTGGGCTTTTTTAGAAGGTCAACCTGGAATTATGGAAGGTGATGATGCCTCACCTTTTATCCCACCAAAAAAAGCATTACAAGAAGTTTCTAATTTTTTACTTACTGGAATGAGTTATGGATGGGAGTTTTCATATACCCCTAGTGATGCAAGACGTGAAGTAAAAGAAGTTTTTGAAATAAAAGCTCTCAATGAATTAAAGATAAAAAAAGAAGAAATAAACATAAAAGAGGTTAGAGTTAAATATCCATACATCTATTGTTGGGCAGAATATAGTCTATCAAGTAATGAATTAGCACTTCACCAAAGTTGGCAAAATCTAAAGTATAAAACAGTGAAAGGAATAGGTGAAGGACTTCGCAAAAACGAAACTGAAGGTGTTAAAACTGCATACACTAATGCTATAAAAAAAGCGATAAGAGAATATGCAAGAAAAACTGAGAAAAATAAACCTAAAGAAATAATAGGAGAGGTTCTTATAAAAAACTCCCCTCGCCTATTTTGCTCATCAGGTCTTTTTAAGGCAGAAATCGAACTATACATAAATGTCAAAGAAGTTATTCCATACACAGCATTCTAAAATCATCTAAAAAACTTTTAAGGAGTTTTTTATGTCCATAAAATCAAAAGAGATGACGTTTGAAGAACGACTTGCTCGCTTAAAAAAACTTATTTATCAATTCAAGGAAGGAGAAGCATTTTATACCTCTAAAGATTTTGTTGAAAGTGAAGTGAGAAGTAAGTTTATTGATCCATTCTTGGAATGCTTAAAATGGGACGTAAAAAATGAAAAAGGTGCTAGATACGATAAAAGAGAAGTCATAACTGAAGATAGAATAGTTGTAGATGGACAAAAAAAACACCCCGACTATACTTTGTGCTGTGCTGGTGTGAAAAAAATCTTTGTTGAAGCCAAGAAGCCAAGCGTCAACCTAAAGCTTGACCCTGCTCCTGCCTTACAGGTTAGGCGTTATGCCTACACTGCCCAAATGCCTATTGCAATCTTGACAGACTTTCAAGAGCTAGCAATATACGACACACGAATTAAACCCACTGACAAAGACACAGCTTCCACTGCTCGAATTGAATATCTTACATACGACAAATATGAAGAAAAGTTTGAAGAACTCTACAACCACATAAGCTGGGACGCTGTAGACTTAGGCAAGTTTGACACATATTATGAAGGGCTAAAAGAGAAAAGAGGCACTGCAAGTGTTGACGAAGACATTCTAGGAATGATTGAAAGATGGCGAGTGCTATTAGCCGAAGATATAGCGTTGCATAACGAAGAAATGAATGAGACAGCTTTAACCAGCTGTGTCCAAAAGCTGATAGATAGGCTATTGTTTTTGAGAATAGCTGAAGATAAAGAAATTGAACCCGTCAAACAATTACAAAAAATAGCAACAGAAAAAGAGAATATCTACGCAAAGCTAAAATCACTTTTTGCAAAGTGTGAGACTCGCTTTAATGCAGGGCTTTTTACAAATGATGACTATCTTAATTCCCTTAAAGTGCAAGACAAAACTTTGATCACAATAATCACTGAGCTATATTATCCTATCTGTCAGTATGAATTTAGTGTCTTGCCTGTTGAGATTTTAGGCAACATCTATGAAAGATTTTTAGGCAAAATCATTCGCTTCAAAAGAAAGACAAAAAACGGACATTCAGTAGAAATAATAGAAAAACCGGATGTGCAAAAGGCTGGAGGTGTGTATTACACGCCTAGCTATATTGTGGACTATATTGTTAAAGAGACTATAGGCAAAAAGATTGAAATGCTAACTCCTGAAAAGGTGAGTAAGTTAAAGGTGTGCGACCCAGCTTGTGGTAGTGGTAGCTTTTTGGTTGGAGCATATCAATATCTTTTAGATTGGCATTTAGACTATTATTATAATGAAGAAAGAAGAGCCATGTCAGAGAAAAAAGGGCTTATATATAAAGATGATAAAACTAGAGAATATAAGCTCAGCATGGAAGAAAAGAGACGGATATTACTTAATAATATCTTTGGTGTAGACATAGATGCTCAAGCTGTGGAAGTAACAAAGCTATCTTTATTCTTAAAGCTCCTTGAAAATGAAGGAAAGGCACTTAGTACGACGGGGCAAGCTTCGCTATTTAAAACTTCGGATATCACTAAAATACTACCATCACTCACACAAAATATAAAATGTGGCAACTCACTAATTGGAAGTGACTATTATAAGGAGAAAAACCTCAGCCTTTTGGGAATAGAAGAGCAAAGAAAAGTGAATGCTTTTGACTGGAAAAGTGAGTTTGTTGACGTGTTTAAGTGCGGGGGCTTTGACTGCGTTATTGGAAATCCGCCTTATGTTAGAATTCAAACATTAAATAAAACAAATAGAAATGCTGTTGAATATTACAATAAAAAATATAGCCTAGTTGTATCAGCAAATTATGATTTATATTTATTATTTATTTATCAAGGTTACATTTTGTTACATGATGACGGTATTTTGGGTTTCATTCAACCACACAAATTTTTTCAGGGTGAAATGGGAAAAAAATTAAGAAAGTTATTGAAAAATAATACAGCAGTTTCACAAATTGTTGATTTTACAACAAATCAGATATTTTCAAATGCAACTACCTATACTTGTTTACTTTTTTTGACAAAAATGAAAAAGAATACTTTCCTATATAAAAGATTTGACTTAGGTGAAGATTTTACAAAACTTAAAGATATTGATTTTATCCAAATTGATTATTCTGAATTCTCTGATGATGTATGGTTTTTTAATAGTGAAAAAAATAATAATCTTCTCAAAAAACTTCAAGAACAAAAACATTCCTTTAAAGATATAACAAAGAAAATATTTAAAGGCTCTTCAACAGGGAACGATAAAATATTCTTGTTTGATTTATTACTAGACAAAGTAAAGACTGTAGTTGTTAAATCAGAAATTGAAAATGAACCTATAGAACTTGAAAAAACTATGTTGAAAAAATTCTTATATGGAGAATCTGTTCGTAGATATGGGGCTTTTATAAAAATAAAATATTTACTTTTTCCATATAAAAAAATAGCTAACAAGTATGAACTTATTAATTCAAAGGAGATGAAAAATAATTATCCACTAACTTTCCAATATTTAACAAAGTATAAAACCATACTAATGGAACGAAAAATAACGCTAACAACTGATAATTTTTATAAGTACTCTGCTGCTCGTAGCTTAAATGATTATGAAAAACCGAAAATACTTATTCCTGATATGCTAATTTCAAATAGAATAGGATTTGATTCAAAAGGCGAGTTTTTTACAGGAGCTGCAATTCATTGCCCAATTTTTAACGAGATTGGAAGTAAAATCTCTGAAAAAGTATATTTAGCAATTCTTAATAGTAAAGTCTTTTGGTTTTTTGTCTCTCATAAGAGTACAGCACTAGCAAGCAATGCCTATCGCCTAACTCCTGAGTTTATTTCATCATTTTCTTTTCCTGAACTTAAAAAAAATGAATGTACAAATTGGATTATTACACTGGTAGACCAAATGATAGAAGCACACAAAGAGCTTGAAAAAACGAAATTTGAAGAGGATAAGAAATTCATAAATCAACGCATAGATATTCTGGACTCTCAAATAAACAGTATTGTATACAAGCTTTATAACTTAAACGAAAAAGAAATAAAAATCGTGGAAGAATAGTTTTTATCTTACACCCATTGGGCATCATCATAAATTTATAGAAGTATCAAAAAATGGCATACAAACAGTTTTTACAATA
>JBQNBL010000046.1:0-4039 GCA_052169955.1 Treponema sp.
TCAGAAGAAAATATCGACGATAAAGCGGTAGTGTTTTTGTTAGACGCAAGTGGAAGTATGAATACTAACGACCCTGCAAAATTAGCTTTAGATAGCGTAATGCAAGTAATATATAGTTTACCGTCAGATTATAAAGTAGCAGTAGTTGCTTATTCAGATGATGTTATTTTAAAAACCGGATTGGTAAATAGTGAAAATAGACCGTTATTATCAAAAAAAGTAAATAGTATTCCATATCATGGATACACAAATGCAACTACCGGACTTAAAAGTGCATTAGAAATGTTATCTGGGGTTAATGATGGGCATATTATTATGTTATCAGATGGAGAGATACTTTTAAGCGACAAAGAACAAACAAGTAAAGCTGAAAAAGAATTTAAAGAGCAAGTAAAGTTAGCAAAAAGTAAAAATATAAAAGTTGACTTCATTAGTTTTATAGATAAAAGTTTAATTGGTAGCACTATAGGAAGAGTTTCTAAAGAAACTGGCGGAAAAGCATACTATGCACCTAAAGCGACAGATATACAAAATATCATAGATGAAATTTTAGAAAACAATTTAAACATAAAAAAATCTACTTTAGGTCTAATAGAATCCGATGGAAAAACACACAATATAAAAGTTAATTTTCCATTTAAAAACATTAGTAAAGCAAGAATATTATTAACAAGTAGAAAGCCAATTACGAATTTGGTTGCCGATTTTGGTGCAGAAAAAAGTTATCAAGATAGTGGTAAAAGATATTCATTAATAGAGCTTAACAATCCAACAACAGAAAGTGTTAACATAACTGTTGATTCGCAGCAAGGAAGCAAAATCAAGGTAGAATTAATACCGGAATATTTAGCAGATATAAAATCTACAGTAAAATATAAAGATGAATTTTCTTTGGATAGAAAAAGCGACTATTATATCAGAACAGCAAATATAACATTTGATTTTTTAGACAAAGCGAATAAAAATAAAAGAATATTTGATGATAAGAAGTTTGAAAATGAAGTGCTTTATGCAAATATTAACGGAGATACAAAAGAACTTAAGTTAATTGATGGACAAGCGAATTATTCTATAAAGGTATCAGAACCTCAAGATATTAAAGTGAGGTTTATTTTTAAAAACTTTCCTGCAAACGTTTTAGGAAATAAGAATGTTTCTCTTAGTTTAGAAAAACCACCACTACTTGAAAGACTAAACATTGTTTCATATTTTGTTGTAGCTTTGATGCTGCTAATTCTTTTTATGGCATTTATAGTGCTTAAGAAAAAGAAAAAAGAAGAATTACAATCTGTACATATCAAAAAGATAAAAGAACAAAAAAATATAGAAAAGATTGAAACTAAAACAAATAGTTATAAAGGCAAGCTGAATATCTACATCACAAAAAATAAGAGTGAAATAGATATATTACCATTGACTTTTAATTTGTTTAGAGTAACAAATGGAAGAAAATTAAGTCTTTCAGAGATATTAAATGATTTGAAAGTAGAAGAGGCTTTCGAGGGTTCAGATAAAATAATATTTAAGCCATGTGAAAATAAAAATATTCTAATACAGAATAATTCAAATTGCACAGTAATAAAAAATAGAGAGTTAATACTGAAAAATACTTCTGTTGAAATATTTATTGATTCTAAAATAGATATAATATTTGAAGATGAAAAAAGCGAAATGATGATTCAGTATAAAGATATACAAAAATAGCAAAAGGAAGGATGCAGGTATGAATGTAATAAAACAAACAAATAGAACATTGTTGTTAGAAGAAATTAATCCTGAAAAATTAGATTTGCTAACAATGATAGGCGATGTAAGAGGAATAGAAAGTTTAAGTGATGATAAAATAAAGGAAATAAATTCGGAGCTTGCTTGCAAGAATTATTATGAATTTGAAGAAAAGTTTGCACCTTGTGTATATTCATTCTTTGATGCGAATTCTCAAAGTGTAAAATATACCTTGAAAAAACCAGAACATATACCAGAAGATATGCTTACAGAGATACCAATAACTACGCAGAACGACTTTCTTAAAATGCTATTTACAATAATAGATTCTAAAAAAGCACAGGGAGTATTAAACTCAGATTTTGGATTTGAAAAATTACTTGATATGATATCTCCTAAAAAGATAATGGAAGATATCAAGCAAACAAGAAAAGAAATGAGATATAACTATTCAAAATATGTTGAATTAGACGATAATGACCCCGCAAAGCTTGATATAGGCGACAAACTAAATGTCTTGTTTGAAAGTGCAAGTAAAAATTACAATAACGTTATGGCAATGTTGCCACTTGCAATAGAAGATATAAAAGCAAGGTTATTACTTGGAGATGGTGGACAAACAAAAGACGCTTCACCAATAGCATTAGGTATGCTATCAATGGGAGAAGATGGAGAACTTAAAATATTAGAAGCTCCAAAAGAAGAAACAACAGCTCTTACTACAATAGGAGATACAGTAAATGCTGGACTAGCCCTTGCTGTAGAAGATGACTACAAAGCGTTGAATGACCAGACATCAGATTATGTACAATCACTTGTAGTTAGAACATTTTGCCCATTGACAGCAGTAACAGAAAGTAATATAGATATAGAAACAGAAGTAGCTAATTATAATAATTATCTTACATTTTACAAAGAATCGAAGGATGCTTTTATCAAAGTAGTAAAACCATTGGTAGAAACACTATTGGGAGTAAAAATGTTCTTTGATCAATATAAAGTAAAGACAAAAGGAATGGAACCAATCCTTTTGGTAGCAAACATAAAACCTGAAATGCTTGCTAAGTCAAGTAATTTACCTACACTAATAGCATATCTTAATACAGTAAATAACAAAAATAATTTTGACAATACTCTATGGTATGCTATATATCCTAATTTAGCAATAAATGTCGAAAGTAAAACAAAAATAAATAGAGAGCGTTTCAAAGGTAATGTTCATAAAGAAAATACAAATGTGAATACTATTGAAACCTTAGCTATATTACTAAATGTATTCAAGGACTATAAAATAGAATGTTTCTTCTCATTTGAAACAAGAGAAGAAACCACATTCAACATAATATCTTCAGAAGGCATAGAAAAATATATTCAAAGATGTGAACCTTTAATGGGGAAAGAATATAGCGAGTTTGCAATACCATGCTTGCCTAACTTTACAGTAATACCAAAGAATAAATCTGGTGTTACATTAGACAATAAGATGCTTTTAAATGAAAATAAGGTAGCGCATCTGTCAAAAGAAAAAGAAGATATAATGAAACTTTGGATAGAGGGAGTTTATATAAGTGCAGCTTATATAGCGGCAGGTTTTAGAGCATCTTGCCAATGCCCTGAATTTTTAAGAGATAGATTTTTAAAAAAACCAGTAAGTAGAGAATTGCCTGGAGTAAGATACGATGTAGAAAGCGAAAATAATTGTCTGCACACACTTACAACAATGCCAAAAGAAATAACAGGATTTACTACAGTAATAAAAAATCAAATAAACAATAGAAACTTTGGATTTGTTTTTGCATCAGAAAATCTAGCATTAGATGGAAAAAATATATCAGACATTACTGTATATAAAGCAAGAAATCTACTATATGACACAGATAAATCTACTTATGAACCAATATATAAAACACAAGTAAGCACATATATAGAAAGAATATTAAGACATGCGACAAGTGATTTTAAACAAGACAATATAGTACAATTTTTTAGCAACAATCCGACATCACAAAAGAGCAAATGGCTATCTGATAAAGAAAAGGTCAATGCAATAATAGGGACAGGTGATGATATAGTATATGAAATAAATGAAGACACAGGTAGATGTGAATTAAGCATTTTTTTTGATGGAGATGCACGCAATCTTGAGGTAATTATTAATAGAAAAACTGCAAAATAAATTAAAATGGAGGTAAAAAATTATGGGATTTAGATTAAAGATTGATGGTTCAGGTCCAGTGGAAATGAACGAAAGACAAATCAAAAATGTGGAATTCTGTGCTGATATACCAGAGGATTCAAATGCAAGAGCAACAGA
>JBQNBL010000047.1:0-3635 GCA_052169955.1 Treponema sp.
CAGTTTCGCTATCGTAAACTGTACAGTTTACGATAGCGAAACTGCATTATTTAGGGGTAGTACATTAGCTAAGGTACAACCATAACATTAGCTAATGTATCATCATAACATTAACTAATGTACTTTAAAGATTTACCTAAAACTTGTTTTGATGTTAATCTTTGATAAGACAAAACTAAGAATTGTAATAGACTAGAAAAAATCATTGTCATCATAAACGCACCTTACATATTTCAATTTAAAAAAATTGTACACTTTATGAAAGGTTTTTACTATAGTTTTTTGCTTAAAAGTTCAATGTTGCATAGCTATACATTTTGTAATACACTTAGGTCGTCTTCATTCTTAATTTAACCGTCTAGGAGGTTTCCTATGGATATTGTATGGACGTTGCTAATTGTTTTAGCAGTAGCTATTCTCATGTATGGAATTAAATATATGAAAAACCTAAATTTAAGCTTTAATGTGCGTGTCATAACAGCTCTTATTTTAGGTATAGTTTTTGGTGCGATATTACAACTTACAATTAAAGATGCTGGCATTATTGGTAAGGCAATGAGTTGGGTAACGTTGGTAGGAAGTGGTTATGTGCGTCTTTTAAGGATGATTGTCTATCCACTTATCATTGTTAGCATAACAAAATCAATTGCAACACAAAAGCAAAACATCGGAAAAGCTGCCTCACGAATTATGGGAGTTCTTATGATTACTGTGGCAATTTCTGCCTTTGTTGGAGCTTTAACAACTTCAATTTTTGGTCTATCTGCTGATAAGATGGCACAAGGAGAAAGTGAAATTGCACGTGGTCAGGCATTGGAAGGAAAACTTCATGATTTTGAGGCAAAACCAATTCAACAACAAATCTTAGAAATCATTCCTGTAAACCCATTTTATGCTTTTTCAGGACAAGGTTCTAACGCAACACTTGCAACAGTTTTCTTTTCTGCAATGTTGGGTTTCGCTGTATTTTTCTTAAAGAGAAGTAAACCAGAAAGTTCTGATATTTTTATCAACTGGCTTAATGCAGTATCCGACGTTGTAATGAGAATGGTGAGAATGGTTTTGAGAATCACACCTTATGGTGTTTTAGCATTAATGATTAATATTACTGCCACCTCAAACTTTTCAGAAATATTGAGGTTGGTGGGCTTTATCATTGCAAGTTATGTGGCAATTCTCATTATGTTTGTAGTACATGGACTATATTTATTAACCTGTGGATTGAACCCAATCACATTCTTTAGAAAAAGCCTTTCTAACTTAATGTTTGCATTTACCTCAAGGTCTTCTGCAGGAACTTTACCTTTAACAGTTTCAAACCAAGTGAACAACTTAGGTGTGCCTGAAGGAATAGCTAACTTATCAGGAAGCTTAGGCACAAGTATAGGACAAAATGGTTGTGCAGGCATTTATCCTGCAATGTTGGCTGTAATGATAGCTCCAACTTTAGGTATTAACCCATTAGCTCCAGCATTTCTTATAAAGCTAATTGTAGTTACTGCTTTGGGAAGTTTTGGTATTGTGGGCGTTGGAGGAGGAGCAACTTTTGCTGCAATTATAGTGCTTTCTTCAATGGGCTTACCCATCACTCTTGCAGGTCTTTTAGTTGCAATTGAACCACTTATTGATATGGCTAGAACTGCACTTAACGTTAGTGATTCTCTTCTTGCTGGCGTGGTAGCTGCTAAACGTTGTGGCGAGTTAGATGTTTCTATATATAACAGAAAAGAAGTAGTTGTTGAATAAGATTTTTAAACTTTGCTCTACTTTAGGCAAGGTTGGGAGAAAATATGAATATAAATATTGATGAAAAAGCATTGGCTTATTTGAAAAAAGCAAATGCAAAAGCTATAACTATCGATTTGATTGGATGTAGCTCCTGAGGAGTTGGAGAACCACAGCCGACCGTGTTGCCGGCAGAGCCTAGAAAAGACAGGGAAGCTTATAACACAATTCAAGTAGGTGATTATACTGTTTATGTGAAAAAGAACATCACAGCTAGTAATGACACACTTTTTATAAAACATAAGAAAGTGTTATTTAGTGAAAAACTAACTGTAGAAGGTATTATTTTTTAAGTTTGATATTTAGGGGAGCCTTGTTTGTTAGTCTCCCCTTTTTTATACATCCTTTATATATCTTGCCCTGCTTGTTGGTGTTTCATATACATCAACAGCATATAATGGACAGTCAGGAAGGTGAGTTTTTATCTTTTCGTATATGTACATAGCAATACGTTCTGCACTTGGGTTCATTTTGAAATAAGGATTATCATTTAAGTTTGTATGATCAAGCTCTCCACAAGTATCTTTTAATGCTTTTTTCAATATAGTAAAATCCAAAAGCATTCCGCCTGCATCCAATTCGTTTCCTCTAGCATGAGCTAACACCCTGTAGTTATGACCATGCAATCTTTCACATTTACCATGATAGTCTTGAAGATAATGTGCAGCTGCAAAGTCTGCTTCTACTCTAACTTCAAACATTAATTTCTCCTTGACAAAATGAATCGCTTGGAAGTATAGATGATTTTACTACCTTGAGCAAGATTTAAGAAAACTTATTGCAAAGACTCCTGAGTCACAAATATTGTTGAAAGAATGCCATTTAGATGCAATAAAATATTAGACATAAAGCACATCTCTTGGAATAATGTAAGATTGTTTTGAAATACTCTTGCGCAGTTTATAATGGAAAAACCTTGAAACTCATTGGAGTTTAGACGTGTATATGCTCAATTAGGAAATTACTGGCAAAACAAAGGGTATTCACTAAAAATTAGTGAATGCCCTTAAAAATTAGTCTTTTAAAACTTCTTATAAGATGTCTTATATAAACTATGGCTGAACTTCAATTCTTGATTCATCATATCCTGAATCTTTCACTAATTTTTTTATGTCTTCATTAGGCACAAGAACTTTCATGCAGTATTGAGGCCAACTACCATTTCCAAAAGCAGCAGATTCTATTGAAGTAATGCTACTAGGAAGTTTAACTGTTAAATTAGTGCAACCTCCAAAAGCACCTCCCATAATTTTTTTTAGATTTGTAAAACTCGAAAGATCCATTATACCAGTAAGTCCAGTGCATCCACTAAAGCAACTATTCCAAATTGTAGCAAGCTTTGTGCATCTTGAAAAATTAATAGTTTTCAAATTAGTACATCCTTGAAAAGCTCCAAGTACTGTGAACTCGGTACAAGATGAAAGGTCAACATTATCTAAGTTTATGTTATTCTTAAGACAATTTTTCTGCATTTCTTTTAAGTTGACTTCTGAAAAATCTATATAAGTGATATCTGCATTTCCCAAAGATTGATTTCCAAGTATCTTTACACCAGCAGGGATGATTATCCTACCATTAGGATGATGATCATCTTTAAAATAAAAAATCTTTGTATTATTTTCTTGGAATTGAAATGGAATATAATTGCTTCGTGCAAATACAGTTATATCTTGTCTAATTTGGTAGGCTCTTGACTAGCATCTCATAACAGGAGATGCTATAAGTCATTAGTGTCTACTTACTACAACAAAAATTAATAAAATAATTTTATGCTTTGAATCTCCAACAGCTACTGCAACAGCTAAAATTGTAGGTGTAAATAGGAATACTGTTAACCGTTATTTTAATAT
>JBQNBL010000048.1:0-3589 GCA_052169955.1 Treponema sp.
AGATTCAAAGCATAAAATTATTTTATTAATTTTTGTTGTAGTAAGTAGACACTAACGACTTATAGCATCTCCTGTTATGAGATGCTAGTCAAGAGCCAAATATATTAGGGTTAACTATAAGGACTCCTGAAAATATAGTCCGTGCTAAAAAGCCCAAAAAGTTGCCTGCCGTAATGACCCGTGAGGAAACTGCAAAGATATTCTCTCTTTTGCCTGAAAATGATTACGAGCTTCTTATCCGCTTGCCTTACGGAACTGGAATGTGGCTTATGGAAGCTTTGCGGTTAAGAATTCAAGATATTGATTTTGAGAAAAATGAAATTACGGTACACTGCGGGAAAGGTGCTAAAGACCGTAAAACAGTACTACCTGTTTTGCTTAAATTTCCGCTTCAAAAGCATTTGGAAAAGGTCCGGCGTATTCATGAGGCAGACTGCAAGGATGGTTTCGGTTCGGTGTCGCTTCCGTTTGCTCTTGCAAAAAATATCCCGCTACAGGTAAAGCGTGGACATGGCAATGGGGGATTCCACAAGCACGCCGATGGCAAAATAAAGAAACTGGTGAGCAGGGACGGCATCATATCGATCCTTCGGTTATTCAGCGAACTCTGCATGAAGCGGTTTTAAAGTCCGGCATCCCAAAACCGATAGGTTGTCACACTTTCCGCCACTCATTTGCAACGCACTTGCTTGAAGTCGGTTATGATATCCGCACCATACAAGAGCTTCTCGACCACAGCGATGTTAAAACTACTATGGTTTACACCCATGTCCTAAGCTACGACGGTCTAGGCATTCAAAGCCATATAGACAGTATGTGATTTTTCTTTGCTCCGTTTAGTGAGGATAGTCCTAATTTGCCGGCTGTTCATTTATCCGATTTGTATTTATGGTAGAAAGATTTAATTTTTTGTTTTTCGGCAGTTTAGGTTGTAAATTATTGGTTTTTATGGTATAGCGAAGAAGGGGCGAGGGCATGTTATGCGGATTGCCCTTCGGGTAGCAATTTTGGAGGAAATATGTTTGATAGTGATATTTGCAAGAAAAAAGATGGTTCACTCTTAAAAACTTATGAATCTGAATATGAAGCTCAAGAAGCTATTGAATATGTAAAAAGACAATATGGAAATGAACAAGTAAGTTATGAATGCTCACGATGTGGTTACTGGCACCTTTCACAAAAAGAACGACAAACTCCAAATCATAAAAGTAATTGTTTAGATTCTTCTGGAAAGTTTAAACAAGGATATCCAACAAGCGAAGCGGCTGAAACAAGAGCAAAAATTATTTTTGATGAAAAAGGAACACAACTTTTTGTTTATCATTGCAACCAATGTGGCGAATACCATTTAACTCATAAAAAATATTAGGAGTATTACTATGAATTTGAATTATACTTTATCGACGTTAAATTATAATGGATTTATTATAGAAATTTCAGAAGATAAATACTATTCCAACTCGAATAACAAGTTGGAAAGTATTGAGTTTAATATTTGTGAAGTTGATAAAAATATAAATTTTGAAGATTTCAAAAATTATTTTGGGAAAAAAATAAATTCTTCTTCAAAAGCTTATTTTGAAGAAAAAAAAATCGAAGATTTAATAAAGTGCCTTTATGGATATTATTTTGGTAAGACTGAAGCAAAGTTTAAGACTGGGGAAAGTTTAACAATCAATACAACTTCTGAACACTATTCAGGAGAGATGATATATCAGATTAATTTTATGCTAGAAAATTATCCTGTTATGTGGAATGAAATCGATAGTTATAAAGATAAAAATATAGATTACCAATTATTTATTTCTGAGATTTCTAAGGCAAATAATGACTTATGGAAACTAGAATTGTTTATGACGAAGAAGGATTGTGATAGGTACTTTCTAGGTGGTAGATTTAAGTTGTTCATAAAAGCAGGAGATATAATCAATTTAAAATATTACGAACATCCTCTGTATAATATAGTAGCTGAAGTAATGTCAGTCGATTATAATTCAATTAGTTTAAAACTTCCGAGAGTTTCAAAACCATCTAGAATTCATAATATAAAAAATGGACTATGAATAATCACATAACACCGTTTTCAATGCTGACAAACCGGTTTGCGTTTTAAAACAATGTTAGATGGACACCTTTGGTGCAAAAGGAGATCAAATGTATAGTGGTTATAAATTCAAATTTGATAAATATAATGAGCAATTCTATAAGTCTTTTTATAATAAACACTTCTATTCCATTGGGTTAAAATTTTATGAAGAATACCGCGTTCAAGTAGAGAAAGAATTGAATGAATTTGCTCTATCACGAAACACTTTAGATGGTGATGCAATTATGTCAAATTGGTTCCCCAAAATACAGGCAGATATATTTATATCACATTCACATGCTGATGAAAAATATGTAATACCTTAGCAGGCTTTTTATATGATAAATTTCGTCTTAAGTCTTTTATTGATTCATGTGTATGGGGTTACTCGGTTGAATTATTAAAACAGATTGGTAATCTATTCTGTCGTAATGGCCGTCCTGAGCTACTCATATGCAAAACGTAACTATTCAACAAGTCATGTACATATGATGCTTTCTATTTCTTTGATGAAAATGATCGACCAAACTGAATGTTTATTATTCATAGATACTCCTAATTCATTAAATACTAAAGAGCTAATAGAGGCTACTAATTCACCATGGATTTTTGCAGAAATTGCTTTGTCACAAAGTTTAAGAAGAAAATCAAAAGAAGAGCATAGAAACAAATTACTAAGAGAGTCTGCTGAAGATTTCAGCAATATAGCTTATAGGCTAAATACATTACATTTAAAAGAAATAACAAAAGACGTGTTTGAACAATGGCATCAAAAATACAAAAATGATGGAGGATATGGATTAGATGCTTTATATAATATATTGCCAGTGGAGGAATAATAATGGAAAATTTTTCTGAAGATAATCGAAAATACTTAGATTATTTACAAGCATTAATAACAAGAATGAATAGTAATTCTTTTCAGTTAAAAGGCTTTGCCATAACAATAGTAGTAGCTTTATTAGCAGTGTTTGCATCGACGCAAAAAGTTGCTTTCATTTTAATTACAATAGTACCTCTACTAATATTTTGGTTTTTGGACGCATTCTACTTGCAACAAGAGAGAAAATTTAGAGGTATTTATAATGATGTAATGGGATATACAAAAAACTTTGAAATAGAAGTTTATCAAATACCTTTACATCTATATAAAGGAAATGGTTATTCATATGTTGAGGCTTTTTTCTCTAAAACAGTATTATTTTTATATCTCCCAATACTAATATTATTAGCGGGAAGTAGTTTTTTCTTGCTAATAAATAACTATAAAATATACTAATAACACATCTAACATCCGCTTCAATCTGATATTGCCTTTGAGACAATGCAGGTTAAGCGAATGTTAGGTTGACCTGCCTGAAGGTAGGCATGTGCGGAACCGGCCTATACCATTTATTTCGCTCAAAAATAAATTTAGGCTCTTGACTAGCATCTCATAACAGGAGATACTATAAGTCATTAGTGTCTACTTACTACAACAAAAATTAATAAAATAATTTTATG
>JBQNBL010000049.1:0-3227 GCA_052169955.1 Treponema sp.
AACTAAATAAATCTGTACAAGTTTACTTGAAAACTGATGATATGATATTTTCAGGTGGTTATGGAAGTGGGCTTTCATTTTATATTGAGTATGCTAAAGAATCAACACAAGATAACCCGGTAGTAATTGCTAAGGGCGTTGATGAAAATGGTAAAGCTTTTGAACAAAAGATTGCTATAAAGAATATTAATCCATCAAATGCGACAGTTGTTGAAATGCAGGCACTAGAGGCACATAATAAAGTAGATAGAGGAGAATGGCTGTCTTCATTTCCTGTTGATACAGGCGCTGCCCATTTAGATGATAGGTATAATTTTATGTCCATCTTTGAAAAAAGAATCAATGATATGCAGATATTAGCAAGATATGATTTGGTTCAGCTTTATCGAAAAAATATGGCGATTTATGAGAATATAATCCGTAACTTTGAAAGATAGCAAAAGTATACTTTTATAATGTGACCGGCAATAATATTTAGATTAGAGCCTGTCATATTTGTGTTAAATATTTATGGTAATCATAAAGTTTTGAGCAGAAAACTCCGAAATTCTTTTATATATGCAAAATCAAACTTATAGCGGGGTAGATATATGTTCAAAATTGCCATATGTGATGATGAAAGATATTTCAGAGAGAATATCCGTGAAAATTTAGCAGATTATTTTAATATCCACGGAATATTGTATGAGATAGATGAATTCGAATCAGGGAGAGGCTTTGTAAATTTAGGTATAAACCTGACAAAGTATAATGTTATTTTCCTGGATATAAATATGGATGAGATGGACGGAATGGAAACCGCACAAAAAATAAGGGAAGTAAACAGTGATATTTTTATAGTCTTTGTAACGGCATTCATTAACTGTGCAGTTCAGGGATATAGTGTAGGCGCCATAAGGTATATACTAAAAAATAATGAAAACTTCAGTGATTTAGTGACTGAGTGTATGGATACAATCAGCATGAAGATGAACTATGCCATAAAAAAGATAAGTTTTAATTTTAATGAAGGTATAAGGAACATTTCATTAGAGCGGATATTGTATATAGAAAGCCGGTTACATAAACTAGAATTTAATATTATGGAGAATGTGCTAAATAAGTATTCACTATACGCTAAATTGGATGATATAGAAAATGAACTAGCCGATAAACATTTTTTACGCATACATCAAAGCTATCTGGTTAATATGAAGCATATAGTAAAAATAAGCCGGTATGAAGCTGCACTAAATAATGGCATTAAGCTTGAAATACCAAAAGCCAGATATAAATCTGTTCAGGAAATATTTGTGTCATATAAGGGAGAAATATAGATGTTTTTTGATTATATACAGGATGTAGTGTTGATTTCACTTGAATTAATATGCTGTAAAATGTTCTTTGAAAGCTTTGGTAAAAAGAGAAGTGAAAATGTCAGGAGAAACTGCGCCATTCTTTTTAGCTTAATAGTCTGTGGATATTTGACAGCCTCAGTATTTCATGACAGCTTCATATTAAAACAAATATTGGCTGTTATCATAATTGCCCTGTTTATGAGTTTATATTTTAGAATAAATCCTGGCAAGTCGTTTATTCTTTCGGTATTATTCCAAGGCTTAATGCTTTCGGCAGATTATTTTACTCTTTGGCTAAATATCTCACTTTTTAACAGCATTGCAGAAATAAATGAATCACATTTGATTAGTGCAGGTTTGCTAACAGTTATGTCAAAAATAGTTCTATTTTTAATAGTTCTATTAATCAGAAAGAAAATCGGAGATAAATCATCATATGTTTTGAAAAATACAGATTTACTTCGATTTATCTTTTTTCCAATATTTACCATATTCACTATTATTGCCTTAATAATCACATTAGGAAGTATTGAGAATCAAAAATGGGGAAATGTATTTTTGCCTATAGCTCTGTGTCTGGCAGGAATGAACTTTGCAGTATTTTATCTGCTTAATGATATATTAAAGCGTGAAATAAAGATTCGTGAAAGTCAAATTTTTAGGCTGAAAGTTAAAAATCAAACTGAAATGTACAGATCTGTTTCCGAAAACTTTGTTAAGCAGAGGAAACTGACGCATGAATATAAAAACCAGATTCTATGTATAGAATCTATGCTGTCGGCAGGGAGATACGATGAATTAAAGAATTATGTGGGAAATATAAGCGGAAATCTAAGCCGGGAAGTGGATTATATCAAGACAAATAATGTTATTGTTGATGCAATATTAAACAGTAAATATAGGGAAATATCAGATAAAAGGATTACTTTTATCTTTCAGCTCAATGATTTATCCGATATAAGTATTGCTGATGAAGACATTGTCATAATTTTATCTAATCTCCTGAACAATGCTATAGAGGCGTGTGAAAAATATTGTGGCAAAAAAGTTATAAAGATGAAGTTTATGAAAGAGTGTGACAGCATCATTATATCTGTAAAGAATACCTATGACGGCAAACTTGACATTAGGAACGGAGAAATACAGACATCAAAGATATATAATATGGATGAGCATGGAATTGGAGTAAAAAATATCATTGATGTTATAGTAAAATACCAAGGTTCATATGTGATACAAAATGATAAAGAAGAATTTTATTTTTCGATACTGCTATCAAACATTAAAAAGTGATTTGCAAGTTTGCAAGTCACTTTTTTGCCGTTTTCTGCAAAATAAGGTCGTTTTCTGCAATAGGTATTGTTTTTCTAATAAAGGTTGCTATACTTAACTTAACACGAGGAGGCACAGTTATGGTTGAAAAATTAGCAACTAATCTGATATCACAAATGATAGAAAATAAAATAATAGATAAAGAGATGAAAGAAAGATATATTTATACTTTTATCTGTTTTGTAGAAAAATTCATTACAATTGGTAGCATAATGCTAATCAGCTTAATAACTAATAATTTTCTGCCAACTATCTTTTTTCTTATATTTTTCTTTGAATTAAGAAAGAGGACAGGCGGATATCATTTAGATAAATTTTACAAGTGCTATTTGGCAACAGTAGCATCATGCTTAATTGTAATGGTTATAGGTACAAATTTAGTTGAACACATACAAATTTTATTAGGAATATTAGCAATTGCAACTGTGTATATTGAAATAGTAGGTACTGTTAATCATCCCAATATGCAAATGAATTCAACAGAACTGGCAGAGTCAAAAAAAATTGCAAGAATTGTAGTTTTATTGGAATGTAGCATAATATTTGGTTGTGTTTTGT